>JAGWBC010000002.1:0-3009 GCA_021296115.1 Anaerolineae bacterium | reverse complement strand
TCTTGCGGACCAAAAAACGCGTCCAGCATGCGCTCGCTGTTGCGCTCGGCCAGCGACAGCGCGGCCAGATCCGTAACCGCGATGCCGACTTCAGCCACGACCGGATCGCCCTGATAGTCAGTCACCCGCAGCTGATACTGGACGCTTTCTTGCGGCGAGGCTTTATCGCGGTCGGCTGATATCTCAATGTTCAAGGCTTTCTGTTCGATATCGACCGTGAGTTGCGTCATGCCGATTCGCCAGGAGGCGACGGCATTCTGCTCGTCCGCCGGCTTGATAAGGAAGACTGACACAAAAATGTTGGGCGCGTACTGCGGCAGGATCTCGAATTCGTAAATCTGCGAATTGCTGGTCAGCGTCACCTGCTCCACGCGCAGGACATCGCCGCGCTCAATGCTGATCAGCGCTTCGGTTTCGCCTTGAAATGGCGATGCGATCAAGATTTTGGCAGTATCGCCGACACGGTACTCGGTCTGCTCCGGCGTCAGATCGATAGCATTGTCATTCCGCTGCCGCCAACTGACGTAGTCCGGACCCGAGACCCAGGCATAGGTGGCCGCGCGTACTTGATTGCCCGCCGAATCCCGCGTGGAAACGATTATCTTGTATATGCCACCCGTCGGCGGCTGATAAACGAAGTCGGCCTTGCCGTCAGCGCCGCTGATGACGCTGCCGTCCGCTACTGGAATCTCCTCCACATCCCAGGTCCAGGCGGTGGCGCCGGTGCTGGGATCCTGCTCCTGCACACTGCTCCAGCGCCGCTCGACGACTTGCACCGCTATCGGCTGATCGGCCACGGGACGGCTGTCCCAGTCCACGGCGATGAGCTTGATTACGCTGTCTTCGCCGGCAAGGCCGACATAATCCGCGGCGCGCGCGCCCAAGTAGAGCAGCCCCTGGTGCACAACCAGGCTGGCGCTGCCATATATCGCACTCCCGGCTTCGTCGCGAATTGATGCCTCGACGCGCCAAAGCCGGCTCTGCGATTCGCCCTGCAAGTCGCCGAGCCATTCGAGCCTGGCTTTGCCTTCGGCGTCGGTGGTTAAGCTGCCCTCGCTGACGATGCGATTGACGCCGTATCGTTCATGCTCCGCCTGGTAAATGTCGTTATCGGCGAAGTCGTAATGCCCGTCGCCGCGGTAATCGAATGTGTAAGGCCTTGAATACAGGGCGTAATCGCCTGCGGCATTTGAAACTGGACCGCCGAAGAAATACTTGCCTTCAACATCCAGCGCGATCAAGCCGCCCTGAACAATTTCGGACTGCGCCGCCGACAGCGTCACTTGATACTCCGGCAGTCGATACTCGGCAACCAGGAAACTGATGCTGCCGCCCTCTCGCCCGTATTCGCGCTCTGCTGGGAGATCCACGCTCAGGCTGTACGCGCCCAGCGAGGCATCCGGCGCGATATCGAATTGGCCGTTGAAGCTGCCGAAGTCGCTAACTGCCAATTCACGCTGGTAAACGATTTCGCCACGCGCATCGCGGATGGTAACCGGTACCGTGTCAAGCGGCGCCGGCATGTAAACGACATCGTCTTTGCTGCGCACAAGCCCGCGAAAAAATACCGGCTGGCCGGTGCGGTAAACGGGACGGTCGGTGTACAGGTAGGCCTGATACGCGCGCGGCGACCAAGAAAAACCGTAGCCGAATTGCCAGGGATCTGTGCCGTTGGACCAATCCGAATAGCCGATGCCGAAGTGTTCCGAGCCATGCATGACGGCCACAAATCGCGCGAACAGGTCAGGCGTGACGGGGATGTCAATCTGTACAATCCCGCGCTCGTCGGTGACGCCGCTTCCCTGAGAAGCTCCGCCTCGTCCATAGATTGCGACGCGCTCGTCGGCAATTGGCGCGCCCGAATCAAGGTCTACCGCCCATATAGTTAAGCGGTCAGTCGCCTGTTTGACCGTCAGCACTGCGGTGGCGACATTTAGAAAATGGCGATTCTGCCAGGTGTAGCGCTCAAACCCGGGCGCCTTCGCCTCAAGAAAGTAGACACCCTTTTCCAGGTCCCGCCCCTGACCATCGCGCAATTCCAGCAGCTCGTTAGCTTGGACGTTTTCCGGCGCATCCGACTCGACGCGCCAGCTCTTCAGCAGGTCGTCGGCCCGCGGATCGTAGTCCTGCGTTGGATCATAGTTGTCTGCCTGCGTCAAACGACTAACAAACGCTTCCAGCGGCACGCGATAAAGCGCGAAGTCAATAGTGTCGGCGCCGCGGTGCTGCGCAATGAGCTGGATCGGTTTACGATAAGCGTTGTAAAAGCCCACGGGACCCGGCACATGGAAACCGAGCAAAGGCGTGCGGGCCGCGGTTGTATAGCGGAAAACTGTCGGCTCGGCGACCGCGTTGCCGTAGATGTCTTCCATGCCGGGCGCGATGCGAATGGCGTACGCTGTTGAAGGCGCTGCGTCAAAGGAGACGGTATAGCGGTTGGCCCACTCGCTGTAATAGACGCGCGGCGGCGCCAGCGGTTCAGGCTCGATAGTGATGCGGTCGGCCAAGGTCGATATATTCATCGTGGACGCGAAGAAGAGAGAAAATCCGCCACGGCTGACTTCCTGCGCGCCGTCAGTTGGTTCGGTGGCCACAATACTGGGCTCGGGTACGGTCTGGTAACGCCAGCTAGGCGCTGCTCCCGCGCTGCCAAATTGCAATTCAGGCCACAAATCTGGGCTGAATCCAGCTTCGTAAATAGAATCCAGCTCCAGGCGCGCCTCAGGCGTGAAGGCGAAGCCCATGCTGTCTTCGGCCCAGACGAACTCCCCGCTGAGCCCGCTACCATCGCCGGCGGGCAAGAGCCGCAGATAGAATGCGTCTTCAATGGCGCTCCGGTCCATGACCTGGTTGAAACGTACCTGTAACTTGGGTTCGAGGCCCAGGCTGGTCGTATCAAGCGGCGGATCGATCGCTACAATCGACGCCTTTGCGGTATCGAATGTCCTGCAGTAGCCAGCTTCCATTTCGGCGCCGTCGACGGCTACTAAGTCAGAGGCTATCGTTATG
>JAGWBC010000061.1:2845-22524 GCA_021296115.1 Anaerolineae bacterium | reverse complement strand
CATCTTGCCGTCGGCGACAGGGCGGCCGAACGCAGCGGTAAGGGTCAAAACTATCAGCAGGAGGAGTTCCGAGACCTCGTGAAAGGCGAGTGGCTCGATCCGCGTAAAATTATACCGGAGCAGCACTTTACTCAGCCGCCGCCCCGCTATAACGAAGCGAGCCTTATTCGCCAGTTGGAAGAAAGAGGCATCGGCCGGCCCAGTACTTATGCGCCGACAGTAACGGTCATTCAAACGCGCGAATATGTCACCCAGGTAGACCGGCGCCTGCATCCCACAAAGACTGGGCGAGTGGTCTGCGAACTCCTCACGGAGTTCTTCGAGGAGGAGATGGACTACGCCTTCACGGCGAAAATGGAAGACCAACTTGACGAAGTCTCCAAAGGCAAGCTGGATTGGCGTCCCATGCTTGACGAGTTCTATCATCCCTTTGAAAAGCGCCTGGTGAACGCTCGCGAAAACATGCCGCGAAGGGACGTCGCCGAGAAGGTCGGGCGCAATTGTCCGACTTGTTCTACTGGCGATCTGGTAATCAAACACTCGCGTTATGGCAAGTTCATCGGCTGCTCAAATTATCCCGAATGCAAACATACCGAACGTTTCCTGCTGCGAAAGGGCCTGCTCTGCCCCGACTGCGGCGATGATAGCCAAGGCGAGATCGTCGAGCGGCGTACGCGCAAGGGACGGGTATTCTTCGGCTGCAGCCGCTATCCCGATTGCGACTATACGACCTGGAAATTGCCAAAGACTTTGAAACCCGTCGAATCTTCACAGCTTGGCCAGGATGACAAGGAACCCGCAGTCGTCTAAGCCAGCCGGAGCATGCTGTCCGTCAACCGGGAATTGTACCTGCACTGAAAAGTTGGCGCGCAACGCGTTTGTGGCGCTTTGTTACCTATCGTATACTTCATTGCAAGTATGCATATTTGAGACTCGAAAGGGCGCTTTTATGAGCCTTCAAGGTCGAATGTCTAATCGCGCGCAATCGTCCGCAGCGTCCGAATCCAGCGAAGCTGTCGGCGCTGAGTTGGCCAACTCTTCCCCTGGAAAGGGCGGGCATGGGCCCGGTTCGCGCATTCAGAGCCTGGCAGCGTCCGGCCCGCAGCGAATGACCGTCTTACTCGTACTCCTGGGCATGGCGCTGGGATTGGTTACAGCTTATGTGATCATTCCTACGGAATTCACCGGCGCCTCGCCCCGCCACATGAGCCGGCTGGCGATTGAGCAGTGGGTGCGAATGATCGCCGTGGGGCACTCCGAAGACGTGCACTATGACAGCAACAATGCCTTACTGGTCTTGCAGCAGATCCCCAATCCGCAGTCTGTGGTAGAAGGCCTGGCGGGCAACACGCAAGTTCCAGCCGCGGAGCGCGCTGCGCTGGAAGCGTTGATGGACATCCCCGGATACGCCGACCTGCCAGGAGCGCTCGCCCCGCAAGATCCCGGCCTCGTCGCCAGTACCCTTCAAGTGCTAGCCTCGCTGGCAGTCGTAGCGCTGGGGATCCCGGTACTTGTTATCGCCGGGCGGACCATTCTGCCAGCCAGCGGAGGCGCGACATCTGCCCGTCGCGGTCGCAAGCAAAAAGCGACGGCCAGCCCACCGCCGGCCGGGTCCGCGACGATGCCAACCGAACAACCGTTACAGGCCTACAGTGAGGCGCCAGCCGCGGCGACCTGGGTCGAAGACGAAACCGAAGAAAGCGGCACAATCCATCCGCAATACGGCGTTCCCGTTTTGCGCGCCCTTTCGACCTACGTAAAAG
This sequence comes from Anaerolineae bacterium, assembly GCA_021296115.1. Taxonomy (GTDB): domain Bacteria; phylum Chloroflexota; class Anaerolineae; order Aggregatilineales; family Phototrophicaceae; genus UBA6055. The sequence continues at coordinate 20,761 of JAGWBC010000061.1, read as the reverse complement.
GGCGTAATCTGGATGATTCCTTCGCCATAGAATTGGCCCCGGATGCGGGCAGCCAGTTTCTTGGCGAATGCGGCGTTTCTGGCGCGACCCAAGTCGGCAATGAGTTGCAGTCAGTTGAATTCTGGGGCTTTGACATGGCGTCGCAAGAGACGCTGACCAAGGTCTTTGCCGCGCCCGCCGCCTTGCACGACCCGGCCTTACACGCCGCTGTATCCAACCGCGTCCGGGACGCTGGAGCTGACATCGTCGCGGTAGAGCCTGGCGCGCGCCTGCTATTGGACAGTGGCGCAATCCACATGCAAGCCACAGTCAAAGCAGTGGTCTGCAACTACGGCGGGGGAACGCCGAACAGCGGCATCGAGACCCTTCAAATCGAAATCCTGGCCTGGCGTAAGCAGGCGATGCCCGCGAGCGGTTATCCGGCGCCCGCCAGTTCGCCCTTCAACGAATACGCGGAAATGCAATTTGGCCCGCCAGCGGAGACCACGTCGCCGACGCCGCCGCCAACGGGCAGCATGAGCGCGCCATCTGCAATCTCGCAAGCGCCAAGACGCCCCGAAGATGAAGAGGAAGATCCCTTCGGCGGCACGGGCAATTTCATGCCCTATTCCTAAGTACGCGGTCATGCGTAGTTTCAGGAATAAAGCGATCTGCGTATGTACACAGACAGGCTGTCGCCAAACGCTAGCGGATTTCGATAATCTTGAATCTGATTTTGCCGTCGGGTGTGCTTACCGAGACTTTTTCGCCTATCTGGCTCCCTAACAGCGCGGAGCCAATCGGACTCTTCTGCGAGATTTTGCGCTCGCGCGGGTTTGCTTCGGCGCTGCCGACAATTTTGTATTCTTCGTTCTCGCCGCTGCCGACTTCCTGAATGACGACCGTAGACCCAACACGTACTTCATCGCTGGGCTCCGCGTCCTCCACGATGATGGCGTTCCTGAGAACGGACTCGATATGTTGCACACGGCCTTCCACAAAGCCGAGCTGCTCCTTGGCGTCGTGGTAGTCGGCGTTCTCCTTGAGGTCTCCCTGCGCCACCGCGTCTTTCAGCTTGCGCGCCAGCGCCGGACGCCGTGTCTCTACGAGTTGCCGCAATTCACGGCGCAACGCATCTTCGCCTTCTCTGGTTAGATAAGATTCTTCTGTTGCCATTGCGAGTTTCCTTCATAATCGTGGGATGCGCCTCGGTCGGCCGGCAAGCTTGAACCGGACCGGCCGCCGTTCACTAATGCGCGAATATTGTCGCGGTGCAACTGCTCAACGACCCCATTCAAGAGCACGTGGCTCTTGCCGCACGCGTCCAAGGGTATCGCGTCTTCAATATTCTGTAGACCAGCTGCCCGCGCATTCTCCACCGCCTCTGACAAACGGTGAAGATATTCCAGATCACTGGCGATTTTTTCCGGCGCCTCGCCGCGCAATATAATATCGCCATGTCCTTGCACAATGTTCTCGTATTCTCGATCCAGCAAGATACTTAGGGACCGCTCAAGGTCGGCGAAGCTGCCATCGACGAAATACGGAATCGGCATCACTGTATCAGCAGCGAAGAGAATGTCTTCGTCGTGAACCAGGCAAATGATGGAATCCGGACTATGGCCAGGGCTCGAGCGCAGCGTGAAACGGAACTCGCCTAGCTCAAACGACATCCGACCCTCGAAGGTGATATCTGGAATGACGAGTTCGACCCTTTCAAACTCCGGCGAGTCTTGCTTCATCCGCGCCAGGCCCTCGCGGCCGCGCGTCGCCAGCGTCTCAGCGCAGAGCCGGTGCGACAGGACCTGCGCCTCCGGGAAGAAACACGTGCCAGTCGTATGATCCGCGTGATAATGCGTATTGATGACGTAGCGCACTTCGGACCGCAGTCCGGATTCTACGTAGCGCCGAATGCGCAAGGACTCCTCAGGATAGAGCAAGGTATCAATAAGCACTGCGCCTTCGCTCGTCACAATCAAGCCAGCCGTCACCTGGGCATACTGGCCGCTGCGAAATACAAGAATGTTGTCCGTGATGCGTTCGCGCTGCATACGTTTCGGGGGCCGCCAAGCTAGACAATCGGGAATGATCTAGCGCGAGTATAGTCAGCGAGCGGGCGGAAATCAAGAGGGCAACGCGCCGTCAGCTTTGCGCCCGTAGCGCTTGTATGTATACTGATTGTATTGATAAACGATTCTGTCTGGATACTGACATGGTCGTCCATCGCAGATGCCCTCTTTGGATTGCAATTGTATTGGCTTGCGTCGCCGGAATCGGCGGCCGGCAAGCCAGCGCTCAGTATGAATTGAGAATCGGCGTGATAGATTATCCATCCGGATCCATGCTGGCGGGGGCGCGGCTAGCGGCGGATCACATCAATGATGCCGGCGGCCTTGTCGGCGCCGATGGAACTATCTTCCAGCTGACTGTTGTAGACACGCCGCCGGACAACATGGAAATCGCCACTGCCAATATGAAGCAAGCCAGCGTTTTCGCCGTAATCGGACCGGAAACTGATGACCTGATAGCCCAGCATATGTCCAGGCTGCAGGCGATACAAGTTCCCGTGTTTACGCCGGCGACCAGCGATACGCTCTTGCTTTCGGATCACACGGGCCGCCTTTATCGCAGCCGCGCCGCAGAACACGCGCAGATTGGCGGACTGGCCGAATACCTGGCAACTTCGCTAGCGATTCAGACCATACACACCATCCAGTTGGACGCCGCCAGCACGACCAGTCTGATTTCCTTCGCCAACGCCTTGGCTGCCTATGGTCTGCGCCCTTCAAACCTACCCGTCGACCAATCCCGACCGAACTTTCAGCGGGTGGCGGAGACAGTTGCGGCCTCGGCGCCCGACGCGGTTGCCATCTTCGGCCCGGCGCATTTGGCTGCTCAAGCCCTGCTACAGATCCGCGACTCCGGTTACGCGGGAGAACTTGTCTACAGCCGCGCTCATGAGACGGACTTCGCCACGCGCGTTCCAGCCCATTTGCTGCCGGGCATAATCAGCATGTCCACCTGGTCGCATACGCTTGATGACGCCGCCAGCCGCGAGTTTACCCGGGCCTATGCGCGCGCATTTGGACGGCTGCCTGAGGCCTTGGCCGCGGCCAGCTACGACGCCCTTCGCTTGATGGCCGAGGCGACTGCGCGGGGCGGCGCCGTTTCCGATGCCTTGGCCGCCACAAGCCCATTCGCTGGCGTTCAGGGCGCGCTGAGCCCGGCGGCGCCGTTGCCGGGCGAGATCAGCAGCAATGTGGTAGTACTCCGACTGAATGAATACGGTAGCGCTAATGTCGTGGCCCGTTATCCCGACGCAATCGACATCGTTGACCCGACAAGGGAGCCGGCCCTGGAACCGACCTCTGCGCCAGCCACAGCCACACAAGCGCCATCGGCAACACCCAGCGGATACAACTTAAGAATCACACGCGATTTCCTTAATGTCCGCAGCGGGCCCGGCACCGAATACGACATCATCGGCCAGGTGATCGAGGGTACGCTGGCCCGCATCCTGGGCGCGAATGTCGACCACAGTTGGGTGGTCATCGACTTTCGCGGCCAATGGGGCTGGGTTGCGGCTTACCTGGCAGATACCATCGGCGATCGCAATCTCGCGCCAATTATTCAGCCGCCAGCAACCCCGACACCGCCGCCGCCGCAGGAACCGGACCTGGTCGTGCTGAGCGCGCAGCCTTTACGACTGAACATCGGTCAATCCAACGTAGTAAATGTCACGCTGCTCAATCAGGGATTAGGCTCAGCCGGCAGGTTCGCAGTCGCCGGTACCTTTGCGCCGGGCAGCCAGTTTGCCGGGGTCAATTTGGCGGGCTTGGACGCCGGCCAGCAAGCGACGGCGCAGCTGCATCCAAATCTCAGCGGACCTTCCGGCCCGCAATCAGTTGTCATTGTGATTGATCTCAACCAGGAGGTTTACGAAGGCGCCGCCGGGGAAGCGAACAATCAGAACTTTGTATACAATTATGTGGCCGACCGCCCGGTCTTGTCGAGCGGCACATGGACCACTTCCGCCGGGTCAATTGATCTCGACGGCGACGCCAACCCCGATTTGTCCTGGACCGGAAACGACCTGGCCGCGTTGGGAAGCGCCGCCTTCGCCGCAATGGGCCAGTTCTCAGCCTTGAGCCAAACTCACTTCGATGTCATCTCCGCTGCGCCGGCCAACGCCACCATCGCAAACGCGGACCAACTCGCCAACAGGATATTCACCTTGATGACCGCGGACGGACATCGCGGGGCCATGCAGGTAACTAGCGTATCGCGCAACGGCCCGATCACTATCGATTATCGTATTTATCGTTGAGATACGTGAGTCGCCTAGGCGTCGGCAAGGACAATGTCCACAAAGGTCGTGCGATAAGCCTCTACCGCAACCACGTCAACGAATGCTATCTTGCCGGCGTCGCTGAGCACGATCACCTGATAGTCGTCGGCCGGCAGGTCGCCCACCGCAAAGTCCTCGTCCCATACCGGGTCGGGGTTTACGAGTTCGCCCTCATAGCTATACACATCGCGGCTGATGGTGTCTGAACGGACGGAAACGCGTTTGCCATAAATTGGCGCGCCCGCCTGATCTCGGACTCTGCCGATTATCATGCCTCTATCAAGGTAGTGTTGCAGCCATAGCTCGGGATTGCGCGTCATGCGAAAGTCGTAGGGGTCTTCGACGCGCAGCTCGAAATGCAAGTGCGGCCCCAGCGCTACTCCGCTCGAACCAATATGCCCCAGTCGCGTCAGATCTTCTACAGACTGCCCGGCTGCCACGCTTATGTCTTCGAGATGTCCATACAAAGTGAACACCTGTCGCCCGGCCAATGACTCGATCTGATGCGCCACGATGACGACTAGTCCATAGTAGTCGAGTTGCGGACCAATCAAGATCTCGTCATCGGCGCCGGCAAAGACAACGACGCCGGACTTGGCGGCATAGACCGGCGTATGGCGCGGATTCACGAATTCGACGCCCAAATGGACGGCGCGCGCCCCGTGCTGTGTACTGCCATAGGGGTAGCTGCGGTCCACCCAGTGCGTCAAGTCACCAGACAATTCGATCGGGCGGTGCAGTACGTTGTGCTCAACCGGCTCGATCGTGTCAATGTCGGGCGCGGCCAAAGTAGCTGAAGGCGCATCGGCGTTGGCGTCAGTTGCGGGCGACGCCTGCAAGCCACTGGCAATATTCGTCTGGCTTGTATCCTGGCTCTGAACAGCTACGCCAAGCAACACGATAACGAGCCCCAGATACAGGACTTGCATGCGGCGAAAAGATTGCAATGTCTCAGTCTCCGGTCAATTGCTCAGGATGTCGAACGCAGTGCTGCCCAGCTCAAGGCCGTCTACCGTCATAGTCGCCGAATAGCCCCCCGGCGTAAAAGCGAAATCTTCCGGCGTGGCGAAGAACCAGATACATTCGAAAGATTTCGAGTATGTGGACTGCCACGCCCACTCGTAAACCAGCGCAGCGCCGCGAAACCAGGTTACTTGAAAGACAGCGCCCGCGCGAAGGGCAGTGACGCGAGCTGTGACGTAGATCTCCGAAACGCTTTGACTGAATTGCCGGACAGTTCCACTGGAGCAGCCGCTATTCGAATCAATGCCGCTGGCGGTGCTCAGGTTTGATACCTCCATCTGCCCCGCTGCCGGCTGGCCCGCCGTCGAGTCGTCCATCATGTCGTCTTCCAGGGAGCTTCCCATGTCTTCGGCGCTGACGACCACGGCTTCAACTTCTGGGGTGCCAGTGTAATTCGCCCGTAAGGTGGCGCCCAATGCCGCGTTAACAACTGACAACTCGGCCACGCGCGTACTGGCGGCGACGACAGTCTCAAGCGCCATATTGCTCTCGGCGGTCGCAGCTGCGCGGATCATGTCGCTCTCGGCGGCATACATCGTGAGATCAGCATCTATCGTGGCGACTGAATCACCGGCTGCGAACGCGTTGCAGCCAGCCAAGAATAGCATCGTGACCGGTACAAAGAACCGCCAACACAATTGCCTGAACATGGTCTTTGCGACGGCGCGCTTTCGAATATGCGAGGGGGCTCCTCGCCAGGCAGCCATTATATCAAGTTAGCCTGGTCTTGGCAGGACCGGACTGCGCTCGCCACTCGGCGCGGCCGGGAGTTGCTTTGAAGCGGGGGCGGGCTTGCTGGTCTTCCGCCGTTCTGTTATATTGAGGGCGAAGAGCCCCCGTAGCTCAGGGGATAGAGCATTGGTTTCCGGAACCAGGCGCACAGGTTCGAATCCTGTCGGGGGTGCTCTGAATACTTTACGCTCTTCTCAGTCTTCGTTTCCGGGTCAACCCAGCCGGTCCATTTAGGGCCCAAGACGCGCCCGGTACTCGTTCATATTGATGACGGTTTTCTTCAGCCGGGACTCCTCCGCGGCAAAGGCCAGCAGATGGCTTTCCAGCGATTCCCTCGCCGTCGTGCCACTTTCGTCCGGTCGCCCCTGAATCGTATTGATGAAGCTGCGGACAATGCCATAATCGCCGCCGCCGTGTCCGCTGCGGTCGCGAGCGACGATGGGAACCTGTTCAACCTCGCCCGTCAGATGATGGTGAATGCGAATCTCATGGCCGCGCCCTGAGAACTTGCCATACAGGGTCGCTTTTGTGCCGTCCCAACGCATGGTGCGGCATTCCTCGTCGCCCTGCCCGTTCATCACCAACGTGACTGTAGCGCCATCCTCCATCTCCATATTTACCGTTTGATGATCGACTACATCGTTGTCGCAATGATAGACGCAGCGCCCATACCAGCCTGTCTTCAGCGCTTCCAGCCGCTTCTCCCGCGATGGCGCGTATGACACAGCGTTCTGCGGCCAGCCATCGTCATCGCGCGCGTAGAGCTTGGTCGCTTCGTATTTGCAGGCGTCGGCCGCCGGGCAGCCGTCAGTGCAGCGCAGCGTAGCGCCCTCGGGGGCGTATTCGGGCCGAAAATGCGTCAAGCTGCCAAAGGAGTTGAGGTGCGCGACATTCTGCTGCAGAATCCACAACAGCACATCAAAATCATGGCAGCATTTGCAGAGGATCATGGGCCCAGAGGCGCCTTCTTGCCGCCAGTTGCCGCGTACAAAGCTGTGCGCCATGTGGTAATAAATCAAGTTTTCGCGATGCGTGACGCTTATGACGCGGCCGATCGCGCCTGAATGAATCACGTCCCGCAATGCCTGCCAGAATGGCGTGTAGCGCAGCACATGGCAGATTTGCAGAACACGGCCCGCGGCTTCCGCCTGCTGCACCAGGCGAATGTTCTCTTCCAATACCGGCGACATCGGCTTTTCCAGGAGAACGTCATAGCCGAGTTCCAGCATCTGCATCGTCGACTCGAAGTGAAAACGATCCATCGTGCAGTTGATGATGGTAGCCGCTTTCTTTTCGCCTGCTACAAGCAGCGACTGCCAGTCGTGAAAGACCATATCAGGCGCGATATCATGCCGCCCGACGAAACGGTCGCGGCGCAATGCGTCCGGCTCGGCGACGCCCACAACCCGCATTTCCTGCGGATGCTCAAGCGCGAAATCGCCATAGGCATTTCCCCGTCCGCCGGCCCCAACAACAATCGTATCGATCGCTTTCATCAGTCTTGCCCCGCTCGTCTGCAAACCCGTCGTTTCTGAAGTGTAACAAATATTGGCGGATAAGCGCGCGCGGCGCCCGCCAATTAACTGTCTGCTCGCCAAGTCATCCTGGGGTCTTGGCAGGCCATATCGGGGCGTCTTGCCTGCTTATCAGAATCCAATCGTGGCGCAAATGTGGCGAAGGCTGGTATACTCACTGCGCCTGATTAACCGAATCAGCACTGAAAGCAAGGCTAGCAAACAGGAGAACGTCATGCACAGATTACTTCGCATCCTCTTTGTACTCGTACTTGTCACGCTATTTGCAGCGGGGGCGAGCGCGCAGCAAGGCGGCATTTTAATCGGCACCAACTTCGGCGGGGATCCCACCAACATGAATCCCCTGATTTCCAACAATACGGTTGAGTTAGCGCTCAACGAATTTCTTTTCCCCAGTCTCTACAATTACAATCCGGAAACGCGCGCGCCAATGAAAGGCGGGCGTAACGACCAGGACAACGGTCTGGCTTTGGATTGGAGCATCTCCGACGACGGCTTGACCTATACCTTCACGCTTCGCGTCGACATCACCTGGAACGACGGTACTCCGGTGACCGCTCATGACTACAAATTCACCTTTGACGCGCTGGCCAGCGGAGAGACTTCCTCGCCGCGGACGGATGTCTTGCAGAGCGTCGAAAGCGTCGATGCGGTCGACGACACTACGCTGGTGATTACGCTCAAGCTGGCTTCCTGCCGCGTCATTGAAGAACTGGACGACTTCGGCATCTTGCCGCAGCATATCATCGAGCCGCAGCTGGAAGGCGACTACGCCAAGATCGACGAGCTGGAATACAACAAGAACCCGGATGTGACCGCTGGCGTCTTCAACTTCGGCGCGCTGGTGCCCGATGAACAGACCAGCCTCATCCGCAACGACAACCACTGGATGTCCGTATCCCCCGAAGGCTACATCATCCGCAACGTTCCCGATCAGCTGGTCGGCATTGAGCAGTTCCTGGCCGGCGAAGTCAACTCTGTCGGCACTGCCGGCTCAGCGTCGGTGCCCGCTACAAGGATGCAGGATTTCCGCGACCTAGCTGAAGCGGGCGAATTCCAGATTTACGAGTATGTCGATGACGGCCTGACCTTCGTAGGTTTCAACCTGGCCGATCGCAACAACCCGGCCAATGGCATCGACGACGATGGCAACCCAATCGATCAGGGACAGCACCCGCTGTTCGGCGATGTTCGCGTCCGCCAGGCGATTGCGCAAGCGGTCAACTACGATGACATCATCGAAGGCGCGGCCGAGGGCGAAGCGGTTCAGGTCAACAGTTTCGGCACGCCGGCGCTCTGGGGCTACGATTCGAGCATGGAGCCCTGGGAATACAATCCGGAAGCTGCTCTGGCGCTGCTGGCGGAAGCCGGTTTCGTCGATCACGATGATGATGTCAGCACGCCGCTGGTGGCCACCGAAGACGCGCTCTACGCCGAGGCGGGCACGGAATTCGCCTTTGAGTTGCTGACCAACTCGGGCAATCTGGTGCGCGAAGCGGCCGGCACGGTCATCCAGGATCAGTTGGGCCAAATCGGCATCGCGGTGGACTTCCAGACGCAAGAGTTCGGCGCATTGGTTCAGTTCCTGCTCGGTCAAGACTTTGACGCCATCATGATCGGATTCACCAATCTCGATCAAGACACCGATGCGCGCAACGTCTTCACGCCGGTTGGCGATCTGGTCGGCGGCGGCTTCAACTTCGTCTCTTACAGCAACGAGCGCGTGACCGAGCTCTACAACGAAGCGCTCGCGCTGCCCGGCTGCGACTTCCAAGGTCAGCCGCATCCTGCATAACGACCTGCCTTGGTGGTGGCTGTTTGCGCCCTTCTCCATGTATGCCGAAGCTAATTCGGTCCAGAATTGGCATCCCTATGCGGAGACGCGTTACGCCAACATGGCGGACATCGCCATCAGCCCCTAAGGCGCTTTGATAGTCTTTCACAAGAACGTGTCGGCCGCGCGCCGGCGCGTTCTTTCTTTGCCGCAGCCTGCTGCCTATGTGAAATGTTTTGCGAAGATCAAATACATTATTCGCCGTCTCATTCAATCGATCCCCACCTTTTTTGCTGCTCAGGTTAGCGCCAGGCTGCGTGGTCGTGCGGCTGTAATTCGCGCCCAATATCTCGGCGGAGTCACGCGCCCGGGTGGCGGCTCAACTCGGCATTGACGATCCCTTCCAAATTCAATACCTGCGCTGGCTGGCCGGCGACGACTGGCTGCGCTGGGATGCCGATGGCGACGGCGTCGCCGACGGCGCCTTTGAATTGCTGACGCCATTGGATGAAGACGGCGATGGCGTGCCCGAACCGCCCGGTGAAAATTACGGCATTCTGCGCGGGGACTTCGGCCGTTCCTTCATCAAGAAGAAGCCGGTTATGGAGATCTTCCTGGCCAACCTGCCTGCCACCCTCGAGCTGGGCATTGCCGCGATATTGGTGTCGCTGGTCATTGGCGTTCCGGTAGGCGTGCTCTCCGCCGTAACGCGGGGCCGCATGTTCGACAATGTCTCACGCGTGATGGCGGTCATCTTTGACGCCGTCCCCAACTTTTGGCTGGGTTACATCCTCTTGTACATTTTCGGTATTCTCTTCGATATTGTGCCACTGGGCGGGCGTTGCGTGCCTAATCTCTACGGCGTATGCCCGTCGATATTCGCGCGATTCGAGTATCTGCCACTGCCAACCATCGTATTCGCGGCCGGCTTCGTGGCGCTGTTCTCGCGCTATATCCGTACGTCGACCCTGGAAGTGCTGAACCAGGATTACATCCGCACCGCGCGCGCCAAGGGATTATCGCCCACAGCGGTCAACTTCCGCCACGCCATGCGCAACGCCATGATTCCGGTTGCCACCTTGCTCGGCCCGATCATCACCAACGTCTGGGCCGGCGCTATCATCATTGAGACGGTCTTCGCCTGGCCCGGCGTCGGCAGGATCACCTTCACCTCAGCCATTCAACAAGATTATCCGGTTGTGATGGGCATCGTCATTTTTGCCTCGCTGGGCACTATTCTGGGATTCCTGCTGTCTGACATCCTTTACGTGATCATTGATCCCCGCATTCGGATTTCTTAGGAACGCCTTATGTCGACTAAAGTAGAATCTGCCAAAGTGAAAATGGATGGCCCGCTGCGAAGCCGGTCGCTGACCGACCTGGCGCTGGTCCGCTTGTGGAATGACCGCTTGTCTATGCTGGCGATCGGCATCATCGTGCTGTTGACAGTCGCATCCATCACGGCGCCGCTAATCACCGGCGCGCTCGGCGTTGACCCAAACACTACTGATGCGTCGAAGTCTAAGTATTTGCCGCTATTCAGCGAGGGGCATCTGTTGGGCACGGACAACCTGGGTCGGGATCATTTGGCGCGCCTGCTCTACGCCGGGCAGGTTTCGCTCTTCATTGGGTTTATGTCGGCTTTTCTCGCCCTCGTGATCGGCGTGACGCTGGGCATCATCACCGGCTATTATGGCGGGATTATCGACGACCTGATGAACTGGATCATCACCACGCTCAACGCAATCCCCGGGCTGGTGCTGCTGATCGTGATATCCGCAGTATTCCGCCCGGACGCCAATTCTCTCATCCTGGTCATTGTTTTTCTGACCTGGACCGTTACCACGCGCCTTGTTCGCGGCGAGACGCTCGCGATTCGGTCGCGCGAGTTCATCGTTGGGGCGAAAGCGATCGGCGCTTCTGACTTGCGCATTATGCAGGTGCACATCCTGCCCAATGTCTTCTCCCTGACCATCGTTACATTGGCGCGGAACATAGGCATCGTCATGCTCATTGAAGCGGCTCTAAGCTTTCTGGGGCTGGGTGTGCAGCCGCCGACAGCAACCTGGGGCAATATGCTCAGCAAATCGCGCGAATTCATCGGCAAGGCGCCTCACTTGATGATTCTCCCCGGCCTGCTGATTACGATTGTCGTGCTCTGCCTCTACATCATCGGCGACGGCCTGCGCGATGCCTTTGATCCGACCGCGCAAGAGTAGAAATCCTAATCAGTCGAGAACCTGTATTCCGTAGCCGAATGGAATCGCCCGCCCGGCCGCAGCGCGGTTGAGGGGAATCCCGGCTGATTGGGCGAGTCGGGGAAGTGCTGCGTCTCCAGCGCCAGCCCATCGCTCTGTCGATAGAGCCGTCCGCTAGCGCCGACCAGCGTCGTATCCAGCACGTTGCCGGCATAAATCTGGACGCCCGGCTCAGCCGTCCACACTTCCATGATTCGCCCCAAGCGCGGCTCGTAGACGCGGGCAGCCAAGCCTAACTCGCCGTCCGACAATCCCTCGCGATTCAAGACGAAATTGTGGTCATAGCCCTTGGCCATGATGATCTGTGGATCGGCCGAACGCTGGCCCGGGCCAATCGTCTTGGGCACGCGAAAGTCGAAGGGCGTGCCTGCAACTGACACAATCTCGCCGGTCGGGATTTGACGGGCATCGGTGGGCGTGTAGCTGTCGGCGTTCAGCGTCAGTATATGGTCGTAGATTGTGCCTTCGCCCTCGCCCAGCAAATTGAAATAGCTGTGATTGGTCAGATTGAGCACGGTGGGCGCGTCCGTCGCAGCCGAGTACTCGATGCGCAATATATTCTCATCGTCGAGGCTATAACGCACGGTCACGTTCAGATTGCCAGGATAGCCTTCCTCGCCGTCCGGGCTCAGGTACGAAAGTTCAACTCCGTTATCGAATTGGCGCGCAGCCCAATTTCGTTTGTCGAAACCGACTTCCCCGCCGTGCAGCGAGGCGACGCCGTCTTGCTTGAAGAGCTCATAGTCGGCGCCATCCAGGCTGAACCTGCCGCCGGCGATGCGGTTGGCGTATCGGCCGGTGATGGCGCCAAAATAGGGGTGTTCCGCTTCATATTTCGCCAGGCAGTCAAATCCCAGAGCCACATTCGCAAAATGGCCGCCGCGATCGGGCACGCGGATCGACGTCAGAATCCCGCCGAAGGTGATCAGTTTGACTTCCATGCCGGATGCATTACACAGCGTATACTCTTCTACCGCAATGCCATCAGCCGTCGTTCCGTAATGTCGCATGATTCTGCCTCTATCGTTGAGTTACAAACATCCATCTTAACGTACTGCGCGGGGAATCGTCTAGCGACTCGCCTGACCAGATTGCCGATACATCTTGCCGCGAGACGCGCTAAAATGAAGTTCTCAGCAATCACAAGATAGGAGCAGACTATGGAATACCGCTCACTCGGCCGCACAGGCGTAATGGTCAGCGAACTCTGTCTCGGCTGCATGAACTTCGGCGGGCCAACATCAGAGGCGGAGAGCTTTGATATGATCGACCGCGCCGTTGATGCGGGCGTCAATTTCCTTGATACCGCCAATGTCTACGTGCGCGGCGGCAGCGAAATGGTTGTGGGGCGCGCCTTGAAGCGCAATGGCAAACGCCACCGCATCGTGCTGGCCACCAAGGTCCACGGCCGCATGGACGAGGATGATATCCTCTCGGCCGGCAACAATCGCCGCCATATCATCGAGCAATGCGATGCCTCGCTGCAACGGCTGCAAACCGACTATATCGACCTCTACCAGCTACATCGCGCCAATCCCGAGATTCCCATCGACGAGACGCTGCGCGCGCTTGACGACCTCATTCGCGCGGGCAAAGTCCGCTATATCGGCACGAGTACTTTCCCGTCCTGGCGCGTCATGGAGTCCTTCTGGGTCGCCAAGGAGCTCGGGCTGAACCGCTTCGTCAGCGAACAGCCGCCTTACCATCTGCTCGACCGCAGCATAGAGCGCGAGATGATCCCCATGGCGCAGTCCTACGGTCTAGCCATCATTCCCTGGTCGCCGTTGGCTCGCGGGTTCCTGACCGGCAAATACAAGCGCGGCGAGCCTATCCCCGGCGACAGCCGTTTCGGCTTTGATGCGGGACGCGGGGCCGCCAACGAACGCCGCCGGGACCAGCATTTCACCGAGCTGGGATTCGGCATTCTCGACCTGGTCCAGCAACTGGCGTCCGAAAAAAGCTGCAGCGCCGGCCAGGTCGCGCTGGCTTGGGTGAATAGCAAGCCCGGCGTGACCAGCCCAATCATCGGGCCGCGCACGATGGCGCACCTGGATGACAATCTTGGCGCGATTGATATACAGATCACTGAAGAAGACCACAAGCGCCTGGATGCCCTGGCCCAGCCGGAACGCGCGACCGTGCCTTATTATCACGGCGACATGGTCAATTTCGCCGCGTCCGAATACGCCTGGGTTTAGCAGCTGTCTGGTTGATGCCGAGCGATACTAGCGCGCGGTCTCTTTCTTGATCGCCGCCAGCTTTGCGAACTCGTCGCTGGACTTGTAAAAGTCGTCCAACGGGTAGCAGCCGGAAACCATGCCGTTGCGCGGCGCCGTCGTGCAGTCGCTGAAGGTGCGGCATATCCGTTTGCGCTGCAAGGTCTTGCCCAACAGCAGGTCAGCCGGCAACTCCGGATAGCTGAGCGCCATTCGGCCCAAGCCAACGAAATCCGTCATGCCCTCGCGAACAGCCGCTTGGGCCACATTGGGCAGCCAATCCTGCAAATAGGAGTAGCCCGAGCCCACAATCGTCAGCTCGGGAAAGGCCGACTTCAACTCAGCGGTGATCTTGATTTGCCGCGCCACGCCGACGAGGGGATCTTCCGGCAGCAGATAGCCGTCCGAAGGCGGGAAAATAGCCGGGCGCTGGATATGGAAGTTGTAGTATGGGCTGCCCGCGGTGATGCAGACCAGCTGAATGTCCAACTCACGCAGCAGCGCCAGAAAGCGCGCCGGTTCGTCAAGATCCCAGCCGGTTCCCGTGCCATCGCCGCCAAAGGCGTAGGGATAACGCGCTCCCTGGTGCGGCGTCGGCTCGCCCAATCGATCCGGTCCCGGGCGAAAAGGAACCCAATCCACCGCGCTCAAGCGTACACCGATATCCAGCCCGGGCGCCGATTTGCGCACCAAGGCCACCGTCTCGCGCAGGAAGCGCGTGCGGTTTTCGAAGCTACCGCCGTAGCGGCCCGGCCGGTCCACCGCGCTCAAAAATTCATGTCCCAGATAACCATGACAGTGCTTGATGTCGACGAAGTCGTAGCCGGCTTGCTGCGCCAAAACGGCTGCCCGTCCGAAGTCCTGGATCAGGCGCTCGATGTCGGCGTCCGTCATGACGCAGGAGTCGTCGTCAAGCTGGAACTTGGCGTCGAGAATGGGATGTCGATACAGCACCAGAGGCTCCAGTTTGGCGCTGTTGGGCCGGCAGAAGCGGCCGGAGTGCGTCAGTTGCAAGCCGATGAGCAGGTCGTCGGCAGCGCCAAAGCGCTCGGCATGCGCCTCCAGAAGCTCAAGCCGCAAGCTCTCGAGGCTGGCCGCCGTGCCCCCATTGATCACCAGCTGACGCGCGTTGGCTCGGCCATCGTGTCGAACTGCTACCGCTTCACCGCCCCAAATCAGCTTGGCGCCGCTCTCGCCAAAACGTCGCCAGCGCCGGCGGGTCAAGTCCGATGGCTGACCGTCGGCCGTGCCATCCCAGCCCTCCATCGGCAGTATCGCGAATCTGTTCGTCAGCTTGTGATCGCGGTAGACATACTCACGCGCCAGCGGCGATTCGTCGCCAGCCAGGGCGAGCTCGTCAACCGGCAGCGATGCGCCCACAGATGCGCAGTAGTCTGTGAATTGTTCAAAGCTGCGCAGTTGCGCCACCCGTCTGATTGTCATGCGCTAGCCCTCATGCAAGACGCCGAGACGCTCGGCGATATCGCGCAGTATGGCGACATCGGAATCGGGACGGCGCGGCGAATCGCGATGCGTCTGATTGGAACCGATCCAGCCACGCAGCTTCAAGAACTGCGCCGCCGAGTGCTTGTAGGCGGGCACGGGCGGTCGAAAGGCCAGAAAGCCGAGGTATTGGATGAGGTCGTTTAACTCGTAGAAGGCCGGATCGCCCGTCAGCCACATGGCATCGCGCTCCGCGAATAGATCCGGCGCGAAGGTGCTCAGGCCGAGCAGGTAGTCGCTGCCGTAAATGACCATGTCAACCGCCAGATCATTGCCGGTGTAGACTTTGAAGTCCGGCCGCGCTTCATCGCGCAGCAGGATCCGCTCCCATTCCAGTTGCCGGCTGAGCGACGAATGCTTGGCGCCGCTGCAAGCTGGTATCTCCATCAAGCCGCGATAGGTATCGAGGTCGTAGATGGCGCCAAAGGGCGCGAACATCTTGCCCAGTTCAAAGGCGATGAATCCGTCAGTCCGCGCGGCGACCGTCTCATAAGCGCGTAGGATATCGGCGCCGGCTTGCTGCGTCAGCCCGTACGATTGAAAGACGATCGGCGTGCCTGCTGGAAGTAGGCATCCGCATTGAAGCCCGCGCCCGGCTCGTCAGCCACAAAGGCGCCCGCCACAAATCCAGCGCCACCGAGTACATCCTGCGTCAAACGCAAGACTTGCTGGCGTTCGCCTTCGCTGATCAGATTGGCGAAGCCGGTGTCCATATTGACCGCCGGCGTCAATCCCGCCTCCGCCGTGCGTCGTACGTGATCGGCCAGCCCGGTCCAGTCGATTTCGATGGAGTCGGTAAATGGCAGCAGGATGGCCGAGATGCCGGTGATCTTGCGCCCGGGGCGGATCATGGCGCGCGGGTCTACCCGAGTAAGAACTTGCTGATTCATCAACTATCCTTTGCGAATGTCTATGCGCGAAGCTGATCGCGAATACTTGAGCAACCGCCCCGCTCCGGTCATGAGTTTGGCGCGATAAGAAGCGAAATGCAAGCGAGATTGCGACGGGGACTGGCGAGTATCATGGACGCAATTCTCCAGGCGGACAGCGCACAAATTTGTTCACCATCGAGGACACAGAAGTAGTTCAACTAAGTAGTGCGACAAATGAGGGAACATTGTAGGGGCGATTCTGTGAATCGCCCGATGTTGTAATGTTGGATATTCGGGCGACATACAATGTCGCCCCTACAACCGACTAGATTCCAGTTTCGCATCACTTTGTTGAAACTACTGAGAGCACAGAGTTTACCCTGTATACCGGTGACGTTTACGCATCCACGGAGTTAAGCGCTCCGATTGCATCGCGAACTTGGCGATATTCGGCTTTGCATATACTATCATCGAATCGGATTCTATTTATTGGCAGAGACTATGAAGGTTCGATTCGGTTTCCGCGACCTGGAATTTCCCAGTAGTGAGCTCAGTTCGCTGCGGGAGAGCAACGACGCTCTCGGGGATGTTGCGGCACTGTGGCAGCGCAAGGACGAAGACGGCTATCTGCTGCTGCGCGGCTTGATTGAGCGAGACACGGTCTTGTCCGCTCGTGAAACCGTGCTGCGGCACATGCGAGAACAGCAGGTCTTGCTGCCCGATACGCCGGTGCTGGAGGGCGTGATGCCGCAAGGCGGGCGCAGCATTCGCATGATGGGCGGCACGGGCATCGCCCACCACCCGGCAGTCTTGGCTGCCCTGGAGAACCCGGCACTCTTCGCGCTGTTTGAGCGGCTCTTCGGCGAGCCGGCGCTGAGCTTCCCCTTCAAGTGGCTGCGCGCCATCGGCAACGAAGAGTACACCGGCGCCCACTTCGATTATGTCTATATGGGACGCGGCTCCAGCAATCTCTACACCGTCTGGATTCCTTTGGGCGATGTGCCCATTCAGCAGGGCACGCTGGCCATCTGCCGCGGTTCGCACAAGCTTGACAGTTTCGCTCGCATCCGCGACACCTACGGCCGCATGGACATTGACCGCGACGGCATTAGCGGCTGGTTCGAGCGAGACCCGATGCAGATTGTCGAGCGCTTCGGCGGGCAATGGCAAGGCGCTGATTATGGCGCGGGCGATGTGATGATCTTCGGCATGCATACCATGCACGCTTCCACCACCAACCTGACGACCCGATTCCGCCTCAGTTGCGATGTGCGTTATCAGCCGGCGGGCGATCCGGTTGATGAGCGCTGGAAACGCGGCGGCAGCGGACACTACGGCAAAATGAAGCGCGACATGGAATCTGCCCGCGCGCAATGGGGGCTGTGACGCCGCCGTCCCGCAAGAGCGCGCCCGCGTATATTGGACCAAAAGCAGAAAGCCGGTTGACCTATGCTGATTTCGCAAATGAACTGGATGCAAGTGGAGAAATACCTCGAGCACGACGATCGTTGCATTTTGCCGACCGGCAGCACCGAGCAGCACGCGTACCTCAGCTTGACGGTGGATACGATATTGTCGGCGCGGCTGGCGGAAGAAGCCGGTGAATTGGCTGGCGTGCCGGTGTATCCCGCCCTGCCGTACGGACTGGCGCAGCAATGGACGGCCTTCCCCGGCAC
>JAGWBC010000061.1:0-2720 GCA_021296115.1 Anaerolineae bacterium | reverse complement strand
AGCGCGGTCAGATGGCACAACTGGTACAACGCGCCCAAGACCTGGGCCAAGGTACTGGAGATTGACCCGGTCGGTTCTCATGCCTCCTGGATGGAGAATTATCCCTGGACGCGGCTGGAGGGCGTGGCGCTGCCGGCCGAGCGGAAAGCGCTGTTCGACCTGGACAAGCTGGCGCTGCTCACGCCGCGGCAGACGCGCGAGCAACTGGTCGACGGCAATATGGGCGGCTACTATCAACGCTCGGACGCCGACATGATGGCGATTTGGCAGGTGGCGGTGGCGGAAACCCGCGACTTGCTCGAAGGAGACTGGAGCTGATGACCATATTGATTTGGGGCGCCGGCGCTATCGGCGGCACACTGGGCGCATATCTGATTCGCAGCGGTCATGATATCCGCTTCGTTGATGTCGTGGCCGAGCACGTAGAGGCTATCAATGCTTCCGGACTGACAATCACGGGACCGGTTGACGAGTTTACGGCGCCTGCCGAAGCTTTCTTGCCGGGCGACCTGCAAGGGCAATATGAGACGATTCTGCTCTGCACGAAGTCGCAGCATACGCGGGAAGCGACACACGCGTTGGCGCCATTCCTCGCTGACGACGGCTTCGTCATGTCGGTGCAGAACGGCCTGAACGAACTGATCATTCAGGACATTGTCGGTCGCGAGCGGACTGTCGGCAGCTTTATCAACTTCAGCGCCGATTATCATGCGCCGGGCGAGATCCTCTTCGGCGGACGCGGCGCTGTCGTCATCGGCGAACTGGACGGCGCCATCAGCGAGCGGCTGAAAACGATGGAAGCGATCTTCCGGCATTTCGACGAGAATACGCTGATGACGGACAATATCTGGGGCTACCTCTGGGGCAAAGAAGCCTACGGCGCGATGCTCTTTGTATCGGCGCTGACGCAGGAGTCCATCGCCGAAGCGCTGGCTGACAGCCGCTACCGTCAGCTGTACATCCGCGCCGCGCAGGAGGTCTTGCAGCTGGCCGAGCGGCTGGGCATTGAGGCTTACGGTTTCAACGGCTTCGAGCCCAAGGTATTCCTGGCTGACGACGCCGATGCCATACATCAGTCGCTGGACACGCTGGTGGCATTCAATAGGCTGTCGGCCAAGACACACAGCGGCATCTGGCGCGATTTGGCCGTGCGCAAGCGCAAGACCGAAGTGACTATGTACGAGCCGCTGCTGGCGCAAGCCGCGGAGATCGGCTTTGATATGCCGCTGACACGAAGCTGGGTCGGCATGATCCGCGAGATCGAAGACGGCAAACGCGAGCAGAGCTTGACTAACCTGGACGAATTGAAGGCTAAGTACTTATGAACATTCGCTTTGACGGCAAGACCGCCATCGTCACCGGCGCGGCACACGGTTTCGGGCGGGCCATTGCCCTGGCCTTTGCGGAGCGCGGCGCGTCGGTATGGGCCTGTGATGTGCTGGGCGACGAATTGCAGGAGACGCAACAGCTGGCAGCTGCAGGGCGAGAGTCGTTGACGCGCGCGATCGCGGGGCTGTGCGGGGTTTCGTCGATGAAACTGTGGCGCGAGACGGCGGCGTTCACATTCTGGTCAACAACGCCGGCGGCGTACTGGGACAAGTCGGGCGGCCGCTGGAAGACATCAGCGAAGAAGACTGGGACAGCATCTTTGAAGTCAATGCGCGCGGCGCGTTCTATTTTTCGCAGGCGGCAGCGCCAAGCATGAAAGTGGGGCGCTACGGCCGTATCGTCAATATCTCAAGCGGCGCCGGCCTGGGCGTCAGCCTGACCGGGATTCAAGCTTACGCCGCGGCCAAAGCGGCGCAGATCGGTTTGACGCGGCAGCTGGCGCATGAATTGGGGGCCTGGGGCATCACGGTGAACAATATCGCGCCGGGTTTTGTTCTGTCCAATCCCAATTCCATCCGCCAGTTTGAGTCCTATGGCGAGGAGGGCCAGCGCGCGCTGGTCGAGCGTTTTGCGCTGAAGCGGCTGGGATCGCCGGAGGACATCGCGCACGCTGTGCTCTTCTTCGCCTCGGACTACGCCGGCTGGGTAACGGGTCAAGTGCTGCCGGTTGATGGCGGGCGTCTGTGATTTACCTTCGCCAGCAGCTCAATTCCGCGCTCATAGATTCGCGTACCAGTTCGCCAATGCTTCGCCTATCAAATGCGGATGATCTTCCGGTAGATAGTGCAAGCCTTTGCCGACATCCACAGTCTGCAGATTTTTCAAATTGCTGCGGCACCAATCCACAGCATCGGCGTTGAGGACCGCCCCGGGCTTTGCGTAAATCAGCAGTTTAGGCAGTGCCGAATCTTGTAGCTTGCGACTATAGGCCGACACCAATTTGACCATATCCGCCGGCTGCCCGTTAAGCGGAATCTCCCGTGGCCACTGCCTAACGGGTCTGCGGCTATCTACAGAAGGAAAGGGCGCTTTGTATTGTGACATTTCCGCCGCGGACAACTTGCGGACGGTCATCTGCGGCAGAATCTGTGTGACGAACATATTCATGACGCTCAGCATGAGCCAGCCGATTCCGGGGGCGCGAAACAGCTTGAAACCGATCCGCGGGCCAATCGGGAAGGCGTTCCAGTTCATAGGCTTGATGATGGCTTCCATAAACGCAATCGCCTTGGCATTGGATTCGCGGGTCGCCCAGTAGTGGAAGCCAAGACCGGAGCCCCAATCGTGAAGTACAAGCGTAATGTTCGTAAGGCCGAGCGCCGCGATAAAGC
>JAGWBC010000060.1 GCA_021296115.1 Anaerolineae bacterium | reverse complement strand
GCCGCCTCGCCCACTTCGACTTCGGGCGCGCTCGCTGGCAGCTCGTCTTCGGGGCGCGCGAAGCGCTGGGGGTCGCGGGCGGGGGCGAAGTCTTCCGGCGGCGGCAAGTCGTCGGCGGCGCGCCCGTCGTCGAAGAGCGCCCCCATCATCTCTTCGGGAGACGCGGGCTGGTCATTCTCCGCTGGCTTGTCGCGCGTCGGTTCGTCGGGCATGGATCGCGTCCAGTTTCAAGCGGGTTTGCTACAGAGGGTATTATAGTGGAATGTGGAATTCGGGGGAAACGGAAGGCGAGAATCTACGCCACGGCGGCGTCTTCTACTTCCACCAGATCGTGGGGATGGCTCGAGAGATAGCGCTGCACGTAAGGGTTGCCGACCACGGCCATATCCGCCTCGACATCATCGCGGCGAATGGTGAAATGGTAGACCTCAATGCAGCGCATGCCGGCGAACCAGTGCCGCTGCAGGACGACCTTGCGATCAATTGACCAGCCGCGCGCGATCGCGGTCAGCAGGTTGTCGCCGCCAGCGTATCGTTCCGATGAATAGCTCCAGTGCTGCGAAGTAATGTCCTGATATTGGCCCTGCAAATTCTGCTGATTCTCGTCGGTCATGCGCGAGATGGCTCCTGGAGCAATCAATACGTCGGGAGATTATACGTCGCAGCGTTGTCAGCGGCAAGATGCCCGATGCGACTTAAAGCGATTTTAACGGATGGCTATTCCGGCAAGACGTCGGCTTGGGGCGAGACATCGTAGATGATGCGGATGTCGTGCTTGACCAGGAATCGCTCCACAAAGGGATTGCTGAGTACCGGCATAATCATCAGCCGGCTGCCGCGCATCAGCGTGAACTCGTAGACGGTGCTGGGTCGGCTGCCGCTGTGCCAGATTTGCCGCGCGCTGACGCGGGGTAGAGCCAACATCCAACCGGCGCGCAAGGCTGTCACCAACTGGCTGGCGGCGGCATAGTCCTCCGAAGCCGGGCTCCAGTATTGATCGCTCTCGGTGAACTTTTCATGCGTGTAAATGTTCTGCGCCAATTCCATGCCACCCGCCTCCAACTGCGCGCTGCCGCCAGCGGTTTGCTGATCCTTGGAAATCTACCCGTAGCGATCTTCGCTGATTACATTATATACGAATCTTCAAGCGATGAAGCTAGAGTCAGCATTAAAACGCCTTAATGTGGCTGTCTACTCTTAATTGAATCTTGTATTTCCCGGGTTAAGGCGTCGCTATGGCAAGCTATTCGCGCCTGGCGCAGTATTCGGCGAAGGCCAGGATAATCGCGCGCAAGCCAAATGTCGGCGAGGTGATTACGCAGCGAAAACCTACGCTAGCGGCAGCTCTCGCCGTCGATTCGCCAAGGCAGAGCGCGGGAAGTTCCAGCGCGGCCGGCGCGCTGCAAAGTTGACGGAAGAACCGGACTGCTGAAGGGCTGGCGAAACTCAGCGCGTCGATTTGGCGCTTGGCGATAAAGCTGGCTAAATCAGCGCCGCCGCTGCCAATCACCGTGCGATAGGCCACCAGCGTCGTCACCTCCGCGCCGCGAGAGCGCATGATCGCAGCTGCCCCCTCATCCGCCAGGTCCGACTGCGGCAGGAGGATACGGCGCCGCTGACCGATTGGAATCTCGCGCGCCAGCGCTTCGACATTGAATGCGGTTGGGACGAAGTCAGCGCCCCTGCCCGTTTGCCGGCGCCATTCTGCCGCGGTTGCCGGACCAAGCGCCGCGATCTTGATGCGCTTCAGCGACGGCAGCACTGCCAACGCTCGCGCGCGATCCGCCAGCGCTCGGACGGCATTGCCGCTGCTGAGCGCCAGCCAGTCGTATTCAGCCAGGCTGCGCAGGCATTGATCGAAAGCGGCGGTATCCAGCGGCGGCTCGATGGCTATGCAGGGATAAGCAATCGGCACCGCGCCGAATTGACGAATCAAATTTTCCAGCGCCGCGGCTTGATGACGGGCGCGCGTAACGACGATTCGCTTGCCGGCGAGGAATTCTTCGGTGTTTACAGCCTCATTCATTTCTCACGCTCCCGTTTGTCAGATTGGGCAGCAGATGTCCCGCGCCTTGCTCCAGCGCCTGCGCAGCCAGGTCAGCGCCCAGCTTTCGAGCGGCGCCCAGACTCTCGCGATTCTCGCTCATGGCAGCTTCACCTCTCAGGTCCAGTTGCTGCGAGCCGTCAATGGCGATCACGCGACCTTGCAGTCGCAGCTTGCCGCTCTCGAAGCTGGCGTAGGCGCCGACGGGCAGAGAGCAGCCGCCTTCCAGGCCGCCCAAGAAAGCGCGCTCGGCAGCTACAGCCAGCTCAGTCGCCGCGTCGTTGAGCGGGGCGAAAAAGGCGCGTGAATCGGCGTCGGCGCGGCATTGCACAGCGAGAGCGCCTTGGCCCGCGGCGCTGAGCATCTCTGCGGGCTTAAAAGTCTGGCGAATAACTTCGTCCAGTCCCAGCCGAATCAAGCCGGCAGCCGCCAGCACGATCGCGTCCAGTTGCCGCTCGGCGTCGTCCAACAGCGCGACTCGCGTGGGAATGTTGCCGCGGATTGGCACGACCGTCAGATCGGGGCGCAGCGCGAGCAACTGGGCACGCCGTCGCAAACTGCCCGTGCCGATGCGCACGCCCGGCGGCAAATCGGCCAACGTGCTGGCGCCCCGGCTTACCAGCACATCCCGCTGGTCCGCCCGCTGGGGGATCGCGCCGATGGCCAAACCCGCGGCGTCTTCCACCGGCAGGTCTTTCAGGCTGTGCACGGCGCAGTCAATTTCGTGATTGCGCAGCGCCGCTTCGAGCGCCTCGGTGAAGAGTCCCTTGCCGCCAATCGCGGGCAGCGGCGCTGTCGGGTTGGCATCGCCGCGCGTGGTGAATTCGCGGATTTCGACGCGCGCCGACGGATGATGCCCGGTGATGAGCTCAGCGACGTAATTGGCTTGCCACAGCGATAATTTCGACCGCCGCGTGCCGATGCGAACAAGGGTCTTCAAGGACTATCCACGGGTCCTGCCATTAAGAGCCTAACGCGATTATACAACGCCGCTGCTGTAGTAGGGCAATCGTACAGCTCGTTTTTAGGATAGTCCGGTTTGCTGAGCACAGGGAATCGGCGGAAAGCGGCGAAAGCGCGTCAGAGAATCGTCCGCACCCTGGGTTCGAAACCGATTAACTCACGGGCGCGGGCGATGTTGACCGGACTTTCGGCGCCGATTATCGGCTTGGCTCGGCGCGCGACATCGGGGTAGAAGAGCGACAGCAGCGCCTCAGTCTCGTATTCGAGCGAGTTCTGATCGCTGTTAACAAATAAGGGGTGAGCGCCTTGGTATTCCGCGGTGATCGCCTTCTCGAAGGCTTGGGTCGAGTCATCGGTGTGGATGAAGGTCCAGAAGTTGAAGCGGTAGTAGAACCAGGCGGAGAAAAGCCAGTCGTCCTTTGGCGCCTCCCGCTCGAATATGCCCCGCTGCAGAGCCTCGTATTCCATAACCTGGCGCGCCCGCAGCGCCAGAGCCGCCTCCCGCGCGGCAGCCAAACGCGTCTGCTGCTGCCCTAAGGGCAGGCGGCGAAACGCATCCAACTGGTGGACGCGCTCTTTCAGGTCTTGGCGCAGTTTCCGGCTCTCGATCGTGTCATCGTTCCAGACTGCCGGCAGGCGAAAGGAGACGCTGCTGATGCCATCGCGCCGCCAGTAGTAGTCGGCGACTTCCTCTACCAATTGCTTGGACAGCGAGTAGGCGTCGGTGGTGTAGAGCGGCAGGTCCTCGTCAAAGGGAAAGTAGGCGTACTGGCGATCGTCGTTGCCCCAGAAGCCGCCGATGGCGTTGATGGAGCTGGCCTGGACGACGCGTTTGATACCGGCGCGCGACGCGGCTTCAAAGACCTTGTACGTTCCAGCCACGTTGATATCGAAAAGGGTCTCGTTGGGGTGAGTGCGCGTGCTGGGAATGGCGGCCAAATGCACGATGGCGTCGCAACCCTCGACCTGCTCGGCGAGCGAGTCGGCATCGCGGATATCGCACTGGGTGTAATCAACGCCGCGCAGCGCGCAGTCGGCTTCGGCGCCGATAACACGCACATCCCAGCCCAGGCTGACGAAGCGCTCGCTGATAGGCCTGCCAACCAGACCCGTGCCGCCGGTGATCAGAATGCGCATCGCCGGCTAGCCCTTCATCTTGAAGGCGATGGGCGCGGACAAGGCCAGTGACGAGCGAAAGGTCAGCAGACCGGTCGCGGCGTCGATCGTAAAGACGGCGGCGTTATCCGTGTGGCGGTTGCCAACGACCAGGACCTCGCCGCGCGGATCGATCATGAAGGCGCGCGGCCAAGCGCCCCGCGTCGACTCTGTGCCGATGTAGTGTGGCAAGCCCTCGGCATCCAGTCGGTAAATCACGATCGAGTCGTGACCGCGATTGGTGCCGTACAAAAATCTGCCGTTGGGATGCACGTGCACATCAGCGGTGGTATTTTGGCGCTCAGCCGGCTGTTGATAGCCCTCGGGCAAGGTGGACTCGATGGACAGACGCGTCCAATTGTCCTGCTCATCCCAGGACCAGGCGGCTATCGTGGAGTCGAGCTCGTTGATGCCGTACATGCGCGGCAAGGTCGGATGAAAAGCCACATGTCGCGGACCAGCGCCCACGGGCAAGTCCAGCGTCTGCGACAGCGACAATTTGCCTTGCGCGGCATCGAGCGCGTAGAGATAGATTTTGTCGGTGCCCAAATCCGGCACGACAGCGAAGCGATTGTCGGGCGTCGTCACGATCATGTGCGGGTGGGAAACTTCCTGGCGCCCGGGATTAACGCTGCTGCCCTCGTGCTCAATATGCTCGCTGTGGGCGCCCAGAACGCCGTTCGCGTCGATGGGGTAGACGCGGATATTGCCGCGTTCGGTTCCCACGATGTAGTTGACCAGCAGCGCGTGCCTGCCGCTGGCCTCAACGCAGACGTAGGCGGGTGACGTGCCGGCGGCCGGCTGTCGGCTGACCAAGCTCAGCTTGCCCGCCGAGTCGATGGCGAAGGAGACCACTTCCACCGCTCCATCCATGGTCGTGGCGAGCAAGAGCTTGCCGTTTGGATGCAGGTTCAGATAGTGACATTCGCTGATTTCGGTGACCTGCTGCAGCACTTCAAGCGCGCCCTTGCAGTAGTCCAGGGCGGCGACCGTGATGCCGTAGTCGGCTTCGCCCGAGTTGGCGATATAGACGAGTTTGTCGGTCATGAGGGCTCCTCGCTTGGTTTGGCAAACTGCGGAAAGTTTAACGCAGCCGACGCAGTTAGGCGACAGCAAATTGGGCGTCCCGGCGGGTCGCCCGTAAGCACTGAACGCCAAATGCTACAAAACGCTAGCGCGAGGCCACCTTGGCGTATTGCCGCACAGCCAGCGGCATGAATACGACCACGATGCCGATGATCCAGGCCAGCGAAGTCGCAATTCCGTCAGGATTAACCGTGCCAGTCATCAGCTCGCGCACCGTGCCGGCTACGATGCTGACCGGCTGGTTCTCAGCGAATGTGCGCAGCCAATCGGGCATAGTTCGAGTCGGCACGAAGATTGAGCTGGCGAAGGTCAAGGGAAACAGCCAGATGAAACCGGCCACCTGCGCGGCTTCAGGGTCTTTTACCAACAGTCCGATGGTGGCGGATATCCAGGTGAAGGCATAACCGAAGGCGACCGCCAATAGCAATCCGGCCAGGCCTGTGCCCCAATCGGCAAAGCGGAAGCCGATGACGTAGCCCGCCATCAACATGATCGAAATGGTGAAGAAACCACGAACGGTATCGGCGGCCGTTCGACCGGCCAAAACCGCCGCGCGGGACATCGGCAGCGAGCGGAAGCGATCGATCATCCCGCGTGACAGGTCGAGCGACAAGCCGACGGTTGTGTTGGACGAAGCGAATATGATGGACTGGATCACGATGCCAGGCATCAGGTAATTGATGTAATCGCCGCCGGTGGAGAAGCTGATGACGCCGCCGAATACGTAGGTGAAAAGCACGAGGAACATGATGGGCTGGACCGTGGCGAAAATCAGCAACTGTGGTTCGCGCACGAAGTACATCAAGTTGCGCTTCATGACGATATACGTATCGGCGAAGTTCCACCACAGGTGCTTGAGGACGCCGGCTTCTCCCGCCATGGGAACAAGCGCTTTTGCTGGCGCTGAAGTCAGTGAGTGTTGTGACATTTAGTCTGTGCCTCCAAAATTGATGCTAGTGGATAAGCGGGATCAGGCGCTGCGCCGGCGGCCGAAACCGCGGCGTTTGGGCTTGGCTTCTTCTTCAATGATTGCTTCGCCGGTGATGCTAAGAAAGACATCATTAAGCGTGGGACGGCGCAGGTTCAGTTCGGCGATGTGAATATCTTCGCCATCTAACAGGCGCACCACTTCGGCGACGCTCTGCACCCCAGACTCGACTGACAGCACGACATGACCGCGCTGGTCATCAGTCTGCGGCGCCTCTGACGAAAGCGGCCGCAGCAGCTCCGAAGCTTGCGCCACCTGGAGCGGATTGGCGACGGTAATGTCGATGAAGTCTGCCGCCATGTTCGCCTTCAGCTGGTCGGCCGTGCCCTCGGCGATGACGCGCCCGTGGTCAATGACGACGATAAGGTCGGCCAGCTCGTCGGCTTCTTCCAGGTATTGCGTCGTCAGCAGCAGCGTCGTGCCATCCGACACCAATTCTCGGATCGTCTCCCACATGGCGATGCGCGCGCGGGCGTCCAGGCCGGTGGTGGGTTCGTCCAGAAAGAGGATGTTGGGACGGGCGACCATACTTGCTGCCAGGTCCAGGCGACGACGCATGCCACCGGAGTAGGTCTTGACCGAGCGATCGGCCGCGTCAGTCAAGGCAAATTGCTCA
Source organism: Anaerolineae bacterium (assembly GCA_021296115.1). Taxonomy (GTDB): domain Bacteria; phylum Chloroflexota; class Anaerolineae; order Aggregatilineales; family Phototrophicaceae; genus UBA6055. The sequence continues at coordinate 4,439 of JAGWBC010000060.1, read as the reverse complement.
AGCAGTTCGGCGGCGCGCTGTTTTGCGATATGACGCGGCATGTGATACAGCCGCCCGACCATGACCAGATTCTCCCGCCCGGTCAAGATTTCGTCGACAGCGGCGTACTGGCCGGCCAAGCCGATAATCTCGCGGACGCGCTGTTTCTGGCGCAAGACATCAAGTCCGCCGACGACGACCCGGCCGCTATCGGGCTTGAGCAAGGTGGTCAGAATGCGAACGAGCGTGGTCTTTCCGGCGCCATTGGGTCCCAGCAGCCCCAACACTTTACCGGTTTCAGCGGCGAGCGAAACGCCATCCAGCGCCTTGATGTCGCCGAAGTGTTTAACGACATTGTCTGCGATGATTGATTCATTCTGGGGCATTAGCCTTGGCCTCTCTGATAGTTTTGCGAATCTGAATCATGTAATCCTGACGCGAAATCAGCAGCTGCAAAGTCCGGCATCATCCTCGCCCTCTTCAAACAGCGTCAGCACCCGCGCGAAGGTAGACAGCGCAGCGACGCGCTCTTCCTCTGTCAAAGGGTCCAGCAACTCGCGCGCCAACTCCATATGACAGGCTTCGGCATGGTGCATACGCTCAACGCCGGCATCGGTCAACTCCACCAATACGCTGCGCCGATCGCGCGGATTTCTGATGCGATAAACCAGGCCTTCCGCTTCCAACCGGTCGATCATCTGCGACGCGTTAGACCGATTGGAAAAGACGCCGTCGGCAAAGAAGCTGATCGGCTGCGGCGCGCCGGCATCATAGAGCCGCTTGAGAAACCACAGTTGCGGCGGCGACAGCGTGTCATCCGCCTTGATTTGCTCGGCGTGCAGCACCAACTGACGGCAGATACGCGAAATCAGCGTGAAAAACTGCTGCTCGAATGGCGCATCGGGCGGCAGTTGCATCTTGACCATTTGCTTCATATCTGAAATATCCATATATGCATGATATATGGTTTTTCCAGCTTTTCTATAAGAAGTTTGTTGGAATTCCAGCGAAGCGGCGCGGTGAGGCTCGGCCGCGAAAGGCGCCGGCTACTTGTCGCGGGTCAGCGCGAAGCCCTTCATGAATTGGCGCTGCAGGATCAAGAAGATGATCATGGGCGGCAAACTGGTGATGATGACGCCCATCATCATGGGCCCAAAGTTGTCGCCGACTTCCACATTCTGCGTCAGCGACTGCATGCCCCACTGCACAACTTGCAGGTTTTGATCGCGCAGCAGAATCAGCGGCCACAAGAATTGATTCCAGCCGAAGAGGAACATGATCACCATCAGCGCGCCGATGGTGTTCCAGCTCAGCGGGATCAGCACACGGAACAAGAACTGCATCGGCGACGCGCCGTCCAGTTGCGCCGCTTCGGATAGATCCGGCGGCATGGTCATGAAGTGCTGCCGGAATATGAAGACGCCGGTGGCGCTGGCGAGCAGGGGCAGCGTCAGAGCGACGTAGGGATGCGGCCAGGCGTCGAAGCTGACGACGCGGCGATACAGCGCGATCAGCAGCACATCGCCGGGCATAATCAGCGTGATAAGCACGAAGCCGAATACGATCCACTTGCCGGGATAACGGAAATAGACCAAACCCAAGCCGGCCAACACCGACATGACGGTTTTGCCGACCGCGATCGACATGGCGATGACGAAGCTGTTCAGCATAAAGCGGCCCATATTGCGCTGCACCATAACCGTGCGCAGGTTCTCGAAGAACATGGAGCCGGGCGTGAATTTATGGTTGTAGACTTCGGGGTTGCTCTGCGTGCTGATCAGGAGCGCGTAGAACATGGGAAAGGTGATGATTACGACCGAGATGATCAAGATCAGATGGGCATACCAGCGCTGCGGAATTAGCCGCCGCCACCAGGATTGCGCCCGATTGGACGAGGGATCAAAGACGAATCTCGAGCTGGCGCTTTCGGTCATAATCAGTAATTCCCGTATTGTACGCGGCGCTGCCCGACGCGGAATTGGAAGATAGTAATCCCGACTACGATCAAGAATAAAATCAGGGACTGGGCAGTGGATTTGCCAATATCGCTGGCGAGAATGCCGGTGACGTAGACACGATACATCGCGGTAAATGTCGATTCGGTGGGTCCGCCGCGAGTCAAGACAAAGATCAGCCCGAAAGTATCAAAGAAGGCGTAAATCGTATTGGTCACGATGAGGAAGAAGGTAAAAGGCGAGAGCAAGGGAAAAGTGATGCGCGCGAAGCGTTGCCAGGCGCTGGCGCCATCAATGGACGCTGACTCCAGCAAGTCTTTGGGAATCGTTTGCAGCCCAGCGGTATAGAAGAGAATATTGAAGCCGATGACATTCCAAACGCTGGCGAGCACCACGCTGATTTGCGCCGCCGGTACTGTCACCAGCCACGGCACTTTCACGCCGAATAAAAGGCCGAATACTCGGTTGACGATGCCGGATTCTGTACCAAGCAGCAAGCCGAAAATTGAACCGGCCACAATCGGCGATATGGCGTAGGGCCATATCAGTAGCGTGCGATAGATGTTCGCGCCCCGGATTGGCTGATTGAGCATGGAGGCAATCAAGAGCGCCAGGCTCATGGCGATAATGATGATGCCGAAAGACAGCGCGAAGCTCAAAAACAGATTGCTGTGATAATCCAGATCCGACAACATGCGCGAGAAATTGGAGACGCAGATGAATCGCGTTCGCGGCGCGCCAAACCGAGCCAGGAAGGTCGAAAAGCGCAGCGTGTCGAACATGGGCAGATAGACAAAGTATATCAGCACCAAAATCGTGGGAGACAGTACGGCCATGGCATAGACCAGGCCGAAGCGTCCGCGAAAAGCGCCCGGCGTGGTATCGCCGCGCGGCAAGAGTCTCTGCCCTCGAAAATAGCGCCAGAGCACCGTGCTGCCGATATTGAGCGTAAGCAGCAGCCCGAGCAAAACCATGATCCAGCCGACGATGACGTCTTCGCTGGATTGGTCGCCTTGAAACATGCAGTAACCCAGCGGGGCGGTCAGCATGGTGGCGCCGAGAGCGCCGGCGATCGCGCCAACGATCAGGCTTGCCCGCAAATTGCCGATCTGTGTCTGCCAGCGCAGAAACGCGAAATAGAGCGCGCCCAAGACAGCGCCCGCCAGCGTCACTACTATCGGATGCACAATATAGGCAATTTCTTCCATGGAGGCGTCCGCGGCTACAATCGGAAATGCGTGGGAAGGATGGGCAAGCTTTTACACTTGCCCATTTTCAGATGCTTTACTTGACCAACGTGCGGTCTATTCGTCAGCGAACAGGAAGTTGTACTCCTGCAACAGTTCGGTCAACTCGGCATTGGTCTCGGCAATCATGGCGTCCAGATCGCCGCCATTGAGCATGTACTCTTCCACGAGCCCATTGTAGTAGGGCCGGCTCTGCTGGAAAGTGCCGTAGGTTGAGCCGCGGGTCGCGTTGTTGACGGTGGATGTGCCCAGTTGCGTACTGGCGGTCAGAAAGTTGGGGAAGGCCGCGTACCAGTCATCCGATTCGATGTCAACACGCCCGCCGCTGGGGATGTCCCAGAGGATTTCATTGCCCGGTTCCAGATTCTTCAGCAGCTCGATTGAGCTATTGCGCACGGGCACATAACCGGAGGCGGTGTGCCAGCTGGCGCTGTTTTCAGTGTTGCTGAAGAAGAGCAGGAAAGCCATGGCCGCGTCTTCGACTTCCGGCTCGAGGCCATTGCTGATCCACATGGTCGCGCCACCCAGGATGTTGCCTACCCAGCCGCTGGGCGCGTCCTGATTGTAGGCCATGCCGACCGTATCCAATGTGAAGCCGGTCGCGGCGGCGCCTTCGCTTATCGCGCGGGCCGCGGCAGAACTGCTCATCATGATAGCAGTCTTACCGGAAATGAAGGTCTGGGTGGGCGGTCCCCACTGGTCTTGCCCTTCAAAGATGAAGTAGCCGTTGCTGTAGAGATCGCGGTAGAATTGCGCGATGGCGCGGTAGGCGTCGGTATCGAGGTTGAACTCGGTAGCGCGGCCGGCGCGGCCGTTTTCATTGTTGACCATGTACTCATTCTGCTGCGCCAGCCACTGTTCGATGAACCAGCCGGAGAAGGGCCAGGTGGCGCAAGCCGAAATCGTGCCGTCGTCAACCAACGGTTGCAACGCGACGCATGCATCCAGGATGTCGCCCCAAGTCTTCGGCAAATCGGTGACGCCAGCCTGCTCTAGCAATTCGACATTGTAGTACATGATCGGCGTCGATGTGTTCCAGGCGACCGAAGCCCAGACGCCATCTACCGTATAGTAGTTGGAGATAACCGGGATGATGTCGTCGAAGTCCACCGGATGCCCCAACACTTCGTCTCGTCCAGCGATGATGTCTTCGGCGTAGGAGAACCATTTGGAATCCACCGCGAATTGCAGCGCGGCATCAAAGAGCTGGACGATCTCCGGATAGGTGCCGTCTTCGCGCCCGAGCGTGTAGTTATTG
>JAGWBC010000059.1:15840-21826 GCA_021296115.1 Anaerolineae bacterium | reverse complement strand
GTTGCGGCGGTTGGACTGGACAGCGACACGATCGAACTCACGACTGAGGACTTCATCCACAGCGTGGACAATTACGTGCTCAAAGTACTGATTTTGGCGCGGCGCTATTTCGCTGGCGAGACGCAACTCTGGATTTGACGAACGCGAGGACATTTGCTTATGGCTGAACTGTATATTCGCACTGACATCACTGATCTGCCGGACGAGCGCGGTTATTTCGGCGAATTTGGCGGGCGCTTCGTGCCCGAGACGATCATGCCCGCGCTGGATGAGCTAGAGCGCGCCTATGCTGACGCCATCGCAGATACGCAATTTCACGCCGAGCTGAGCCACCTGCAGCGCACCTATACCGGCCGACCCACGCCCATCACCCACGCCCGCGGCGGCGCGCAAGTCTACCTCAAGCGCGAAGACCTGGCGCATACCGGCGCGCATAAAATCAACAACGCGCTGGGGCAGGGCCTGCTGGCAAAGCGCATGGGCAAACGCCGCATCATCGCGGAGACCGGCGCCGGGCAGCACGGCGTCGGCACGGCGACCGCCATGGCCCTGCTGGGCCTGGAATGCCACGTTTACATGGGCAGCGTCGATATCCGCCGGCAGCAGCCCAACGTCTTCCGGATGAAGCTGCTGGGCGCCGAGGTCATCCCGGTCGAAAGCGGCAGCCGCACACTCAAGGACGCCATCAACGAAGCCATGCGCGACTGGGTCACCAATGTCGAAACAACTTTCTATCTGCTGGGATCGGCTCTGGGTCCGCATCCCTATCCCATGATGGTGCGGGATTTCCAGAGCATCATCGGTACTGAGGCGCGCGAGCAGATTCAAGCCCAAACCGGCCAGCTGCCCGATGCCTGCATCGCCTGCGTCGGCGGCGGCAGCAACGCCATCGGCCTCTTCCACGCCTACCGCGATGATACGGCCACCGAGCTGATCGGCGTCGAAGCCGGCGGGCGCGGCATCGAGAGCAAAGAACACGCCGCTCGCTTCGCTGACCTGGATATCAGCCGGCCCGGCATCTTGCACGGCACGCGCTCCTTCGTCATGCAAAATGACGACGGCCAAATCATGGAGACGCACAGCATTTCCGCCGGGCTGGATTACCCCTCGGTCGGCCCTGAGCACGCGCACTTGCGGCAGCTCGAACGCGCCTATTACACCATGGCGACCGACGAGGAGGCGCTAGAAGCCTTCCAGGTCTTGAGCAAGCTCGAAGGCATCATCCCGGCTTTGGAGAGCGCGCACGCCGTGGCCGAAGCCATCAAACGCGCCCCGACCATGCCGCGCGACAGCGTACTGCTGGTCAACTTGTCCGGCCGCGGCGATAAAGACCTCGACACCGTAATCAGCATTCTGGGCGACTAGGAGAAGCCTTGTAAGGCTTGTCCGGTACTGCAAATCTTACGAAGCGAAAACCGGAGCAGTGCTTAAACCAAACTAGAGAACGGTCTGTGTTGGCGAAAAGTAACAGATTTCTACGGAATTCGCGCAGAATAGCTCCCCTTCCCTAGCTTGCTGGATGCCCGCCATAGAGATGGCGGGGAAGGGGCCGGGGGATGGGGTAGAAAAGCGCAACAAAATGACCAAGTACCGGACAAGCCTCGTAGGGGCGACTCTGTGAGTCGCCCGAATGCGACATCCACTAGGCGCCGTCATTCCGCATGACTGAATTGGAATTATCTGAGTCAATGACATCAAGGGACTTTATGACTGTGACACGAACTTCCCACGGCATTGCAGCGCTGGACGCCATGTTCGCGCGCGCCAGATCACAGAATCGCGCCGCCTTTCTGCCCTATTTCCCCATCGGCTATCCGACCTATGCCGCATCGCTGGCCACCATCAAGGCCCTGGCGGATTCCGGCGTGGACGGCTTCGAGATCGGCATCCCCTTCAGCGATCCCATAGCCGACGGACCCACGATTCAGGCCGCCACCCAAGTCGCGCTGGAAGACGGCACGACCGTTCTTAAGTGCCTGGACGCCGTGCGCACCCTGCGCGGGCAGGGCGTCTCCCAGCCGATGCTGATGATGGGTTACGCCAATCCGCTGGTGGCCTACGGGACAGACGCCTTCGTGCGCGATGCGCGTGCAGCCGGCGCGGACGGCTTGATCGTGCCCGACCTGCCGCCGGAGGAAGCCGCCATGTTCGCTGAATCCTGCCGGCGCGAAGGCCTGGCGCTGGTCTTCATGCTGGCGCCCACCAGCAATGACGAGCGCATCAAGCTGGCCTCCGCCAATGCCACCGGCTTCATCTACGTCGTATCGCTCACCGGCATCACCGGCGCCCGGCGCGAGTTGCCGTCCTACCTCAAAGACTTCATCGCGCGGCTGCGCGCCAGCACGGATAAGCCGCTGGTGCTGGGCTTCGGCATCAGCACGCCCGAGCACGCCCGCGAGGTCAGCGGCTTGACCGACGGCTTCATCGTCGGCTCGGCGCTGGTGCGGGCCGGCGGCAAAGGCGTCGAGACGGCGCGGGACCTGGCGGCGTCCATGGTCGCGGCGATATCGACTTAAACCTTGTCAGAACGATTTGCCTTGCGTAAGGCCAATGAGATGGAGGCCCGCCGTTGACATCTCGCAATTGATCCAGTATTTTGTAGCTTGACTGTATCGCGAAGCTTGAGTCGCCACATGAGTGTTTTACACCATGCCAGATTGCGCTATTATTACTACCCAAACTGCATAGACCGGTCTGGGTGATTCGCGCTGTCAACCGATTTCCACGCTAAGCATAGCGATAATGGAGGCGCAGAGTGAAACACTCGGCGCCTTTTTTGTTGAAACTGTAGGAGTATAAATTGACGATGATACGCGGAGTGCGCGGCGCTACCACAGTCGAATCCAACGCCGACGAAGCCATACTGGAAGCGACCCAAGAGCTGCTGGGCGCTATGATCAAGCGCAACGGCATCGTTGAAGACGATGTGGCCAGCGTGCTGTTCAGCGCCACGCCTGAGCTCGACGATACCTTCCCGGCCAAAGCCGCCCGCGACATGGGCTGGACGCGCGCCGCCTTGATGGGCTTCCAGGAAGCCGATGTCAAGCACGGGCTGCCCATGTGCATTCGCGTCCTGATACATTGGAATACGCATAAGTCTATCGATGAAATCCAGCATGTCTTTCTGCGCAAAGCGGTAGCGCTGCGGCCCGACCTGGCCCAAGCAACGGAGACGGGAGCCGAGTGATGAAAGCCAGCTTCCACGCGCGCCATCTGGCTGTCGTCGGTCTGGGTCTGATGGGCGGCTCATTGGCGCTGGCCATGCGCGACCACGCCGATCATATCGCCGGCGTCGACCACGACCAGCGAACGCGCGATTATGCCCTTAAGCGCGGCATGGTTGACTGCGCCAGCGACGATCTCTACGAAGCCGTGAATCGCGCCGATGTGGTGATTCTGGCGGCGCCGGTGCGTGTGATCGTCGAGATGCTGAGGATGCAGATCGGCTCCTACCTGCGCTCCAATACCCTGGTCATTGACATCGGCAGCACCAAGCAAGATATCGTGGACGCCATGGCCAGCTTGCCCATCGGCGTCAACGCGGTCGGCGGCCATCCCATGACCGGCAAAGAAAACGGCGGCATCGAGGAGTCGGATCGCTCGCTCTATGAGAATCGACCCTTCGTACTCTGCCCCTCGCGCCGGACGACGCCCGCGGCCCGGCTGCACGCGCGCTCTTTTGTCGAGACCCTGGGCGCCCTGCCGATTGAAATGGACGCCGAACGCCACGACCAAATCGTGGCCGGCATCAGCCACCTGCCATACTTGCTGAGCGCCACGCTTGTAGCCACCGTAGCGCGGCAGGCGGAACAGGACCCGGCTTACTGGGAGCTGGCGGCGGGCGGTTTTCGCGATACCACCCGTCTGGCGGCCAGCGATGTGACCATGATGGGTGATATCCTGAGCACAAATACCAAAGCGGTGGCGACTTTGCTGGCGCAGTTTCGCATGCAATTGGCCATGCTGGAGACGCTGCTGATCGCCGGCGACGACCATCAGCTGAGCGAATCCCTCCAACCTCTGCGGCATGCGCGGAAGGAATGGGCAGAGAATTATGAAAACGGACGCTAGGCAGGGAAAATTCACGATTCGTCCCGGCTCGCAGCTTCACGGTACTCTGACCGTGCCCGGCGACAAGTCGATTTCGCATCGCGCCGTCATGTTGGCTGCCATCGCGCAGGGCGCCTCAAATATCCGCAACTGGCTGGCGGCCGGCGATACCGAGGCCACCCTGGGCGCCATGCGCGACCTGGGCGCGCAGATCGAAGTCCACGATGAGTCGACGCTGACGATTGCAGGCGGACCGCTGCGCCCGTCGCCCGAGCCCTTGAATCTGATGAACGCCGGTACGGGCATTCGTCTGCTGGCCGGCATCATGGTGGGCCAGCCCTTCTCCAGCGTACTCGATGGCAGCGAGCAATTGCGCCGCCGCCCCATGAAGCGCATCACCGAGCCGCTGACACAAATGGGCGCCGACATCCAGTCGACTGATGGCTGCTGCCCCTTGACCATTCGCACGGCCCCGCTGAAAGGCACACGCTACGATATGCCCGTGGCCAGCGGACAAGTCAAAAGCGCTGTGCTGCTGGCCGGTTTGTTTGCCGATTCGCCCACAACCGTGACCCAGCCGGGTCCCGCCCGCGATCACACCGAGCGCATGCTGCGGGCCATGGGCGTGAAAATTGACCAAGAGGACCAAGAGGACCAAGCCGGCAACTGCCTCACGCTCCATCCCAACGGCCGGCTTGATCCGCTGGACATCACCGTGCCGGGTGATCCCTCCTCGGCCGCTTTTCCACTGGTTGCCGGCTTGCTTGTCCCGGGTAGCCAGCTGACCATCGCCGGCGTCGACCTGAATCCCACACGCATAGGCTTGTTGGATGTGCTCGCGGAAATGGGCGCGGACTTTGTCATCAGCAATCGCTCAACGCAGGCCGGCGAGCCGGTCGGCGACATTCAGGTGAAATCGAGCGCGCTTTCCGGCGTCGAAATCGGCGGCGAGACCGTCGTGCGCATGATCGACGAATTCCCGATTCTGATGGTGGCGGCCACCCAAGCCGAGGGCGAGACGATCGTCCGCGACGCCCGCGAGCTGCGCGTCAAAGAGACCGACCGCATCGCTGTCATGGCGGCCGAGCTGCGCAAGCTGGGCGCGGTAATCGAAGAACGCGAAGACGGCTTCCGCATCGTCGGCCCGCAAAGCCTGACCGGCGGGCGCGTCGACGGTCACGACGACCATCGCATCGCCATGAGTTTGACCATCGCCGGCCTGCTAGCGGCTGAAGGCGCCATCGTCACGGATGCCGCCTGCGCCGGCGACAGCTTTCCCGGCTTTGCCGAGACGCTTATGAACTGTGGCGCAATGCTTTTACCCGAGTAGCGTAGCATCCGAAGGGCGCCAGATGGCTATCAAACGTGTGGGGGTGATAGGCTTCCCAGTGGAGCACAGCCTCAGCCCCATCATGCACAACGCGGCTTTTGCGGCGCTCGACATGCGCGACTGGCAGTACGACGCCATGTCGATCCCACCCGATATCTTGCGGCTGGGCCTGCGCGAGCCCAAGAACCACGGCTACATCGGCATCAATGTGACGGTGCCGCATAAGGAAGCCATCATGGAATACGTCCGGCCCGACGAAAAAGCGCGGGCGATTGGCGCGGTCAATACCGTGGATTTCCGCAATAATGTGGGCACAAACACCGACGCCGACGGCCTCATCAACGATCTGCGCGCCAACCAGGTCGCCATACGCGGCCAGCGCGTGCTGGTCCTGGGCGCCGGCGGGGCAGCGCGGGCCGCGGTCTATGGCCTGCTGCGCGAGGGAGCGAGTGTGGTCATCGTAAATCGCACCAAGTCGCGCGCCGATAAACTGGTGGCGCAACTGCGCGCGTCCGCGAGAGTAAAGGGCGCGGCGGTGATGACGCTGGACCAGGCGGCTGACTGGGGCATGTCGCTGATTGTCAATTGCACATCGGTCGGCTTGCA
>JAGWBC010000059.1:11410-15754 GCA_021296115.1 Anaerolineae bacterium | reverse complement strand
CACGGCGGACGGGCCATCGGCGGGCTGGGCATGCTTGCGCGTCAAGGCGCCATCGCCTTCGAGCTTTGGACCGGCGTCGAGCCGCCGATTGACCTGATGGTACGCGCTCTGCAAGAGGCGCTGGAAACTGCGAACGAGGACTAAACGCCCATGCCAATTCGATTCTTCACCGCCGGCGAAAGCCATGGACCCGGCCTGACCGCCATCCTGGAAGGTATGCCGGCCGGGCTGCCATTGACCGGCGAAGACATCAACATCGACCTGCGCCGCCGACAAAAAGGCTATGGCGCCGGCGGCCGCATGCAGATCGAGAAGGATCGCATCATCATCACATCCGGCGTCATGAACGGCATGACCACCGGCGCGCCCATCGCCCTGCAAGTGCAGAATCGCGATTTCAAAAGCTGGAAAGAGCGCGATATCACGCCGGTCACCACGCCCCGGCCCGGTCACGCCGATTTGACCGGCGCGGTCAAGTACGGCTATCGCGAATTGCGCCTCTCGCTGGAGCGTGCCAGCGCCCGCGAAACCACCATGCGCGTCGCCATCGGCGCCATCTGCAAAACTTATCTACGCCAATTCGACATCGCCATCGACGGCTATGTCTCGCAGCTNNNNATATGTCGCTGGACGAACGAATCGCGCGTAATGAAGACAATGACGTTCGCTGTCCCGATGCGGAGGCCGCGGATAAGATGCACGCGCTCATCCGCCAGATTAAGATCGACAAAGACACACTTGGCGGCGTATTCGAAGTTGTCGCGCGCGGCCTACCGCCCGGCCTGGGCTCGCATGTTCACTTCGACCGCAAACTGGACGGCCGGCTGGTTGGCGCCATGGTCAGCATCCAGGCCATGAAAGGCGCTGAGATCGGCAGCGGCTTCGAAAACGCCGGCAAACGCGGCTCGCAGGTGCACGACGAAATCGTGATCGACGAGGCCGGCCTGCTGTCGCGCTCGACCAATCGCGCTGGCGGCCTGGAAGGCGGCATCACCACCGGCGAGCCTGTCGTCGTGCGCGTCGCCATGAAACCGATCTCAACGATGCTGCGCGGCGCCGGCTCGGTCGACCTGGCCACCGGCGCAGCCAATCTCACCGTTTACGAACGCAGCGACTTCTGTGCCTTGCCGCGCGCTGTCCCCGTAGGCGAGGCGATGATGGCCATTGTCCTGGCTGACGCGCTGATGGAAAAGCTGGGCGGCGACAGTATCGAGGAAATGAAGCCGCGCTTTGCCGCGCTGCGCAGTAATCGCCTGGACGACCTGCCTATGGACAATGTCGACTGGCGCTTTGGGTACGAAGTATGAATACGGCGCAGAACATCGTCATCACCGGTTTCATGGGCACGGGCAAAACGACCGTCGGCGAAATCGTCGCGCGCAAGCTGAATCGTCCCTTCGTCGATATGGACGTCGAGATCGAAACCCGCGCCGGCTTTCGCATTCCGCAGATTTTCCGACGCCAGGGCGAGGCGGTTTTCCGCGATATGGAGCGGCAATTGGTGCACGAGCTGGCGCTGCGGCACGGCTTGGTCATCGCCACCGGCGGCGGCGCCCTTGTTGACGCCAACAATCGCCAGATGATGAGCCAACACGGCATCGTCATCTGCCTCAACGCCAGCAAGGCCGAGATCCGCGCGCGCCTGTCCGAGAACCAGCATCGTCCGCTGGCCGCTGAATGGGAGGCGCATTTTGACGCGCGGCTCGGCGCTTATGCCAGCATCCGTAATCAGATTATGACAACCGGAAGGACGCCGGAAGACATCGCCGCGGACATCCTTGCTTTGGCCGACGGCGCGCTATACGTGCGCAGTCCCGAAGGCGGCGGTTATCCGATACTTATCGGCAGCGGCCTGCTGCATCGATTCGCGGACGACCCGAAAGCCGCTGGGCTGGCCGGGCATGTCGTAGTCGTCACCAATGAGACGATTGCGCCGATCTACGCTGAGAACTTGGTGGAAGAGCTGCCCAACGCCAACCTGATAATCGTTCGCGATGGCGAGCCGCACAAAAACCTGGATACGGTGCGCGGCATTTACGACGACTTGTTAGCCCTGGGCGCGGACAGACGCACGACCTTGCTGGCTTTGGGCGGCGGTGTCATCGGCGATATGGCCGGCTATGTCGCGGCGACCTATATGCGCGGCATTCCGCTCTTGCAAATACCCACCACCTTGCTGTCGATGGTCGATTCGAGCGTCGGCGGCAAAGTCGGCGTCGATCTGCCGCAAGGCAAAAATCTCATCGGCGCCTTTAAGCAGCCCAAGCGCGTCATCATCGATACCGATGTGCTGGCGACGCTGCCGGAATTGCAATGGCGCTGCGGCATGGCCGAGGTCATCAAGCACGGTCTGATCGCGCAGCCCGCGCTGCTCGAGCCGAGCCTGTGGCAGCCCGAAGAAGCGGCTTACCTGGTTCGGCACGCCGTACAAGTCAAAATCGACATCGTGGAAGCCGACCCTTATGCCCATCTCAACCTGGGCCATACCTTTGGCCACGGCATTGAGAAATCGACCAACTATGCTGTGCCGCATGGCGAGGCGGTCGCCATCGGCACCATGAAGGCGGCGCTGCTTTCGCGGAATTTGGGATTCATTGACGACGACTTGGTGGCGCAGATTCAGCGGATACTGTGGCAAATTGGCTTGCCCACCGACATCGCTCTGGATACCTACCGCTGGTACGCTGCGATGGCCACCGACAAGAAGTGGCAATCCGGAGTGTCGCGTCTGGTCGTCCTCAAAGCGCTGGGCGAAGCGGCGGTCGTAGAAGGTTTGCCGCCTGAAGATATTATGGCGGTTCTTTAATCGAGGTGCGCTAAAATATGGCCAAGGGAATCCTGCTTCTACATGGTCCGAATCTCAACTTGCTGGGGGCGCGGCAGCCCGAAGTCTACGGCAGCATGACTCTGGACGCCATCAACGCGGCGGTCGAGCAACACCTGGCGTCATACGACATCGAGTTGCGAATCGCGCAATCGAACCGCGAAGGCCAGCTGATCGACCGCATGAATGAAGCGCGCGACTGGGCCGATGGCGTGGTCTTTAATCCCGGCGCCTTCACGCATACCTCGGTCGCCTTGCGCGACGCCATCACCGCCATAGAGCTGCCGGTGATCGAGGTGCATTTGTCCAATATTCACGGACGAGAAGCCTTCCGTCACAAATCGCTTTTAGCGGCTGTCTGCCTTGGCCAGGTCGCCGGCTTTGGCTGGCACAGTTACCTCCTGGCCGCAGACGCGCTGCTGCGCCACTGGGACTTGCTGCGCGATTAACTGGTCAGAATCCATGAATACTCAGGGCAGTTCATTGGCTATCTCGCCGATTCTCGTTGAGCCTTAGCGCCCGTTATACTGCAAGCAATACAGACGACTTCATAGGCGAATCATGCAATCAGCGGCGGACATCCTCAAAAACGTGAAGGAGCAGCGTGTACAATTCGTGGCGCTGTGGTTTACAGACATCACCGGCCTGGTCAAGAGCGTGATGATCCCGGCGGCCGAACTGGAAAATGTATTCGAAAACGGCTCGCACTTTGACGGCTCCGCTATCGAGGGCTTTGCGCGCGTGGCCGAGAGCGACATGGTGCTGGCGCCGGATGAATCAAGCTACGTCATCCTGCCCTGGACAAGCGGCGAAGAAAAGACCGCCCGGCTGATCTGTTCCATTCACACACAAAACGGCGAACCCTTTATCGGCGATCCCCGCAGCCTGCTTGTCAAGGCCCTGGATCAAGCGCGAGACATGAACCTGCGCTTCAAAACCGGCATGGAACTCGAGTATTTCCTCTTCCCGCTGGACTCGGCCGGGCGGCCCTTGATCGCATCGCACAACGACATCGCCGGCTACTTCGATATCCCGGATGACCCCATCCGCTCCATGCGCCGCAATATGCTTACCGCGCTTGGCGCCCTGGGCATCAAGGTCGATTCCACGCATTCTGAGACCGGGCAGGGCCAGCACGAAATCGACTTTCAATACGATGACGCCTTGCGCTCGGCGGACAACATCCTGACCGCGCGCATCGCGCTCAAGACCATCGCCCGCAAGTTCGGCTACTACTGCACCTTTATGCCGCGCCCTCACGCCGATCTGCCGGGTTCCGGCATGCACACGCACCAGAGCATGCACGACTTCAAGAGCGGCGCCAACGTATTCGCGGACAGCGACAGCGAATACGGCTTGTCCGAGACGGCTTCGTTCTTTCTGGCCGGCCAGCTGGAGCACGCCCGCGCCATGTGCGCTGTGCTGGCGCCCTTGGTCAATTCCTACAAGCGCCTCGGCACCAGCTTTGAAGCGCCGGTCAACGTAACCTGGGCTCATGTGAATCGCAGCGCGCTAATCCG
>JAGWBC010000059.1:0-11371 GCA_021296115.1 Anaerolineae bacterium | reverse complement strand
GACCGCCAACCCTTATCTGGCCATGGCAGTCATGTTGCAGGCCGGGCTCGATGGCATCGTGCACAAGATGGAACTGCCGGACCCGATGGAAGAAACGCTGCTGCAATCGATGCCGGGCCGGCGGCGCCAGATCGAAGTGCTGCCGCATTCGCTGGAAGAGGCGCTCGACGCCCTTAGCGAAAATGATGTGATTCTGTCGGCTTTGGGCCCCTATGTCAGCGACCGCTATATTGCCGCCAAACGCCAGGAGTGCGACGAGTACAACCAGCAAGTGACGGACTGGGAAGTCCAGCGCTATCTCAATCGCTTTTGACGATCAGCCCGTGGATGCGCCGCAGGGCTGACCGCGCTTCCTTCGCCGGCACAGCCAGGCTGAAACTGCAATTGGACGCGCCCAGCGCCAGCCCCAAAATTTCGATTTCCTCCAAACAATCCAGCAGTTGCGCTTGCAGCCTCGCGGCCCGGTGCAGATCGCTCCCGATCGCCGTGACCAAAGCCACCGTGCCGATTTCCCAGGGCATCTTTTCCGGGTATTCCGCCATCTTGGCTTCTAAGGCGCGTTGCAAGCGATCGACGCCGTCGATGCCGATGCTGGTCGGGATCACCAAACAGATGAAACTGCTGGTCGCCGATTGCGACGCGATCATCACTTCGGTGCGCATGCCCAGCGTTTTGAACAGCGTATTGCCAACCAGACGCGTCACGCCGGCCAGCGATCCGCTCGCGGGACGCCGCAGCGACAAGCCGTGGATGGAGGTGACCGCTTTTAGCGCCGGCTCGCTCTCGTTCGGCTCGGTCGA
This sequence comes from Anaerolineae bacterium, assembly GCA_021296115.1. Taxonomy (GTDB): domain Bacteria; phylum Chloroflexota; class Anaerolineae; order Aggregatilineales; family Phototrophicaceae; genus UBA6055. The sequence continues at coordinate 10,571 of JAGWBC010000059.1, read as the reverse complement.
CACCAAAGTCCCGGTCTGCTGCGGCAGGCTGATATTCTTGATCCGAATCGGCAATTTGCGCTCAGCCAGCGGCGCGATCATGCGCGAATGGAGCAGCCGCGCGCCAAAATACGCCAGATCCGCGGCTTCGTCATAGCTGAGACGAGGGATGACTTTTGCATTGGCTACTTCCTGCGGATCGGCCGACATCATGCCATCGACGCCGGTCCAGATCCACAACTCGTCCGCGTCGACTAAGGCGCTGAGCACCGATGCCGTGTAGTCCGTGCCGCCCCGTCCCAAGGTGGTCGTTTCGCCAGCGGGCGTCGCGCCGATGAAACCCGTCACGACCGGGATCATGTCGCTGCGCAGCATTGGCAGCAGGGTCGCCTCAACCCGCTGTCTGGTCAGCGCCAGATCCGGATGCGCGTTGCCATAAGCATCGTCGGTGACCATGATGTCGGCGCCGTCAACCGCCGCGCAACGAATCTCATGCTGTCGCAGCAGTGCCGCAACGATGCGCGCCGACAGACGCTCGCCAGCCGCCACCACCGCGTCGCTGTAGGCCGGCGACAGCTCTTCGTTGAGATTTGTCGCGATCGACCGGCACTGGTCCAGCATGTCCGACAGCAAGCGATCGATTTCGGCTTGCAACGTATGGCGATCCGGGCGCTCCAACGGCAGCTGATCGATAATCGCCAGGTGCCGGCTGCGCAGATTGGCCGCTATCCGGCGATAACCGCGCTGGTTGGCGATGCGCGCCAGTTGAGCCGCTTCAAAAAGCATGTCGGTAACGCCGTCAAGCGCCGACACCACAACCAGGATCTGATCCCACTTGCTCGTTTCATTGGCGACTGTGCCCAAGACTTGCCTGAGCGCGGCTGCCGTGCCGACGGACGAACCGCCATATTTCATGACCAGCGTAGACATAAGTGCCTTGCCGCGCCTCCAAGGCCAGGTAAGGGCGCCGAGTAATCCGGTGGATTTCCCCGAAGGTCCACCTGCAATTCTAGCAACATCATCGCGAAACGCACAAATGCGCCAGGCGAATCTCAAGGTGTTCGTATTGCGGATGCCCTCATTTTCGAGTAGAGTGATAGGCGTTCAATCGAGCCAAAGATCGGCACAGGCTTGGGAGCTGAGACAGCATAGACCAGGCCGGGCCGGTAACCCGGCAAAGGCGTATTCATCATGGCAATTCCAGCGATTGAGAATAGCGAGCTGGTAGCGGGCGTACGGTTTCAGAAGATTGGCAAGCTCTATCATTTTGATTACGGTGGCTACCCCGAACTGAAGCAGGGCGATTATGTCATCGTGGATACCCGCCGCGGCCGCCAGATGGGCCAGGTCATGGGCTTCACCGAGCCGGACGCGCATCGTGACCTGCGGCGTATACTGCGGCCCGCCACTCCGCGCGATATGGTATTGCGGCAGCATTGGGAAGCCCAGCAAGACGAAGCGCTTGAGATTTGCCGCGAAGCTGCCGTCAGCTTGCGCCGCCTGTCGGACGTAAAGTTTGTAGCGGCGCAATACAATTACGACGGCAGCGCCATTACTTTCCTCTTCAGCGCCGAGCAAAAAATCGACACTACCGTCTTGCAGAAGCGCCTGCAGCGCAGATTCGAAGCGCGCGTCGATATGCGGCAGATCGGCCCGCGAGATGTGGCCAAACTCTTGGGCGGCTTCGGCGCTTGCGGCATCACCCGCTGCTGCAGCACCTTCTTGACCGACTTCAGCCCAATCTCGATCAAGATGGCCAAGGCGCAAGGCATCTCGCTTAATCCTTCCGAAATCACTGGCATGTGCGGCCGGCTGCGCTGCTGCCTGGTATTTGAATATGAGCAATATGTGGAAGCGCGCAAGAAATTGCCCCGCCGCAACAAACGCATCGGCACGCCTCATGGCGAAGGACGCGTGCTGGACCAGTTGCCGCTGAAAGACGCTGTCCTGGTTGATGTCGACGACGCCGGCCGCAAGGTCGTGGAGCGCGAAGATATCATCCCGCTCGAAGAATTCCGCAAGTTGGCCGAAAAGGCGCATTCCCCCTGTGAAAAGCACGGCGACGGCAGCTGTGAATGCGGCATGCCGCCCGGCCAACGTCAGGCAGATCGCGTAATCGCGAAACCAGCGCCCGCCCCGACAACGGAGACGGCCGAGACGACGGAGTCGGCCGCTGCGCCGAAAAAGGATAGCTCTCGCCGTGACGGCTCCCGCAAGTCGCGCGGCAAGCCAAAAGATGGCCAAGCGCGCTCAAGCCGACGCAGGCGCGGCAGACGGCGCGGCGGCCGGCGCGCCAATCGCAAGCCTGATTCAGGCGCTGACGAAGCCAAGTCATGACAACGAATAATGGACAAATCGGCCGCGTGCTTGGTGTCTTCGCGCATCCGGATGACCCGGAATTCTTCGCCGGAGGCACCTTCGCCAAGTGGGCGCAAGATGGCGCGGAAATCACATTCGTTATCGCCACCAGCGGCGACAAAGGCAGCTCCGACCCGGAAATGACGGCCGAGCGCCTGGCGGAAATCCGCGAAGAAGAGGAGCGACAGGCCGCTGCCGCCCTGGGCGTGAAAGATGTTGTCTTCTTACGCTACAAAGATGGCGAGCTTTTCCCGACCCTGGAACTGCGCCGTGATATCACCCGGCTGATTCGCATGAAGAAACCCGATGTCGTGGTGACGCTGGATCCTACCGTGTACTGGCGCGGCGTCCGCAGCATCAATCATCCCGACCATCGCGCGATTGGCGCGGCCACGCTGGAAGCCGTTTTCCCGACCGCGCGCGACCGCTTGAACTTCATCGAACATGAGCGGGACGAGGGCTTGGATACGCACAAGGTAAGCACCGTTTATATCGCCGGCGCGGCCGAGCCCACCCTGACGGTCGACGTCACCGACGCCGTCGAACGGCAGATTGAATCGCTGCGCGCGCACAAAAGCCAAATATCGGATATGGACAAGATGGCCGAGCGCATCCGCGAGCGCTCGCTGGATCCGAATTCCCCGCCGGAATATCCGCGGCGTATTGAAAAATTTCGCGTCATAAAGATGGGATAGGGCAAGATGACAATTGACTTCCTGGCGGACGCAGCAGCCCTGCGCGACGAATTGATCGAGCGGCGGCGTGATTTCCACCGGCATCCTGAATTGGCTTTCCAGGAACATCGTACCGCGGGCATCGTTGCCGATGAACTGAACCAGCTGGGCTTGGAAGTGCAAACCGGCATCGGCCAGACCGGCGTAGTCGGCATTCTGGAAGGCGCCTCCGACGGGCCGACCGTGCTCTACCGCGCCGACATGGACGCCTTGCCCATTCACGAAGCGAACAGCGCGGAATACGTTTCCCGCGCGGCCGGGGTGATGCATGCCTGCGGCCACGACGGGCACACGGCTATCGCGCTCGGCATCGCCAAAGTCCTGTCGAAACGCCGCGATGACCTCGGCGGACGGGTCAAATTCGTCTTCCAGCCAGCGGAGGAAGTTGGCGGCGGCGCGTCCTCCATGATTGCTGACGGCGTCCTGGAAACGCCGGCGCCCGATTATACCTTGGGCATACATCTGTGGAACGACCTGGAAGTCGGCACGGTCAGCGTTGTATCCGGCCCGACTATGTCCGGCGCTGGCGTGTTTGAGATCACCATCACCGGCAAAGGCGGGCACGGCGCCATGCCCCACCAAACGGCCGATCCCATCGTTTGCAGCGCGCAGTTGATTCTGGCCTTGCAGACCATCGTGAGCCGCAATGTGGATCCGCTGGATTTGGTTGTGATTACCATCGGCACGCTGGAGGCCGGCAGCGCCCGCAATATCATCCCGCAGACGGTAAAGATGGCCGGCTCGTTCCGGCTGTTTCGCGAAGAAACGCGCGAGCTGGTCAAAACGCGCATCCAGGCGGTGGCCGATGGTGTGGCCAGCGCCATGGGCTGCCGAGCCGATGTCGACTTCGGCTTGGGCATTGGCGCGGTCGTCAACGACGCCGAAGTCGCTGAGCGCGCGCGCCATGTCTTCGCCAATTACGCTGACGCCCTTACCGTAGTACAGCAACCCTGGATGGCATCCGAAGATGTCGGCTTGCTGATGCAGCGCAATCCCAGCGCCTATCTGCTGGTCGGTTCCGCCAACCACGAGCGCGGCCTGGATTATCCCCACCACCATCCGCAATTTGACATCGATGAAGATGTGCTGCCGCTTGGCGTCGGCATGATGTCAGGTCTCATTGCCGATTACCTGGGAGTCAATTCCTGAATGTCCGACTCAGCGCCGCTCAAAGGCTTGATTTGAATTGCAAGGAATACTGAAAATCAACCGTAGCGAACATGCTTTCGTACGAAATAGTGGGTCAATGCTTGCGAATAGCATCAAAATACAATGAAATTCGCAGAAGTTAGCTCCCCCTCCCTGACTTGTCGGGGAGGGGGCCGGGGGGTGGGGTAAAATTCCGGCCAATTCATCGCCAGTACCAATCAAGCCACTCAAGTGGCTGCCGTCAAACGGCTGGATCGTTCTGGCGGGTCGCGCCGACCCCCTCAGCGAGATCCGCGCGCAGGCCCTGAGCCGTCACAACGCCAGCGGGGCGATCGCCTATATCTCGCTGGCGGACGATCTGGGCGATGAGCTGATGGACGATATGGCGGAATTGGGCGCCTCCAGCGGCTATTTGGTCGACCTGGAGGAGCAGGACAACAACGAAGTCTACGAACGCCTTATCGGAGCGGCCATGATCGTGGTTGATGCGGCCGGGCAGGGCGACCGGCTCTTGCGGCTGCTGCGGCGCACTGCGATTCACGCCATAAAAGAAGCGCTTAACCGGGGCGCTCTGCTTTTCTTTGAAGGCGCGGCCGCTGCCATCGCTGGCGAATTCGTCCTGGCCGCCGACCATCGCATTGAATCAGGACTGAATTTCTTGCACAATGCGCTGGTGGCCACCGATGCCAGCAGTGTTGCCGGGGACGATGCCCTGCGCTCGGCGCGCGGCGAGTTGCCGGATGCGATTTTCCTTGGTCTGGCGACCGGCTCGGCGTTGGCGCTGGGGCCGCAAGGGCAGATCGAGACCTGGGGCGAGCGACCAGTAGCCATCAGCCTCGGCGACCCGACGCGAGCGAATGCCGCTTTCAGCAGCCTGTCGGTCACTGAGAATTAAGTCGGTCGCAGCCGGTCGAAGATCTAGTCAACGAGTTAATTCAACAGAGTGATATATGCCAATAACGATTTTGATCGGCGCCCAGTGGGGCGATGAGGGCAAGGGCCGCGTGGTGGATTGGCTGGCTGGCTCAGCCGACATAGTGGCGCGTTATGCCGGCGGCGACAATGCCGGCCACACGGTGGCGCTCAACGGCAAAGTATACAAATTGCACCTGGTGCCCTCTGGCATACTGCACAGCCGCGTCGTGTCCATCATGGGCAACGGCATGGTCATCAACCCGGTGAACCTGGTGCGGGAAATGAGGTCCCTGCGCGCGATTGGCGTGGACATCACGCCGGAGCGTCTGGTGATTAGTTCGCGGGCGCACATTATCACGCCGGCGCATATCGCGCTCGATTCCGCCAAAGAAGCGGCGCTGGGCGATGCCAAAATCGGCACCACCTTGCGTGGGATCGGCCCGGCCTACCTGGACAAGACCGGGCGTGCCGGCATCCGCACCGGCGACATGCTGCTCGATGTTGAGGAATTCACCGAGCGGCTGGTCAGCGCCATTGAATCCACCAACGAAGACCTGCGGCAGCAGGGCCGCGAAGCCCTGGATCCCCTCGCGGCCGCGCAGAGCTATCTTGATGCTGCCGCCGTCTTGCGACCCTATATCAAGGATACGTCGGTCTACCTGCATCAGGCGCTGCGGGCCGGGAAATACGTTGTCTGCGAAGGCGCGCAAGGCACGCTGCTCGATATCGACCATGGCAGCTACCCCTTCGTTACCAGCTCATCGCCGACGGCCGGCGGCGCGCTCACTGGCTTGGGCGTCGGACCGCTTTTCGTCGAGAAGGTGCTGGGCGTGGCCAAGGCTTTCAGCACACGCGTCGGCGGCGGACCTATGCCCACCGAGCTCGATGGCGAGATTGCCCAGCTTCTGCGCGGCAGCGGCGCCAACTTCTGGGACGAATTCGGCACCACAACCGGGCGTCCGCGGCGCTGCGGCTGGCTGGATATAGTCATGCTGCGCTACGCCGTAAGCGTCAACGGCTTCAGCGAAATGATGCTGACCAAACTTGATGTCCTCTCCGGGCTGGACGAGCTGAAGCTGGCCGTCGCCTACGACATTGACGGGGTGCAATATGAGTATCCGCCGGTCACCAATGAGTTGCTGTTGCGCGCCAAACCGATATACGAATCACTGCCCGGCTGGCAGGACGACATTAGCGGCTGCCGCGAATTTGCTCAGTTGCCGCCTGCCGCCCAGCGCTACGTTGAGCGTGTCGCGGCGCTCTGCGATGTACCCATCAACAGCGTCAGCGTCGGCCCGGAACGCGACCAGTTGGTCACGCAATCGGCGAGCTAGGCCGGGCGACGGCGCGGCGATCTTGCATCGCCCGGCAATGAACTGTAGAATTGTGGCGATAGTGGGGGCGGGAGGAGATTCCGGATGAAAGCGCTTACGGCAATTGTAGTAATCTTGGTCGTGTTGCTGGCCGGCGGTGCGATTACGTCCAACTTGCTTTCGTCGGATTTGGCTATCCAGCAAACCACCGACCCCAGCGGCGACTTCTTGACCGCCACGCCCGATCAAGCGCTAGCCTTCATCCTGGTCACCGGCTTTATCATCTTCAACGTGCTGGGCGCCGGATTGACCCTGATGATCGTCTTCTGGCTGCTGAATCGCCAGGTGACCGCGGTTCGGCAGGCTGCGCGCCCCTAAGACTAATGACCAGGAATTTGCTCCGCTTCCACGCGACTCTTCCATGACTTATAAGCCGTCCCGAGCCGTAAGTATTCGCGCCATCGCAGCAATAGCGTTGCTCGCGCTCATCGTCTTTGTCGCAATTATCGCCGCCGTACTCTCCAATTCCGCGCCCGGCAGCAGCGAGATTAACGCGCAGTCCTACGCTGAAGAAGTCTCTGCCGCCCTCGCCAACGCTGACACTCAAATCGGCGGCGACCTTGTCTATGAATTGGAATGCGACCTTTGTCACCTGCAAGGGGATGGCAGCGTATCGCCGCTCTTCTTTGGCCTGGCTGATGTGGCTGCCGAGCGGCGACCGCCCTTGTCCGCCGAGCAATACCTCTACGAAGCCATCCTGTTTCCGGCGCTTCACCTGGTCGAGGGCTATTCCAACTCCATGCCCAACAACTATCAGGACCGCCTGTCGCAGCAAGACGTCGGTCATATCATTGCCTACCTGCTGGGTTTCAAAGAAGGCGTGATCGACCCGTGACCAGCCTGACTCGCGGCGCCTACGCTGCAGTGAGACCTGCCGGGCATCTTAAATCCCCATGAGCCTTGACACCTTCGCAATCTCGGCGCTGGCCGACGAACTGAGCGACAAGATCATCGGCGGCCGCGTCCAGGACACCATCGATGTCGACGAGATCTGCATTGGGCTGGAGGTCTACGCCGCGGGCCGGCGCCACTACCTGGTCCTCTGCGCCGACGCGTCTTTTCCTCGTGTGTACTTGGCCGAGGCCAAACTGCGCCGCGGCACGGCCCAGCCGACGCAGCTGGGTCTGCTCTTCCGCCGCTACATTGAGGGCGGGATCGTCACCGCAGTGACGCAGCCGCCCTGGGAACGACTGCTGCATATCGACGTTGAAGGGCGCGACGGCCGCCTGCAGATTATCGCCGAACTCATGCCCAGGCGCGCCAACGTCCTGCTGTTGCGCGACGGCATAATTCTGGATTGTTTGAATCGAGTAGGGCCGGACGACAATCGCTATCGGCTGAGCCTGCCCAATCACAAATACCTGCCACCGCCGCCCATTCGCGACCAATTGCACCCGGCTTCATTGACCGCGCTTGATATGGAGCGCCTGCTGCACAACGCCGAAAAACCGACAATACAAATCCGACGCCTGCTGCCCGGCTCCATTCTCGGCTTGAGTCCGCTCCTGGCCAAAGAGATCGCCTTTCGCGCCGTCGGCGATGCGCGCGCCAAAGTGGCGGATGCGGATGGCGCCGCGCTCTACGAGTCCTTTCGCGAGCTTGTTACGCCGCTGCTGCAGCGAGAATGGCAGCCCGGCATCGGCAGCATTGACAGCGTCGCGGCTGAGGTCAGCGTCTTCCCGCTGCGCCACATGCAGTGGGGGGCTTGCTCGTCCATTAGCGGGGCGATCTCGCGCTACGTTGGCGCGCTTAGTGGTCCGGACGCCTATCGCGCCGCGAAGCAACCGGTGCAGGCGGCGCTGGATGAGGCCAAAGCCAAACTGTTGGCCAAGGCAGCGTCGCTGGAGCGCAATCTCAAAGACGATTGCGACCTGGAATTGCTCCGGCAATCCGGCGAGTTGATTCTCGCTTATCAGTATGCCATTCAAGCGCATCAGACCGAGTTGAGCGCGCAGTACGACCTGGATGGGCCGGCGCTGGTCATACGTCTCAATCCCGACCGCAGCCCGCTATCAAACGCGCAAAACTATTTCAGGCGTTATGAAAAAGCCAAAAGCGCCGCCGACGCCCTGCCCGCGCTGATCGACGAAACGCGCCTCGAAATGAGCTTTCTGGAACAGCTGGAAAGTGATCTGCAGACCGCCGCCAACTGGCCCGAAATCGACGATGTCATACAAATCTTGCAGGCTCGCGGCCATTGGCGGGGCAAGCAGGTCCGGCGCATGGGCGGTGGACGTCAGGGTCCCCTGCGAGTCGTCAGCCGCGATGGTTATATCATCTGGGTGGGGCGCAACAGCCGCCAGAACGAGGCGGTCACCTTCAAACGGGCTAATCCGCAGGATATCTGGCTGCACGCGCGGCAAGTTCCCGGCGCCCATGTCATCATTCGCAACGATGGCCGGCGCATCAAAGACGAGCTGATCGCGGAAGCCGCAGCCGTGGCCGCCTGGTACAGCAAACGCCGCGGGGACTCCAGCGTTCAAGTCGATTACACTCGCGTCAAATACGTCAAGGCGATAAGAGGCGCCGGTCCCGGCATGGCGACCTATCGCAACGAAAGCACGCTGAGCGTTCGGCCGCAAGATGAGAGCATTCTTGCCTGAGCTGAATTCGCGTTTGACTAAGCTGATTCCGGGGAGTCTTTGTAACTTAACACGCGCCGCGCCGCCTCAAAGACCTGCCGCGCCGTGATGTCTCGCACGCAGGGGTGATAGGCCATATTGTCTTTCCGCCAGTCCAGTATGCGGCAGGGCCGACAGCCGATATCCGATGTCACAACTTCGTGCCGGCGCGGGTCGCCCCAAGGCGCGAATTCCTGCGGATCTGCCGGCCCAAACAGCGCCACGGTCGGCGTTCCTACTGCCGCCGCCAGGTGCAGCGCGCCGCTGTCCGGCCCCAAGACCGCCCGCGATCGCGCATAAAGCGCCGCCAGCTGGCCCACGCTGGTCTCGCCCGCTATGCAGACAGCGTCCGCAGACATGTCGGCGGCAATCTCATCCGCCAGCGCCGCTTCTGATCTTGTCCCGGTGAATACGATCGAGGCCCCGAATTCAGCCGCAAGTTGGTCAGCCACCTGCGCCCAGTTCTCCGCGCGCCAGATTTTGCTGGCCGCGCCCGACCCCGGATGAATGCAGACAATTGGCTCTGTCGTCTCAATCGGCCAGCTGTCAATCAGCTTGCCGATGCTCTCGCAATCCGCTGCCTGCAAGGGATATTCCAATTTGATGTCGGCCGCGTCCAGTATTCCCGTCCACGACGCTGCCAGCCGCAGATTTTGTTCGACGGCGTGCCCGTACTCGAATTTGACGACATCAGTCAGGAATGGCGCGACATTCTCCAAATCATAGCCGACGCGCTGGGGTATGCCGGCCAAATGAGCGACCATGGCGCCCCACCAATGATCCGGGCGCATGATGATTGCGCTGTCATAGCCGACTTTGCGCAGAAGTCGCGCTGTCTGGATGGCCAGCCGCCAAGGCGCAAGCGCGGAGGTCGACCCGCGCTGAAAACCGGGAAAGGGCAGGGTCAGCACGCGGTCAATCTCGTCGTAGTTGGCCAGCGCTTCGGCCGCCCATCCGCCGCAGAGCGCATGTATTTTTAACTCCGGACGGCTGCGTTTTAGCGCCTGAATCGCCGGCGTGGACAGCAAAACATCGCCCAGGTGATCTGGTCGCACGATGAGCAGCCCTTCGCCGCCCGCTTGCGCCGCTGCGACCGGAATCCGCGCCATGCCCGCCAGAGCGCGATCCCGCAACCGCTGCTTGAAGCCGGCGCTCCGCAGCTCGGCCGCCCGCTGCTGGTTGCGGTTGACCAGCTCCGCTCTATCCACTGGCCAGGCTCTCGTACACGCGCAGCAGAGTTGGCATCAGCGCGCGCCAGTCATAATATTCGCCGACCGCCTCCATCGCCCGCGCTCCCAGGTCAAGGCGCCGCGAATCGTCCTGAAGCAAGTCCAAGATGGCCCGCGCGAATTCATCGCCATCGCCCGCGATTTCAAGCGCGCCGCGAACCTCGCTGTTCAGGCCCGCCGCGCCGATTGACGTTGACAGCACGGCGCAACCCG
>JAGWBC010000058.1:23381-24143 GCA_021296115.1 Anaerolineae bacterium | reverse complement strand
ACAAACTCTGGGACGAGAGAAAAAAGACCGACATAACTTTGTCAGAACGGTACGATTATCACAAGCTACTGACCAAGCAGAACGTCACAGATCGCTTCCGAGTGATATACGGAGGAAGCGGAACGAACATCGCCTGCTGCGTCTTGGATCTCGACTACGACAATTTAAGGATATACAGACGCAGGGTCAGCCGATTTGTGGTCGATTACACCTGTTTTCATTACACTGCCCCGACTTTGGAAGAAGCGCATTATCTTTGCGCTATCTTAAACTCGCCCGTCGTCAACGACGAAATCAAAGCGCATCAGCCGGAAGGTTTGTGGGGCGCGCGCCATATCCAGCGTACGCCATTCGAAGCCTGCGCCATTCCCATCTTTGACGCGGGCAATCCCGATCATCTCGAACTCGCTCGCTTGAGCCTGGCAGCGCACGAGAAAATCGAAGAGATGAAGGGCATGGAAGAGAGCCGCTTGCTCAATGGCGGTCCTGGACGAGCGCGCGGCCGGGCGCGTGAAATCCTCGCCGACGAGATCAATGCCATTGACGACATCGCGCGTCGACTATTGGAAGATTAAAGGCCTCGCCCCGCTATCCCGGCGAAACCCGCCCCGCTCCAGCCGACGCCATCGTGGTGGATATTCAGCTGGTGATACAGACTCTCGGCGATGTCATCGTCGCGCCAGTCATAATCCGCCAGCGCCGCGAAGGGACTGCTGCCTGTACGGCGGCCGCCGCTGCCGTCGCCGATGGCGAAGCTGTCGA
>JAGWBC010000058.1:16438-23245 GCA_021296115.1 Anaerolineae bacterium | reverse complement strand
TAGGGCAAATCATGCCGGTCGGTCTCTATCGTCATGCCCAGCCAGGCGTAAGGAATCCGAGCGATTAAGTCGAGGTCGTCCAGCACGGCCGGCCCGCGCGTCTGAATCAGCAACAGGTCGAGATCGTCATAACGCGCGAAGACCTCCAGGCAGCGCCGCGTCAGCCGCAGCTTACGCTCGATCGGCTGGTAAGGGTCGGTCACCGGGCTCATGAAGATGCGCATATCGCGCCGATTGCGGGCGCGCGAGAGTTGCGCCTCCAGCAATTCAGCCGCGTTCTCCTTGATGATCAGCGCCTCGCCCCAGCGCTCGTCGGGACGGCGGGCGAAATGCCAATTCGGCAGCATCTGCGCGTAGCAGAAGGCGCCGCAGTAGAGCTTGCCATAGCCGCAGCCGGCCGCCCATGACAGGCTATGCGTGTACGGCCGCTCGCCCGATGTCAGGAAGCCGCGCGCTTGGGGCGTGAGGATGGACTTGGCTTGCGTATAGCGGATGTTCATGCCTGTAATGATAGCAAATCCTGCTCGGATGGCGGAGGAACGCCTTCCCTCGAATTTCAATATGCAAACATGCTATCATGGGCAATATAGTCGATATCAACGACTGCGACAGGAGCGACCACAATGAACCCCGAAGCATACAACTTCGACTTTGGCATTGAAGGCGATTATCTCGTATTCACGTGGATCAGATTGCAACACGCCTCCGACTCGACTGCCATGTCAAGGTATCCCGAGCTCACGATGCGAATCAAGTATCCCGATATCTCTACAGATACTGTACGCGCAATGCTCAGAGATCTGGAAGTCCCTCAGCAACTCTCCCAAGCCATACTGACCTTGATTGCCGCGCAAGCCGCTTGAAATGTCTTACGACTACATCATTCGCAGTGATCGTGAAGTCGAATGGCTTCGAGGGCAAGCGGTTTCACTGAGACTCCTGGACGCCACGCAACACACCGCGGGAGTTCGCTACTTTCCTGTACATGGCGATCCGATACTGAGCCAACTCGATGATCATGACCTCTTGTGTTACTTTGTTTATACGCTCAGCAGTTGGTGGGAAATCCCGCTTATCGACAGAATCAATAACGATAGAGAAGACAACAACTTCGCCATCATAATGGACATAAACCCGGCCCCAGAGACGATGTACTGGCTAGAAAATACTCGGCGAAAGAATCCGGAGAGTCGTTACAAAGACGGGTTGAAAGCGATGTTTCCGGATGTAGACGTCGGCTCAGCCAACGCCATGTACAATTTGCTAAGAAACGGCTTTGGGCACAATCTCTTCGGAAGAGAGCCGGGCAAAATTAGATTTGATAACTCTTTCGACTGTCCGCCACGGATAGACAACAACAATGTGCTGCTCGTGCCCCCTGTGCGACTGGCAATCTCAATGGTAAATGCCTTTCTCGCCAGAATTGTCAGACTATTGTTATTCTCGTCGGAGGAAGAAATACGCATATTCAAGATGTATATGACCGGCAAGGCGTGATTTACCAAAAGCAGCGGAATCCGCCACCGGTAGTCCCTACCGTGAGTGAGAGTCGACGCAACCCACGCAGCTGAGAGCAAGTTCCCCCTCGACAATTGCGCGTCTCCCGCTATAATTCCTTGCTCATATCAGGAAACGGGAACACGACCATGCCCGGCAAACGCAAAATCACCGGTACCAAGCCGCTCTTCGGCCAATCGCGCAGTAAAGCCTTCAACACCGTCAAGCGCCAATTTAAGCCGAACCTGCAGAACAAGCGCATCTATGTGCCCGAGATCGACCGCTGGGTGCGCGTCAAGATCACGGCCAAGGAAATCAAGACCATCGACAAGATCGGCTTCATGGAATTCCTCAAGCGCCGTAATATCCCGCTCAAGCAGTTGCTCTAATCCTCAATTAGTCTTGTACGGGCGTCCGGCCCTGTCGCCCTTTTTCTCCCGCAATCCGTCTCATGAACCGGCGCCATCAAGCTATCCTGGAGCAGATTCAAGCCGCTGAGCCCGGCCGCGGGCAAACCACGCAACGCCCCGAACACCTGGGCACGGCGCGCAAGTGGTATGGCCTCAAGAATGAGCAGCGCCGGCGCATCCTGCTTGACTTCCGCGCCGCGCATAAAGACCTGACCTTTGCCGACTGGCTGGCGCTGATTGACTCGCTATATCATGGCGACTCTTACGAGGAACGCTGCGCCCCGCAGACCCTGCTGCTGAAGTACCCGCTTCATCGCCGGCAACTGCCGCTGGCGCAGCTGGACGGCTGGCTGGGCTGCCTCGACGGCTGGGCCGAGGTCGATGGCACATGCCAGACGGTCTTCAGCGACAAAGATTTGCTGGCGGATTGGGACGGCTGGTCCGCCCTGCTCGCTTCATTGGCGGCTGACGCTAACGTCAACAAGCGCCGCGCCGCGCTGGTGCTGCTGACCGCGCCCATCACGCAATCGGACGATGCCCGCATTTTGCAGTTGTCGCTGCAGCTGATTGACCGCCTCAAAGGCGAGCGGGACAAGCGCATCACCAAGGCGATTTCCTGGCTGCTGCGCAAGGGTATCAAGCATCATCGGTCGGCCATCGCTACATATCTGGAAGCCAACGCCGCGTCCTTGCCCGCCGTTGCCCTGCGCGAGACGCGCAAGAAGCTGCTGACCGGCAAGAAATGACCTGCTGGCGAACGCGGACCTAGCCCTTATCGGCGTAGTAGTCGCGCACGATGTAATGCGTATCGCGCGGCGGACGCGTGGTGTAGGGTTCTCGCGGCGGGCGCTCCGGCAGTTGCATCGGGCCGGGAATCACATTCTCATAGGAAATCGACTCCAGGATATCGCGCATGACATTCAGCCGCAGCCGGCGTTTGTCGTTGGATTCGACCTGGCGCCAGCGGCATTCCGGGATGTCGGTGTGCTCGATCATGGCGTCTTTGGCTCGGGAATACTCCACCCAGCGATTGCGGCCCTCGATATCAATCGGGCTGAGTTTCCAACGGCGGGATGGATTGGCGGCGCGCTCCTGAAAGCGGCGTTCCTGCTCGTCATCATCCACCGACAGCCAGTACTTGAGCAGGATGATGCCATCGTGCACCAGCAGGCGTTCGAAATTGGGGGCATCACGCAGGAAATCCCAATATTCGCGATCGCTGCAGAAGCCCATGACCCGCTCCACCGTAGCGCGGTTATACCAACTGCGGTCGAAAAGCACGATTTCGCCGGCGGCCGGCAAATGCGTCACGTAACGCTGAAAATACCACTGGGTCAGCTCGCGGTCGGAGGGTTTGCCCAGGGCGACCAGGCGAATATCACGCGGCTGCAGCGGCTCCATGATGCGCTTGATGGTGCCGCCCTTGCCGGCGGCATCCCGCCCGTCGAATGTGATCATGACACGCATATCACTGTGCTTGATCCAGTACTGCCACTTGACCAACTCGAATTGCAGCCGCGCCAGCTCCTTTTCATAGAATTTCCGCTTTAAGCGCGGCGGACGATTCGCTTTGAACGACTTTTTCTTCGACATGGGGGACTCCAAGAGGTCTCTCTTCCGCTCTTGTATCTACAAGCATACCCAATTTTGCCCGCAGCCGTCACCTCATCGCCGCCAGGCAGGCTACGCCCCTATCGGTTCTGTACTATAATCCAGCAGGGTAGAAACAGCAGATCGCGACGTCGCCTATGGCGCTTGATGAAAGCTCGCTGCGCGCGCTGACCGCCGCGGATGAGCCGAAACCGAATTTTTTCATTGTAGGAGCGCCGAAATGCGGCACGACCGCGCTGCACGAGTATCTGCAGCACCATCCCGATGCCTTCCTGCCCTACTATAAGGAGCCGCACTACTTCGGCTCCGATCTCGTTGGTTCGCGCTTCCTGCAATTCCGCGACAAACCGAGCAAATACCTCAAGCTCTTCCGCGATGTGCGGGACGAGGCGCGCATCGGCGAGTCATCGCCCTGGTATCTGGCCAGCAGCGTTGCCGCCGCCGAAATCCACCGCTACAACCCGCAAGCCAAGATCATCATCATGCTGCGCAATCCAATCGACATGATGTATTCCATGTGGTCGCAATTTCGCTACAGCGGCAACGAACAGATCGAGATTTTCGAGGAGGCCTTGGCGGCCGAATCCGAGCGGGCGCAAGGCAGACGCATTCGCCGCGCTGCCCATTGCGTCACCGGGCTGCAGTACCGACGCATGACGCGCTTTAGCGAACAGGTGTCGCGCTATTTCGAGTGCTTCGGCCGAGACCGCGTCATGGTCATCATCTTTGACGATTTCCGCGCGGATACGGCGGGCATATACCGCTCTGTGCTGGAATTCCTCGAGCTGGATACCGACGTCAAGGTCAACTTCGGCATTCGCAATCCCAACAAAGAAGTTCGCCTGGCCTGGCTGCAAAACTTGATCATCAGCACGGGTTTCTCGCTGATGCTGCTGAAGGACCGCCTAACCTACCTGGCGACCACCAGCGCCTTCCTGCCCTATGCCTACCGCACGCGCGCCGTAGAAGGCGTTATCGCGGCTTATACTCGCTATGAAAGGCGCTCGCCCCTAACGCGCGAAACGCGGCGCCGCCTGGCGCAAGAATTGTCGGGCGAAGTCGATCAACTCAGCGCGCTGCTCGGGCGCGACTTAAGCCACTGGCTGTGGACTGAGGACTAATTGCTTCATGACAGATTCCGATACAAGGAACGCTTCAAAGCGGCGCAAACAGCGTCAGCTGATCGTGCGAGTCGTGTCAGTTATCGTTACCGTGGCGCTGCTAGCGGTGTTGGTTGGCGAAGTCAAATGGGCCGAATTCGACCAGCTGCTAGGACGCGTCGCCCCGATCAGCTGGCTGGGCGCGCTGCTGGCGTATCTGGCGCTGAATCTGTTTCGCGCGCTGCGCTTCCGCGTGCTGCTTGATAAGGACGACGCGCCCTGGCGCTTGCTGGCGCCGATTACGCTCTATCACAACTTCCTGGTGCGGGCCCTGCCCTTTAAGCTGGGCGAACTTTCCTATGTCGCCTTGCTGCGCTCTCGGCTCAACTATTCGATGGAAGAGGGTTTGAGCAGCCTCTTCGGCGCGCGCATCCTGGAACTACTCATCATCATTCTGGTCTTCGCCTCGGGTGTCTTGACCAGCGCCGAAGCCTTGGCGCAGCAGCGCGACCGTCTGATGCTGATTATTGTGGCGACCTTCTTCATCTGCGTACTCGCGCTGTACTTCGGCGGGAGCTTGCTACGGGCTGCTGCCGGCCTTCTGCTGCCCTGGATTCGCAGGCTCTTACGCGGCAAACGCCGGCCCATCGGCGCCATCGAGTCCGGCTGGCTGCAACTGGCGGAGGAACTGGATCGCGTCCGTCAGCCGCGCCTCTTCCTGTCGGCCCTCTTCATCTCTTGTTTCACCTACTCGTCGTCATTCCTGACCAACTATGTGCTGCTGCGCGCCCTGGGCATTCAAGTTGACTTTCCAGCTATGATTGCCATCATCAGCATTGGCATGTTTGCCTCGGCATTCCCGTTCAATGTCAGCGGATTTGGCGTGGTCGAAGTCGCCTGGCGCGTCGGCCTGGTTCAGTTTGCCGATTGGAACGAGTCGGACGCCACCGCGACCGGTTTTCTATTGCATGGATTCCAACTATTTGCCGCGGCGCTTTATGGCTTGGCCGGCTACCTGCTCATCCATCTCAGTCCGCGCGTCTCGCCCCCGCAGGAGAACAGTAGTGATTCGGATTCAAAAGAGATTGTATCTAGTTAGAAGGAGCCCCGTATGCCCTATCAATTTGATCCCGACCAAATGTACCGCATGCCCACCCATTTCGGTCCGCGCACCGGACCGCGGCGCGGACCCGACGGGCGTAAATTCGAGTGTCGCGACAATCCCTACAGCACCAGCTTCAGCGTCAGCTTTCTCAGCAATTCGGCGCAGCTGGAGAAATTTCTGCCGCCAGGATTCGCGCTTGATGGCGAGCCCGTGGTGACCGTCAGCGCGACTTATATGACCGAAATCGAGTGGCTGGCGGGCCGCGGCTACAACACCCTGGGTGTGTCTTTCCCGGCGCGATTTGAGGGCGAGGCAGACCGTCTCAGCGGCAGTTTCCTGACGGTGCTCTGGGAGAATCTCACCGACCCCATCCTCACCGGCCGCGAGGAAATCGGCTTCTCGAAGATTTACTGCGAATTGCCCACGCCGACCAGTTTGCGCGGCCAACACCATATCATCGCCAGCTGGCTGGGCTTCAAATTCCTCGATCTCTACGTAGACGATCTGCGCGAGCAATCACGCCAGGAAATCGACCAGCTCGCGAGCAGCCAAAGCGGCGCCGGCATCTTGCATTACAAATACGTGCCGCGCACCGGCGAGTGGGGCCGGGCCGATGCCGCCTACGCCGTTCTCACACCGGCGGAAACGCCAAATCGCCGCGTCCTGGAACGCAAAGTCGGCGCCGGCAGCCTGAAATTTCACAAGGCGCGTTGGGAAGATATGCCCACGCAGTACAATATCGTCAATGCCTTTGCGGACCTGGAGATTCGCGAATATCGCGGCGCCAGCTTGACCAAGACCGTCGGCGGCAAAGACCTAAGCGATCAGCGAATCCTGCGCTGAGCGCGTTACAGGAGAGCGAAATGTACGATCTGCACGGGAAAGTAGCCCTGGTAACGGGCGCGGCGGGCGCTGCTGGATTAGGGCGAGCAATTGCCCTGCGCCTGGCGCAAGAAGGCGCCGACCTGGTCGTCAACGACCTGCACGAAGATCAATCGCCGCGCAAAGGACTTGCGAAAGTCGTAGAAGAGATTGAAGCGCTCGGTCGCCGGGCGCTCCCGCTCTTCGCCGATGTGGCCAATGC
>JAGWBC010000058.1:0-16366 GCA_021296115.1 Anaerolineae bacterium | reverse complement strand
CCGGTGGTTGAGCTTGAGGAAGAGGCCTTCGACCTTGTCCAGCGCGTCAACGTCAAAGGGACATTTCTTTGCAGCCGGGCAGTGGCGCGGCACATGATCGCTCGCGGCGGCGGCAGAATCATCAATATTTCTTCTACATCCGGCAAGCATGGCGTGGCGAGATTTGCCGCCTACTGCGCTTCCAAGTTCGCCGTGCGCGGCTTCACGCAAGCGCTGGCGCTCGAACTGGCGCCGCACAACATCACCGTCAACGCGATCTGCCCGGGCTTGATCGCCACCGAGCGCATCGACGAAATGGCAGCCGCCCTGGCGCCGCGCGGCGTCGGAGCGGGCGAATATCGGCAGACCATGATATCAGGTTCGCAAGCCAGCGTTCCCTTGGGACGCATGACTGAGACCAGCGATGTGGCTAATATGGCCGCCTTCCTGGCTTCCGACCAAGCCGCGTTCATCACTGGCGCTTCGCCCAACGTTGATGGCGGCGTACACATGGATTAAATCCTTTTAAGGTTATCGAGATTGGACAACTCTCTTATGGGAAATAGTCGCCTGGCGGGCAAGATCGCGATTGTGGCAGGCGCGGGTTCCAGCGGTGAACCTGCCGGCACCGGCTATGCAGCCGCCATGCTCTTTGCGCAAGAAGGCGCGAAAATCTTATTGGTCGACAACAACCGCGAGCGCGTCCAACGCACACAGCAAAACATCGCGGAAGCAGGCGGCCTCTCCTCCATCTTCCTGGCTGACGTAACCCAAGAAGACGCTTGCATCGCCATGATGGACGCCTGTCGAGAACGCTACGGCGGCTTGCACATCCTCTTTAACAATGTCGCCACCTACGGTTCCGGCAAGATCACAGACGTCTCGGACGCGCAGATCGACGCAGCGCTCGCAATCAACCTCAAAAGCATGATGCTAACCTGCAAACACGCTGTCCCGCTTATGGCAGCCAGCGGCGGCGGCTCAATCATTAACATCGCCTCAATTGACGGATTACGGGCCGGATTCTCCGCAAATGTCTCATACGCGGTCACCAAAGCCGGCGCCATCCAACTCTCGCGCGTAATGGCCGTTCACCATGGGCCTGACAATATCCGCGTCAACGCAATTGCTCCCGGGCATATTCACGGGGCCTTTGTCCGTCACCTGGATGAAAACACACGCTCTCTGCGCCGCAAAGCCGGTCCATTAGGCAGCGAAGGCAACGCCTGGGATGTCGCCTGGGCCGCCGTCTTCCTGGCCAGCGACGAAGCACGCTGGATATCGGGTGTTGTATTACCGGTCGACGCCGGCCTCCTCGCTGCGACGCCGCTCGCCGTGCTGGCCAATATTCTTGACCGACCCTAGCATGTCTCTTTCTCAGGTTTAGCACGTCCGTTCTAAGATTGTGGCCACGGTCAGCCCGCAACGAGTTTTCACGAATACCGTACAAAATCCTTGCGAGATGCGCCCGGATCTTATAGACTGTATAGATATATCGAGTGCAACTTAAGCCGAGCCAGCTAGCCGTCCCAGGACTTGAGAAATCTTGTCGCGGCGGACCTTATGAAGATTGCGGAACTACCGGTCGTTTTCTGACCTACTTTCAAGCAGAAAGTGCGCGTCTGTGATCGGAAATGGCCTCTAAAAGAAGCCTGCATCTAGCAAGATAATCTAAACTTGGCTCCAAAGGCAGAGGAGAGGTGGCAGCCTCTCCTCATCAGTGACCGACCATCGGTCATGCCCTTTGTACTCGCAGGTAGATCGGACCATGTTCGCGCAGGAGCCGATCCACCGAACATCCGCGGCGCCCGCTTTTGCGTGGGTCGTCCGCTTCGTGCTTATTGTAGCTTTTATGACTAGGAATAGCAAGGGATTCCCAGGAAAAGGGGCGCAAAAACGATGAAAAAAGTGGCAAGAAAAGGTGGTAAGAAGCTCTTGAACCGGGCTATAAAATTGGCCGGCAAAGGTTATTCGGTTATCCCGCTAGTTGGCGACACATCTGCCGGGGAGCCCAAGAAGCCGACTATAAAGTGGCGGGCTTTTCAAAGGAGAATCCCGGAGCGGCGGGAGCTTGAAGCATTGTTTGATGATCGAGCGGGGGCCTTGGCTGTGATCTGCGGACGAGTATCGCAGCTGCTGGTGATCGACTTTGATGATCATCTGCGTTATCAGCGCTTTTGCCGTCACCTTCCCCAGTACGCGGAGAGCTACACGGTGAAGACCAGGCGGGGATTTCATGTGTATTTTCGTACGCAGGAAAAGGTGCCGACGCATCAGTTTGATGGCGGCGACATTAAAAGCGAGAAGTCGTACGTGGTAGCGGCGGGATCGAGAATCGCGGGGTTCATTTATAAGGTGGTCAGACGCATTGAAGCAATGTTATTGGATAAGGATGGAGTTGAAGCTTTGCTGAATTACTTTCATGTGCGCCGCTCTTCAGTGAATGGGAGTATGGCTGTGAAGCAGAGCTCGAGTGATGTCGACATCGGCCTGCTATATCAGCGCTTGAGTGCCTCCGTCGGGCGCAATAATGCGCTTTATCGTTGCGCGTCCTTGGGCATTCGTCAGGGTATGACCTGGGGCGAGATCGAGAAGGCGCTGCTTCGCAGACATGCTGTTAACATGGGCAAGGTAGGTCATAAGACCGAGAGTTTTGCGAATCGGCTTGCTGAAGCCCGGCGGACGATAGCAAGCGCAGTGCGGCGTGGTGTGCAAGACGGAGAACAGGGAGAAGGCATAGCAAATACAGTGCGGGAGCGTTTGCTACAGGCGCAGGGCTCGTCGGTGACCGCGCGATTGCTGGATATCATGGGTATGGCCGGCTGGCAGGCGGAGTCGTACTTCTGCATGCGGGATGCGATCGAGCTTTGTAAAACCTACGGTCTGAATCGGAAGAGCGTGATGGGGGCTCTGACTGGAGAGCAGTGCAGTTACAACGGGCGGCATATTATCAGTAGAAGATATGTAGAATACCTGGACATCGGGGGACTTAATTTGGGCAAGCGCGGGCGGCCGGTGCAGTTGGTGTTTCAAGTGCCGAGCGCGGGGCGACTTCTCGGTGTGCTGAATGTGCGCTGGTGTCCGTCTGATCCTTTGAGCAAGGCCGATCTGGCAAGCAAGCATGCTTACCGTCGCGCGCTGCATCGTGAGTATGTGAAACGACTTTCTCCACAGGCGCCGATGTCGGTCTTGGCTTCGCGGCTGGGCTTGAATGCGCGCACCCTGCGTCGCTATAACGCGCAGCTGGGGGTTCATGTCTGCGAGCGGATCGGCCGCTTCACATTGACCTGGGAGACCTTGAAGAGTCTGCCGCGGCGGGAGCGGGATGGGGCGAAGAATCAAACTCCCGGTTACTGGCTTGCGATTGGAGAGGGCGCGCGTTTTCCGGCTTGGCGGCATATCGGCGCGGCGCTGCTGCGTCGTGGCGGTGATGCGGTGGAGGTGTGCGTGCGTCGGGCTTCTGTGATGAGTTTGGGCAAGCCGAATGCGAGATCGGTTGTGTACGAGTCGCTTAGCGTCGAAGCCTTCATGCGTCTGCGGATATTGCGCGAGAGTGGTGTTGGTCGGGGCAGTTTGTTTAGTGGCCTGCGCGGCCTGGCTGAGAAGGCGAGCGCTCGTGTGGCGAGGGCGCGTTATGAAAAGCTGCCTCTTCAGTACGACACCGTGCCAAATCATATAGCTGAGGACAAGATCGCTGAGACCATCCGCGGGTATCTTTTTGCTGAGGATGGGATGGGCGCTGAGGTCCGGCGTCCGGCTCGGCGGGGTGTGGCGTATCGGATGTTGAAGCAGTACGGCGAGGGTAATGTGTATCTGGCGCTGCGGGATTCATTCAGCGAGTTGATGTCGGCGATGGCGCAGCATGCGTTTCGTCTGGGCGAAGAGGGGGCCGGAATGGGCCTGTTGGTTCGGAGTATGGCGTAGCGGTAGGGCTGCGTGTGACGGTATAGGAGTCGGCGCATACCGTTACAGGTGTAGCGCTTTTGAGGCGAATGTGAAACGGGCGGCATTCAGTGCGCGCCCGTTTTTGTTTCGTGGCTGTGAGTTGAGTTGCGGCGGGACTAGGGGTGGGATTCGTCAATATCGGCGATTAGCCGCATGAGTTGTCTGATCTCGGCTTCAATGAGGCGCCGAATCTTGGGTTTGTTGGTGGCATCGAGCGAGTCGATCTCCTTTCGGAGTTTGTTGCGCCATTGGCTTGCATCGGCCGCTAGCCGGGTCACGGCGTCTTTTTTGGACTTCGCTTTCTTAACCGTTACTCGTGTAACGTTATCCAGCGCGGCTTTCATTTTGCGCAATTCGCCTTCCGTGAGGTTCTCATCGTCGCCGCGCCGCCACAGATCAGAGGGCAGGCGCAGGAGCGCGCGATATTGCCGCAACTGGCCCGCGTCCGAAAGGCCCATCGCGTTGAGCAGGCGCTCGCCTTGTCCGCGGGGAATGCGCCAGGCGGCGCCATCGGCGACCTGGGCATAGAAGGCTTGTTCGCTTTCGCAGGCATCGATCTTTACGAAGTTGTCCCAGCCGTGCAGGTCCATCAGCAGCAGCGAGAGTTGGCGCGCGCGGCTGATGGCGTTTAGATTATCGCGGGCATTGTTCTCGCTGGCCTGGCGCCAGACGTCTACTTGCTTGACGACGCGGGCCGGGATGCGCGACCAATTGACAACGCTGCCGTCGGGCCGCCGGTCGCCATCGCCGAATTTCCAATAGAGAATTTGATACGCCAGCCAGCGGCGCTCTCCGGTTTCTAATTCGTAGTGGTCGGCGCGCCGTACCAGGCTGATGGGGTTCGACAGTCCATCGCGGCGGATGCTGGCGGCCAGGTCTACGATCTTCATAAGCGCGTTTTCTTTAGTCGACGGCGGAGTCTCGGCGCTTGCTTGATCAGGCGCATCACTTTCGGCTTGCGTACCGCGGCTGGTGGATTGACCGTGCAAGAAGGGCAAGATGTCGAAATCTTTCTGCCCGGTCTCCAGCTGCACTTCGATGATCCAGCGCTCAAAGATATCGACGATATTGCGCGGATGCAGCGCGAAAATGTCGGTCAGGTCGTGGGGGATCGTATAGCGCGGTTGAATGGAATTCGGATGAATCTCTTGAATGCTGACAGCTTCAATAGCCTGAAATTCGTTGTCGGCTGCGGCGATATCCAGCGCCAATTCGCCCAAGCCGAAGCCGATGGCGTCGGCGGTTTTTGGGTCAAGTGTATTGGGATTGGCGGAGAGCAGGTTTTCTTCGGTCTGTATCTTTCGGCGACGTTCACGACTGCTCATAGATGCGCTCCTCCAATTGGTCCACCAGATTCCAAGCATCGTCCGCGGTCCCGCTGCCGGGCGCCAAAGAGAAGACCGTGCGGCGCGCGCTGGCCACCTCCGTCCAAATCGTTCGCACCGGTAATGGCTTCCAAACCAGACTGCCGAAGGTGTCCTGCAAGCGACGCAAGTTGTCCTGGTGTTCCAGCGTGCGGCCGCGGTACATGGTGGGCACCACGCCCAGCACCTTGATATCGTTCAAGTTGTACTGCTGACGAATAGGACTGAACTGGTCCTTATGCGTCAAACTCTCGCGCAAACCATCGAAGCTCCAGGCTTCACATTTCGTGGGATAAATAATGCCGTCTGTCGCCATATATATAGAAGAATGCAACAGGGACGGCGTCGGTGAGGTATCAAAGAATACAAAGTCGATGGCATTACGCAATTGATTAAAGCGCTTCAAAACCGTGAAAGCATCGGATATATTACCGGCGATGCTGCGCGTCTCGATGTTCGAAGGCACGACCAGCAACTGCCCGCGCGTGTTGTGCGCTTCGTCCGGGACATTAAAACGTTCCGCCGGCACCGGCCGCAGCACCTTTTGGAATGGCGCGCTGCGCACGATCAGGTCGTAGAAGCCCGGCTCTTTGGATAGACCAAAGGCGATAGTGGCATGACCTTGCGGGTCGGCATCCACCAAGATGACGCGCTTGCCGCGAATCGCCAAACCGGCCGCCAGATGCGTTGCGAGGGTGGTCTTGCCGACGCCCCCCTTCTCGTTAAGGAGTGTGATGATTTTCATGAGGGCTACCTATTCTCGCGCGAACTGACGTGCTACACTATAAACATAACCTGTTACACCGTTATTAAATGTTACTATGCTGCGGCTGAATACGCCATCTTCCACCAGCGCATCCATCATGTTTATGAGATGGGGCGTTTTCTTTCGGTTGAGCCGGTTGACGATCTCAGTGCGTGTCAGCGGACGTTCGCTTCGGGCCACGATGTCGATCATCATCTGTCGTGTCTCGGAACGGGGACGGTGATCTTGAGACATTCGAGGAGACGCTCCAACATTAAACAGTATAGATACAATGCAAGTGTAGCGCGGAATTGAGCTTAAAGCAAGCTTAAAGTGGAAATTCGTGGAAAATCGATCAGCGGTTTGACCAAGTATAATCGGGCCCCGCCATTGGACCGCATGATGTGCTGAATTGTACCAGCTTGCGAGTGGGTTTTCTAGCATGGCGCAGCGGTAGGGAAAGAGAGAATCGCGCCCTATAATGGTTGGATGGCGATGGACGGTGTGCAATTAAGCGAGGAACAGGCGGCTCTGGTGGAGTCGCCTTTGGAGAGCAAGATCTGGCTGGAAGGCTGCGCCGGCAGTGGCAAGACGGCTGTGGCGGTCCGGCGGCTGTTGCGTTTGCTGTCACAAGGAGTGCCGGCCGAGTCGATCCTGATCTTCGTGCCGCAGCGCTCGCTGGCGAATCCCTATATTGAAGCCTTGCGAGACCAGGTGCTGTATCAAGGCGGGCAGGTGTCCGTGCATACAATCGGCAGTCTGTCCCTGCAGATGGTCGAGATGTTTTGGTTTCTGTTGGCTGAGCGGGCGGGCTTCAAGCATCCGCAGGACTTGCCTAACTTCCTCAGCCTGGAGCTGGTGCAGTATTTCATGACCCGCGCCATCGAGCCGCTGGTGAATCAACGCGATTATTTCAACAGCGTTCGCATCGACCGCGCCCGGCTCTACAGCCAGATTGTCGACAATATGAATAAGGCCGCCCTGGTCGGCTTTCCCATCAGCGAGATCGGCTCGCGCTTGAATGCGGCGCTGGCAGGCGATGTGGAGCAGTCGCATATCTTTGGCGATGCGCAGACCTGCGCCCTGGCTTTCCGCGACTACTGCCTGCAGCGCAATCTGCTGGATTTCTCCTTGTATCTGGAGCTGTTTCGCGACCATGTATTGTCGTTGCCGCAGGCGCAGGCCTATATGCGCCGACGCTTTCGACACCTCATCGTCGACAATGTCGAAGAAGACAATCCCGCCTCGCACGCTTACATCGCCTCCCTGCTGGAGCACTGCGCCTCGGCCCTGCTGATTTTTGATCGAGATGCCGGTTTTCGGCGCTTTCTGGGCGCTGACCCGGAGCACGCGCGGCGTTTGCGGCGGCTCTGCGATCGGCAGGAATCGCTGGACGAGAGCCAGGTGATGCAGCCGGCGGTCAGGGCGCTCGGTTCTCAATTGGCGGCGCAGCTCGGCGTGGTCGAGTCAAGTGACGAGGACATTGATCCGCGCGCGGCGCTGAAGGCGGAAGCGCAGCGTTATCATCCGCAGATGGTGGACTGGGTGGCTGATCAGATCAGCGACCTGGTGCAGGAGCAGTTGACGCCGCCGGATGAGATCGTGGTGCTGGCGCCTTTTTTGTCCGATGTATTGCGTTTCGGCTTGATGGAAAGCCTTGACAAGCGTGGTATCCAAACGCGTTCGCATCGCCCGTCAAGAGCCCTGCGAGACGAGCGCGCCGCTCGCACGCTGTTGACGCTGGCGCGGCTGGCGCATCCGCGGTGGCAGATGCAGCCGGCCGAGTTCGATATCGCCTTCGCGCTGATGACCGCCATCGACGGGCTGGACTTGATCCGCGCCAAGCTGCTGACAGAAATGCTCTACCGTCAGGGCGCGCTGCTGCCCTTCTCCAAAGTGCAATCCACAGCGATGCAGTCGCGCGTCACCTTCGAATTGGGCGAGCGCTACGACCGCTTGGTTCTCTGGCTGGAGCGCTACCGCGACGAGGGCGGCGCGGTAGCCATCGATATCTTCTTCAAGCGCATTTTCGGCGAATTGCTGTCGCGCAGCGGTTATGGTTTCCACGGCAATATCGATGCCGGCAATATCTGCATGAACCTGGTCGATTCCGCTCGCAACTTCCGCTGGTCACTGGACTTCCTGAGCCGCTACGACGAGCCGACCGACCTGGGGCGGGATTACGTGACGATGGTGGACCGCGGCGTGATCGCGAATTACTATCGGCGCAGTTGGGAGACGCAAGACGAAAACAGCGTACTGATCGCGCCGGCTTATACCTTCCTGCTTTCCAATCGCCCGGTTGACTACCAATTCTGGCTCAACATCGGCAGCGAGGGCTGGTCGCGCCGCTTGTATCAGCCGCTGACGCATCCCTACGTCTTGAGCCGCGGCTGGCAAGAAGGCGCGCGCTGGACGGAAGATGACGAACAGACCTGGAATCGGGGGACGCTGGGCCGCCTGCTGCTGGCATTAACGCGCCGCTGTCGCAAAGGCGTTTTCCTCGGCTACAGCGAGCTGAGCGAAAGCGGTTACGAACAGCGCGGCTTGCTGCTGGAGACGATTCAGAGCGTGCTGCGCCGCAGTTCGCGCGGACTAGCTGTCGAATTGGAAAAGTGAACAGCCGCCATCAAGCGTCAGGATGCTGCCGGTCATGTAGGCCGTCTGCGGGCTCGCCAGGTAAACGACGGCGGCGGCGATTTCTTCCGGCGTGCCCGGCTCGCCCAGCGGGATAGCCTTGGCCACGCGCGCGGCGTACTGCGGCTCCTCGCGCAACTGCCGCCCGGCCAGGCCCGCTTTGACGATGCCCGGCGCCACCGCATTGACCAGGATGCCCTGCGGCGAGAGTTCACGCGCCATCTGCTTGACCAGCATATTCACGCCGGCTTTGCTCACGGTATAGGCAGTGATCTCGGGCCAGGGTATCTCGGCCACCCAACTCGAAGTCAATATGAGACGCCCGGGCCTGCCCTCGGCGACCATCTTGCGCGCGGCCGCCTGGCAGACGTTGAAGCAGCCGGTCAGGTTGATGTCCAGGTGATTCTGCCAGTTCTCCTCGCTGAGCTCGAGGAAGGGCTGGGCCTCCACGATGCCGGCGTTGGAGCAGACGATGTCCAGCTGCGGCAGATCGGCGATGGCGCGATCGACCGCGACGCGGTCACGCACATCGACTTCGGCGTATTCAACCAGTGGATCATGCGCGCGGACGCGCTCAATGGCGGCTGCTGCGTCCGCCTGCGGGACGATATCCCAAATGACGACATGCGCGCCCTGCGCGGCAAGCTGGCGGGCCATGGCCTGGCCGAGGTCGCCGGCGCCGCCGGTTACGATTGCGGTTTTGCCCTTTAGCATGAGTTATGCTTCCTGCCATATCCGCTTCTTAAAGCGTCAAAATGATGTAAGATAATCTTCAGCCATTCAATAGGAATCTTCACGGAACTGACTATGAACACACTGTTTTACGGTGATTGCTTGACTATTATGCGGGAGAAAATGAATCGACAATCTGTTGACTTAGTTTATCTTGATCCGCCCTTCAATTCCAACGAGGACTATAACTCGATATATGCGGACGAGACCGGACGCCCTCTGCCGGACCAAGTTGAGGCATACACCGACACTTGGGTGCTTGACGCCGACGCCATGCGGACGATCCACGAGATGCCCAAGATGCTTAGCGAGCATGGCATAAACGGGCATGGGGCCACTTTTCTAAGCAATTTTCTCAACGGCCTCGCTTAATTGCAGCCGGACATGGCTGCGTATTTGGCCTATATGACGGAGCGGCTAGTTTGGATCAAGCGCGTTTTGAAGCCGACAGCCAGTCTGTATCTGCATTGCGATTCCACAGCAGGTCACTATCTAAAAATAGTCTTGGACGTTATTTTTGGCGTACAAGGCTATCGCAATGAGATAGTTTGGAAGCGAACTTGGGCGCACAATGACCCAAAGCGCTTTGGGCGCATTACCGACGCGATTTACTACTACAACGTGAGCAACAGATACGTATGGAACACTCAGTACGCCGAATATTCGGACGAATATATTCAGAAGTTCTATCGTTTTGAAGATGAGCGCGGTCGATACCGCTTGGTTACTTTGACGGGTCCTAAGGTAAGCGCGGGGGATTCTGGATCCACTTGGCGAGGATACAGCCCAACGACTAGCGGACGCTCCTGGAGTGTTCCGAAAAGAATCGTGCGCAATTTGGGCGGCGACGAGGCGCTTTCATGGAGCATCAAGCAGCGTCTGGACTTGCTGGATGAACATGACTACATCTACTGGCCGCCCAAGGGTAATGTGCCGCAATTCAAGCAGTATCTTCACGAAATGCCAGGCGCGCCAGTTCAAAATCTGTGGACTGATATTGACCGCCTCTCACCACAGTCGAAAGAGCGTCTCGGGTACCCGACACAGAAACCGCTTGCGCTTCTTGATCGCATAATTCGCGCTAGCAGCAATCCCGGCGACGTAGTATTTGATCCTTTCTGTGGCTGTGCTAGCACAATTGAGGCTGCGAGCCGGCTCGACCGCAAGTGGCTAGGAATCGATATAACCATCCACGCCATCAAACGGGTCGCCCGCGCGCGCCTTCAAGACCGCTTGCACTTGGTGCAGGACAACGACTACGTGATCGATGGACTGCCTCAGAATTGGGAAGGCGCCCATGAGCTTTGGAATCAAGACCCATACCAATTCCAAAAGTGGTGCGTCGAGCAAGTTGAGGGCTTTGTCAACGTCAAGAAAACGGCTGATGATGGCATTGACGGGCGGATTTACTTTGATATGCCTGGAGAGGATGTATTGCAGTGCATGGCGTTGGAGGTTAAGGGCGGAGGCAACCTAAGCATCACTCATGTACGGTCGCTAAACAGCGTACTGCAATTCGAAAACATACAGATGGCTGGTCTTATATCTCTACGCGAGCCGAGCAAACGGCAAATGAAGAACTTCAAGCAAACGATGGCGCTTGCAGGCGACGTCGAAATAGGCGGCAAGACCTATCCCAAAATGCAGATGCTTACAGTTATCGAAATTCTTGAAGGCGCTCGATTTAACATGCCCAGCCCGGCCGGGCGAAGCGACACAGGTTATGATTCCGACTTGTGGAATGCGCCTCAAAGTCAGTAGCCTCGGTCCGGCCAGCTAGCCAGCTACACGAAAAATCACCCGCGCGCAGGCCACCGAGCGCGGCGGCACGCTCAGCGTGAAACCGCCATCCGCGACCGTCAGCGCCTCACAATCGACTTCTATTGGATTGCATTCACAAGCCGATTCCAGCGCCGGTCCAGGGAATTGCAGCCGCTTGTAGGCATGTACGATCAGCCCGCGGCCATCGGCAGCGCGCTTGAGTTGCAGCTCGCAGGCGCCTTCGGGATCGGCCTGCATGAAGATGCCGCTGGCGCCGAGTTCCGCGCCTGGCACGCGCACGATCAGCGGCGGCAGCCCCGCCTCCATGGCGAAGCGCGACGAGGCGGCCGAGTCGTACCGGCCGGTCGACGTCAGCCGATAGCGCTGAAGAATCGCCTCGCCCTGGCTGGCTTTGAAGTTGGTATCCCAGTGATTGTGCAGCGCCCAGGAGACCAGAGTCGGCCCCCGCGCATCCAGCTCATGCGCCCAGCGGCCGGTCGTTATGCCGCCCAGCTGAATCAGGGGCGAATCCAGCGGCGCCAGCGTCACCGAGACATCGTTGTCGCCGGCTTCCGCCCAGCGGTGTACCCCATACCAATCTCGGCAGGAACCGGGCAGCTGCTCCCGTTCCGGCTCCAGCGGCACGCCGTTCAGGTCGAGGTGGAAACGATGATCGTCCAGCGCCAGCGGGAAGGGCAGGTAGACCGCTTCCACCAGCGTACAAAAGGTCTTGTCGATCAGCATGTCAATGTGCAGCGCCTTTTGATGCTGCGGCAGGCTGTAGCGGACCTTGACGCTCACAACGCCTTTGGCTTGCAGCCGCGCTTCCATCTCGAGGCGGTCGGGCAGTTGCCGCGCCGGCATAATCTCGACTGCGGTCGGGCCGCTGCGGCGGAAAGGTGTATCCTGGTGGCGGACGCCGAAATCTTCGCGGTCGAAGTCCAGCGCGAAGATCGCCCGCCGGTCATCAGGGTGGTCGACCCACTCGTAGATATACTGCCCGAAGCGCCACAGATCGTCGGCCTTGACCAATTCGCGGCCCAGCTCCTTGTCGTACCAGCTGAGCAAGCCACCGGTCTGCGGGTCAATCCGCAAACGATACCAGCGATTCTCGATGCTGCCTTCGCCGATAGCGCTGTCCGGCGCGGCTTCAAGGGAGCGCGGCGCGATGACTGCGTAGCTAAATGCGGGCAGCTCGAGATCAATCATCATTTCGGCGGGCGTATCGGCGATCAGCGGCGGATCTTCACGGTAATTGCCGATGAGAAATTGCTCCAGCACGCCGTGGGGCGCGGCCCCGCCCATATCCGGCGGCAGCGGATAACGGATATGCCGCCCCCAGCCGCAGCTGTTCAGCACCAGGTAGTGATAGTTGTCCGGCGCGTCAGCCGGGTCGGCGCTGATATATTGTCCCCAGCGGCGCCAGGCCTCGCCCTCCGGCGTGACGCCCGTGATAGCGCGGGCCAGCTTGCGGCCGTTGTCCGCCAGCAATTCATGCGTCAGCCCATAGCCGCCGTAAGCGAAGCTGGCTTTGCGGTTGTAACTGGCGCGCGTGAAATGGGAATGCGGCCGGCGGATGCTGGCGAAGCCGCCCCAGGTATGCTCATCGTAGAGCGAGACCAGATGGTAAGCTTTTTCGATCAAGCCGAGATCGGCGCCCTCAACCTGGGTCGCGAGATAATCCAGCAGGGGCAGTAATTCTTCGGTTTGGCGATTCAGGCTGGTCTCATAGATTGAGGAGCCGACGCCGTCCGCCCACCAATCGGCCCAGTCGCCGCGCCATTCGTCCAGGGTCTCGCCGTAGTCGTCATGCAGCATCCGCGCGAAACCATCGATGGTGGTGAAAATCAGTTGCGGCTCGCGCCCGCTGGCGTTCCAGTCGCGGACGAAGTCGGCCATGTGGGGCAGCGGCGGTCCGTTGTCGACCCGCGCCGGATGCGTAATCTGGGCATACAGGAAGTCGTAAGGGTAATCCTCGCGCGCTTCCAGCTTGGCCAGCTGCGGCGGCAGCAGCTCATCGACGAAGTTCATATCGCTCAGCCCGTAGCGGAAGATGCCGTAGAGATAATGCGGCCCGTTGAAAGTTAGCAAACGCCGCCCAGCCGGCCCGCGCCACCAGAAAGCGTTCAGGTCGGGTTCGGGCCGCCGGCCGCGGTGCATATTGATCGACATCGTCAGCGTATTGATGTCGATGGCGGGCAGCAAATCGGCCCAGAGCCAACTGGCGCCGTTGACATCGCATTGCATGGCGGCGCTGATCTGTATGCCGTAGTCATCGCGCAGGCGGCGCACCGGCAGCAGCGAGCGCAGCATGCCGGCGGTCGAGAGCATCGGCGTCCAGTGATACTGCATGCCGGCGACTGCCATTTGCCCGCGGCGATGCAGCTCGAGGAAGCGGTCGGCCTGCGCCGGCGAGCGTTCCTGGAAGTAGCGCTCGACGAAAGCCGTCAGCTCGCAGGTCCACTTATAGCGCGCCGCTTCGGGATAGTGGGCGGTGGCTTCGCCCAGCTCAATGGCGTCGTCGATGAAGCCCAGGTGCTGGCGGAACACCGTGTCCTGGTGGTCGGTGTAGCCGATATCGGTATGCGTGTGGCTGGTGAGGTAGATGCGTCTGATCTTTGGCATGAGGCCTCTCAGGAGGAAGGTGGATCAAATGGTGCTGGCCTGCGCTACGTGTACATTATTGTAGTGCGATCGCGCGGCAGACAAAAGCGCCCTGGCGTATACCGGGGCGTTTCAACGTATGTGATACGAGGTGGTCAGAAGCGGAGAACTAGTCCTTCGCAAGCTTCACATGCTTCTTTTGAGCCGGCTCTGTCTTGGGAGCTGGTTGCTTGGAATCTGAATGCTGTTGCTTAGCATCACCAGACTTTGTGTGGTTGGGGTCTGGACGAGTCGGATTTTCGTACCAAATTGTGACAAGTTTATCAGTCATGCTACCGCCTCCGTGCCCTGTTCAACACAATTCTGAACGACCCTTTTTCGGAAATCCGGCCGTCATTATTGCTAAATTGGAAAGTAAAGATGCTGCATGAGCTATCCCTTTTCATACTGCACAGAACCGTCAAGCTATCAAGACCCGCAGCACCTGGCTGTGCAGCGGACCGTTGCTGGCGATGATGCCATTGCCGCTGAGCGGAGGGCCGCCGTTCCAGGAGGTGATCTTGCCGCCGGCGCCTTCGATTACCGGGATCAGCGCCACGATGTCCCAGAGGTGCATGATGGGGTCGAGCATGACATCGGCATACCCTGTCGCCACCAGGAAATAGCCGTGGCAATCGCCCCAGGTGCGGTTGTAGCGCGTCATGCCCATCAATTGCTGAAAGGCGATGCCATTCTGATATTTGCCGACATCGATAAAGTCGGTGTAGCACAGCACCGCCTGGCGCAAGTCGCGCTTGGAGCTGACCCGCACCGGCTCGTCATTAAGCTGGGTTTGTTTACCGTCGCCGACCAGCAAATGCGAAGTCACCGGGTGGTGGATCGCGCCGACGATGGGCTGGCCGTCTTGCATCAAGCCGATCAGCGTTCCGAAGAGGAAGGTGCCGCTGACGAAAGACTTGGTGCCGTCGATGGGGTCGAGCACCCATTGGTATTCCGCCCCTTCGTTGTGTGTGCCGAACTCCTCGCCGATGATGCCATGATCGGGATAGTGCTTCATGATCATCTCGCGCATGATCTCTTCGGCTTGGCGATCGGCGATGGTGACGGGCGACTCGTCGTCTTTGGTCTCGACAGCGACGCCGCTGCGGAAATAGCGCTTGATGATATCGCCGCTGGCGCGGGCCAGTTCTTTGCTGAAATCGACAAATTCCTGCATGAGCCTTTACTCCGTCAAGGTGCCTTTGGTGCTGGGGATGCCCTGCCGGCCCGGGTCAAGCGCGACGGCTTGCGCCAACGCGCGCCCGAAGGCTTTGAAGAGCGCTTCCGCTTTGTGATGGTCGTTGCGCCCGTAGAGGACTTCGGCGTGCAAATTCATCAGGCCATGCGCCGCGAGGGTCTCCAGCGCGTGCGCGACCAAATCAGTCGGCATCTGGCCCATGATCGGCGTATTGAAGTCGGCCTGGATGACGGCGTAGGGCCGTCCGCTGAGGTCGATGACGACCCGCGCCAGCGCCTCGTCCATCGGCACGTAAGCCGCGCCCATACGCTGGATGCCGCTGCGCGAGCCGAGCGCTGCGTCAATGGCTTTGCCCAGGCAGATGGCGATGTCCTCAATGCAGTGGTGCGCGTCGATATGCAGATCGCCGGTGGCCTGCAGGCGCAAGTCGAATTTGCCGTGCAAGGCGATATGCCCTAGCATGTGGTCGTAGAAGCCGATGCCGCTGCTGATATCAGCCTTGCCGGCGCCATCAAGATTAAGGCTGAGTTCAATCTGGGTCTCTTTGGTGTCGCGCTTGATCTTTCGCTGAGCGGTGGATTCCGCGAAATTGCTGTGGATTATTGGACGCTATACAAGATATTTAACCACAGAGGGCACAGAGGACACAGAGGAATTTTCTTGGCGCTGCGAGTTAGTCGCCGGATCACCAATCGCCCGCTGCCCCGAAATGTAATAAAGAAAGGCATTTCAGACCGGGTTTCCAGACCCCTCCAAAAGAAAAAACTCTGTGATCTCAGTAGTTTCAACAAAGTGATGAGAATCTGGAATCTGGTCGGTTGTAGGGGCGACATTGTATGTCGCCCGAATATTCATCATTACAACATCGGGCGATTCACAGAATCGCCGCTACAATGTCCTCTCATTTGTCGCATTACTTAGTTGGATCTACTTCTGCGCCTCTGTGGTGAGTTTGCCTGTCTATGGGAATGTGCGCTCAGTCTGCGGCGAATCCGCGCAGCGCTTCCAGCAGGCGATCCACTTGTTCCGGCCGGCCGGCGCTGATGCGGATGTGGTCGCGCAGGCGCGGTTTGTTGTAGTAGCGCACGATGATGCCGGCGCGCGCCAGCCGGTCACGAAAGTCCTCCGCCCTCATGCCCTGCACGCGGTTCAAGACGAAGTTGGCTTGGCTGGGGTAGGGCGAGAGGACGGGCAATTCGGCGAAGGCTGTTTCCAGTCGCTGCCGCTGCTCCACCAGGGTGCGCACGCGCTCCAGCAAAAAGTCGACATCCCGCAGCGAGGCTTGCGCCGCGACATCGGCGGCCACGTTGACGTTGTAGGGCTGCTTGATCTTCCACAGATGCGGCATCAGCGCGCGCGGGA
>JAGWBC010000057.1 GCA_021296115.1 Anaerolineae bacterium | reverse complement strand
CGATGACAAAAATTATCGGCACCAGCAGCAGCTCGTAATTGATGGCGGCGATGTAAATCATGGGCACCGCGAAACCCAGCACCATATCAAACATGAACATGATGCCGGGGTGGATCACGAAGTTCAGCTGCCGCACATCGTCTGTCGCGCGCGCCATGATATCGCCGACGCGCTGCTGATCGTGAAAAGTCTGGCTCTTGCCCAAGAGGCTGGCGTAAAGCTCGTGCCGCGAATCGCGCTCAACCCGCGTCGACAGAATGAC
Organism: Anaerolineae bacterium; assembly: GCA_021296115.1. Classification (GTDB taxonomy): domain Bacteria; phylum Chloroflexota; class Anaerolineae; order Aggregatilineales; family Phototrophicaceae; genus UBA6055. Next base: position 11,237 of record JAGWBC010000057.1, on the reverse strand, counting down.
CATCGCCATCGATCCCATCAGCGAGAACAGACCGTCAGAAACCGACAGGAGCAAGACGAGCAGACTGACGCCGATGACCGCCTCCGCGCCGCCGCCCTCGATGATTATTTCGGCGCCTTTGCCAAACATCACCCGCGCGCCCGAAAAGGCGGTATAGGTAAAGGCGAAGCCCACCAAGCCCACGAAGAAATAGAGCTTGTGTTCGAAGCAATGCGAGATGATCCAGCGCACTGCGCTGCTGCGGTTGTACTCGCGCAAGCCTTCAATTGAGAACTCGCTCTTTTGAGCCAATTCGGTCTCCTGCTAATAGTCTGACAAATGCGACACAAGGGCAAAGGAATGTACACGAGTTGCCCGCGTTGCGCAAGGGCGGCAATAAGGCTGTTTCCGCCGCATGATTGAACGCGCGGTAAATAGCTGTCTGACCGGACTGCCGCGCCGCTGTTATACTGAGTCTGCTCGTCTCTATTTTTCGCCTTATCCGGCAACGACAGGAGTGTTCCGATGCTGTTGCGGAGCAACATTCCAATACTGAAATCCCGTCAAAAAGGCCACCACTTCCTGGTCTACGGCGACAGTTGCTCGGGCATAGCCGGCGCCAAGCACGAAGCGACCTTCCGACAAGTCAACGCGGCTATCCGTGCCCTCGCTTCGCCGCCCGACTTCATCTGTTTTCTCGGCGATGAAATCATGGGGCTGACGACAGACGCCGAGCAACTGCGCCGGCAGTGGCGGCACTTCTTCAGGCGTGAAATGTCCTGGCTGGATCGCGACCTTACTCCCCTCTATCACAGCACCGGCAACCACACCGTTTACGACAGCGCGAGCGAAAAGGTCTTTCGCGAAGTCATGCCGCATCTGCCGGGGAACGGGCCCGGCGGCTTGTCCTATTTTGTCCGTCGCGGCGATCTGCTGCTGGTCTTCGTCAACACGCTCGATGCCAGTACTGGCGGCGAGGGCACGGTCGAAACCAAATGGCTGGATGAGATCTTGCGCCAGCAACGCGATGCCCGCCACAAGCTGGTCTTCGGCCATCATCCGGTCTGGGCCGTCAACGGCTACGCGGGCGACTATCAGCGCGTGATCGAGCGCGAAAACGGCCGGCGCTTCTGGGATGTATTGCTGCGCCACGAAGTGCTGGCCTACTTCTGCAGTCACATCCTGGCTTTTGACGTACAAGTCCAATCGGGCGTATTGCAGGTCTGCACGGCCGGCGCCGGCACTGCCCACCGCATGCCGCCCGAGCAGGAGTACCTGCATTTTGTGCAAGCGGCCTTGGATGATAACGGGGACGACACCGGCTTGCGCTACCAAACGCTGGATCGCCACGGCGAAATGCGCGAGTGGCTGAGCTGGCCCTGGCAGTTGCCGCCGGCAGCAAGTTGGGCGCCTTTCACGCCGACCGCAGCCAAATCATTGCCCGCCGATTGCCTGCAACACTCCGAGACGGCTAGCTTGGTCGCCTGGGAGATCAGCTTGCGCTTGGCGCCCGATACGACCGCTCAGCCGCAGACGCTGCTCTGCGCCCAGGCCGAAGGCGGCGCGCTGCCTTGGCTCTGGCTGGGCATCAGCGGCGTCGATCAGCGGCTGACCGCGCTGCTCAGCCCGCAGGCCAATCGCAGTCCGCATCGCTGGCAGGGTCCGGCGCTGCCCAGCGATCGCCAATTCAGCCTGCAATTCGCCATGCACAGCGGAATGGGTCCCGGTGGTCTGCTCTGGCGCTGGAGCGACGCGCACGATTGGTCGAGCATGATGGGCGCCTCGCCCTGGGGCGTCGAGCGTCTGCCCTGGTCAAGCGAGTGGCGCATCGGCGAGGCGGCCGGCCAACAGGCTTTTCGCGGCTGCGACCTGCGCCTGCGCTGGCATCATGAACGCTTCGACTTTGCGGACTGGCTTTAGGCGTCCGCCAGCGACGCTTGCAAGCAGCATAAACGGGCCGCTCTTGCCGGACGACGCTACAATAGTAGGCGCATAATAACTGACCGCTTGATCGCCAATAATTACAGGACGCAAATACCAATGAAAGTCACCGGTGTCGAAACTATTCTGGTACGTAATATTGAGCCTTATCGCGGGGGCCAGTATTGGCTCTTTGTTGAGCTTAAGACTGACGAAGGCATCACCGGGCTGGGCGAACGGCCGACCGGCCACGCCCTCGACCTCTCGTCGCAAATCCGCCTTATCCACCAAATCTGCGACGAATTTGTCATCGGCAACAGCCCCTTCGACATCGAAAAGATGTGGCAGAATGTCTACGGTTCGCGTCATGATTATCGCCACCCCAGCCTCTACGGCACACCCGCGCTGAGCGCCATCGAAATGGCTTGCTGGGATATCGTCGGCAAAGCGCTCGATCAGCCGATCTACAACTTGCTGGGCGGGCGCGTTCACGACCGGCTGCGCGCCTACGCTTATATGCCCACCGAAGGCATCTGGGCGGATCCAGCCGAAGCCGGCCGCATCGCCGAGCAACTCGTCCGCGAGGGCAACTCCGCCTGCAAATTCGACCCCTTCACGCCAATTACTCCCGCGCCACGCGACTATTCGCTTCAATTCATTCGACACGTGGGAAAGATATTCCAAGCCATCCGCGACGCGGTCGGCGACGAGCTCGAGGTGGCCATCGGCGCCCACGGCCAATTCAGCACCGCCGGCGCCATTCGCGTGGCCGCCGAGCTGGAACAATATAGTCCCTACTGGTTTGAAGAGCCGGTTTCGCCCGAGAATGTCGACGAGATGGCGCGGGTTGCCGCGCAAACCAGCATCCCCATCGCTTCCGGCGAGCGGCTCGTGACCAAGTACGAGTTCTCCGAGCTGCTCAGAAAGCAGGCGGCCCAGATCATCCAGGTGGACGTGGGCCAGTGCGGGGGCATCCTGGAAGCCAAGAAGGTCGCCAGCATCGCCGAGGCGTATTACGCCATGATCGCGCCCCACATGTATTGCGGACCGGTAGCTATGGCCGCGGCCGTCCAACTCGATACCTGCTCGCCCAACTTCTTAATCCAGGAGTTCAACATCAATGAGTTCCACAGTCAGATCTTGCGCGAGCCGATCCAACTGGAGCAGGGCTATCTCACGCCGCCCGACCGGCCGGGGCTGGGCATCGAGCTGGATCCGGCAGTCGTGAAGCGGCATCTGGCTTAGTCACGCGCCCACAGCGCCACGCTTTTGCGGATTGCCAACGCATTTGCCACCGAGGGCACAGAGGGGGATACCGGGAGATATGACGGTTGGTCGAGTCCAGGATGATCCCTAGCTTTGTAGTATTGGTCCTTGATTTTGCGCGATACCTCTAGCCAACTCCCCTCTGTGCCCTCGATTTCACTCAGTGGTAAACGCGTCGAATGCGCGCCAGTTTCGAGTGGCCGGCGCCTGCGTCACAGTAACGGACAAGCCCTGCAGATCTAACTTATTGTGAATCTTGGACAATCAGACTTGGCGGTCTATCATCGTGAGACGCCCGCTTAAATCAGAGGACAAGGAATGCAAGCGATAATCGCCGCCGCGCGCGACGCCGCCAAGCTTTGCCAGCTCGTGCAAGAGAAGTACCTGGTCGCCAGCGCCAAATCCAGCGGCGCGCAGACCGAGCCAGTCACCATCGCCGACTACGGCTCGCAAGCCATCATCTGCCGCGCCCTGCAAGCGCACTACCCGCGCGATGCCGTCGTCGCCGAAGAGTCGGGCGAGCAATTCCTGCAGCTGGTCACGCCGGAGCAGCGGGCGCAAGTCCTGTCGCTGCTGACGCAGATCTTGGGCGAGCCGGTCAGCGAAGCCGAGCTGGTCGCCTGGCTCGATTTCGGCGTCGATCGTACAGCCGCCTGCACTTGGGTCATCGACCCCATCGACGGCACCAAGGGCTTTCTCGCGCGCCGCCACTACGTCGTCGCCGTTGGGCTGCTGCGAGCAGGGCAGGTGAGCGAGGGCATCGTGGCCGCGCCCGGCTACAAGGCTGGCGCCGGCGCCCTCTTCTACACGCGCGACGGCGCGACCTATCGCGCGCCCCTAGCCGCCGGAGACGGACACAAGGTTACCGTCTCGCAGCGCCACAAAGTTGAAGACTACGTCGCCGTGCAAAGTTACGAGCGCTATCACGCCAGCAAATCCCGCATGGGGCGCGCGCGCGACTACGCCGGGCTGGGCAATGTGAAGCTGCTCGAATTGGACAGCATGGAGAAATACGCCCTGGTGGCTTGCGGCGATGCCGACCTCTACATGCGCCTGCCGCGCGAGGGCAGCGCCTACGCCCACAAGATCTGGGATCACGTCGCCGGCGTCGCCCTGGTGCAGAACGCGGGCGGCACGATCACGGATCTCGACGGCGGACCTCTCGATTTCTCTCAGGGCGAGACCCTGCCCAATGCCGGCCTGATCGCCAGCAACGGCGCGCGCCACCAGCAGGTTGTCGAGGCCGTCCAGCGCGTCATGGCGGAGTAATTTGGGGCTAGACCGCCACCTGTTGCGGACGCCGCTCTTCGATCAGCGACGCGTAAACCTCGATCACCTCATCCATGATCGCCTCCCAGGATTGCGTCTCGGCGTAGGCCCGCGCCTGCTTCCCCATCCAGACGCGCCTCTCGCGCTTGCTCGCGATCCTTAGCACGCCGTCCAACAGCATGGCCACATCGCCGCTCTCGAAGGTATAGCCGTTCACGCCCTCGCTGACGATATCGGCCACGCCGCCCACGCGCGCCGCTACTACCGGCAAGCCGGCCGCCATCGCCTCGATCACCACCAGCCCGAATGTCTCCAGCCGCGAGGGGAATACAAAAATGTCGGCGCTGGCGTAGGCCTGCGACAGCCGCTCGCCGCGCAAATAACCCATGAACGCAGCGGGCTGCCCGGCGAACTGCCGCTCGAGAGTAGCGCGCGCCGGCCCATCGCCGACCACGGCCAGGCGGGTATTCGGTACTTGCTCCAGGACCGGGCGGATATGCTCGATCTGCTTTTCCAGCGACAGCCGGCCCACGTAGAGCAGAATCGTTGCGTCCGGATTGCCCTGGGTCATCTCCGCGCGCATGGCGTCCGAGCGGAAGCCGGGGTGAAAGGCGGCCGCATCCACACCGCGCCGCCACAAGCCGACCTTGCCGATGCCCAGCCGGCGCATCTGCCGCTGCACCAGCTTGGACGGCGCCAGGCTGTAATCGGCCCAGTTGAAGACGTTCTTGGTGATCTCGTCAATCAGCGGCCGCGTGAATCCCAGATCCAGCGCGCCGACGCGGAACTGAGGCGCCAGCCGCGCGTAGTCGAGGTGAAACGACGTCACGGTCGGCACCTCCATCCACTTCAGCATCGCCATAGTCGGGATGCCCGTGGCAACCGGATGGAAGAGATGCGCCACATCGGGCTGGAAGGCGGCCAAATCGCGATACAGCGAAAAGGTGGCGAAGCCAATCCGCGCTTCCGGGTACAACGGCATTGGCATGCTGGGCAAGCTGCGAACGGGCGCGTCTTTGTAGCGCTGACCCTCGCCATAGCGCGGCGCGATGACTAGCGCCTCGATCCCTCGCCGCGCCAGGTGATCCAGCAGCAAGCAGGTCACCTTGACGATGCCGTCGACCTTGGGCAAAAATGTCTCGGTGATAATGGCTACGCGCATAATTCGCTCACGCAATGGGAAGCCGCCTATCAAATCTAACACATAGTCGCCGCGCTGGGCACGTATTTCCAAGAATTACGCCGGCTTACGCGAGACGCGGCATTGCCAAGAACGTGGAGAATAGGCCGCAGCCATGCTAGAATGTCTATGTGAGCGCATGAGGAACGCCATGATTGCCAAGCCCATTCCCGCGACACTGACCGTAGAAGAATACTTCGCCATCGAAGCGGTGGAGAACGAACGCCGCTACGAGTACATTGATGGAGAGCTCTTTGACATGACCGGCGGCACAAATAATCATAGCGTGATCAAGCTGAACGCCGCCTGCGCGCTATACGGTCAACTGCGTGAATCCGACTGCTCACTTCGCGGCAGCGATATGCGCGTCAAGATCAGCCCTACGCGCTATGTCTACCCGGATCTGAGCGCCGTCCGCGAGGGGCCGCTGCTCGAAGATAACAACAGCACCTTGCTTAATCCCATCCTGATGGTCGAAGTAACTTCTCCCGCGTCCCGGTCTTATGATCGCGACAGCAAGCGAGAATTCTATAGTTCGATTCCGACTGTGCAAGCTTATCTCATCGTCGATCAACATCGCGTTTCCGTCGACCTGCATACGCGCATGGACGAGCGCTGGCTATGGCAGACCTTTGATGACCTGCAGGATGTCGTCTACCTGGAAGCTCTGGGATGTGCGCTGCCGATGTCGGAGATTTATCGCGGCGTCACATTCTCCTGAAGCCGTGAGCTAAGCATGAGCGTCCGCGCCACATCGCAGAGCAGCAACGCCGAATCCATCGTCGCCGACGACCGCTCGCCGATGGATACGCTGCCTTATTGGGCCCGCGCCACCAACCCCATCGTCCGCCGCCATCTGGGCCTGTACTGGCGCACGCTGCCGCCCGAATTTGAACCCATATTCTATATCTGCGGCTTCTGGCTGGTCGCGCTGCTGATTGGCATCGTATTCCCCTTTGTCACCGACCTGGCCACCACTGTGATCGTGGTGTCGGTGCTGGTGATACCGGTCGGCATTATCTTCTATCTGCGCGCCCTGTTTTCCATCGCCGCCAATGCAGCCGCGGTGATGGCGGACGAGATACGCAACAACACCATGCACCTGCTGATGTCCACGCCCATGTCGCTGGAACAGATCTTCCTGGGCAAGGTGGCATCCGCCATCTGGCGCAAAATGGACGACCTTATCTTAATCGTGCAGGGCGCGGCCATCTTCGGCCCGCCGCTGATCATCATGCACTATGCCGGGCTATTCCCCCTGCGCGAATCGGGACCCGCCACCTACCTGCTGATCGTCGCCATGACGATCACCGCCCTGCTGCGCCTGGTGCTGGAGCCGCTGATGGTCGGCATGGTCGGCGTTGGCATCGGCGCCTTTGTGCCCTTTCGCGCCATCGCCATCACCTCGTCCATCGCGTGGGTGGCCTTCTATTTCATCCTGATCAATATGCTGCAGCAACTGAACCTGCAGTCCCTGTCCGCCGCGCTCGACCTGGCGCGCGAGGCCTCGGAAGCGGCCATGGCCGCCGCCAATTTGCGGCTGGCGCTGGCGCTGGTCATGACGATCGCGATTGAGCTGGTGCTGCCGGTGCTGCTGCCCTACGCGCTGATTCGGCTGGTCAGCGGCCTGCTGGCGCGTCAAATGCGGGCGAATTGAACACCAAGAAACGTTCTGGCGATCGCTGTTCTTTGGTATCAGATATATTGATAACCCTTCAGAGCGTCTTGACTCAGCCTTCGCTGCTTCGGCGGTCGTGAACGTATACTACGGCTATTGCTATGGCATCGGCCGCTATCAAGGCAAGTCCTTCGGCGCTATATCCTGACAGAATGATTGCTGTGCCGCAGAGTATCAACGCGAATGCCAAGATAAAGCCAAGCCACATTCCGCGTCTTTCCTGTTGAATTGAAGCCGTAATCACCCGCTCTTCCAAAGACATCCTGTGTCGCCCATGCTGGACCGACTCATCGACGATAATCCGTTGAACCTCAGGAGTGTATGAAGCGAGCATACTCGGTGGCGGCATCGGTCCAGAACTATGCTCAACATGGATGCTGTTGACAAATTGAATTAGCTCTCTACGCTTTTCTTCCGGGATGTCTTGAATCAATTCCGGCGGGATCGGAACATCCGTTAGGCCTTGCTCGTTTTCGTGTGAAAGTGATTCGCTACTCGGCTCTTCACTCACTCACAGCGTCCTATTTGAGCTTGTCCTCGTATTCGCCAATTGACCACCAGAGACTCGCCCCGACCGCCTCCCAATCGGCGCGCATAGCATCGGCGTCTGATCTTTCCAGGATCTGCTTTTCAATTTCTCGCCGGCGCGAACCCGTGAAATCCATCAAACTCGCGATTCCTCGCAGAAAAGGATGCTTGGGCAAATAGAATGAATTGGCGATTTTGCGTCTGTCGTATGCCATGCTTGCCTCGCTGGCTAAATCATATTGCCTATACTATACCGCTTATATCGTAAAACTTCTGGCTCGGTTCTGTCAACTAGCGTTGCCCTACGCGCTGATTCGGCTGGTCAGCGGCCTGCTGGCGCGTCAGATGCGGGCGAACTGACGTTTGCGCTTGATTCGGCCGCAACTTTTGCGACGATCTGTGCCGCTGCGGCAGAAGTCGCCTCACCCCAGCCACAGCGGATTCGTCCAAGCGCGGCCGCCCGCCGCATCCCGCACAGTCACCCGCAGCCAGCGCGAATCCACATCGCGCAGATCAAACTCGGCTTCCGTCAGCCAGGCCCCACTGACGCGGCCAAGTACGCCCGCCCGTTCCCCGCTGAGATAAATGTAAGTCGCCGGCGAACACTCAACCACTAGCCGGTCGCGCCCCTGAAATTCGACATTGTGCAGCTGCGCGCCTGTGCTGGCGTAATAATGCCCCGCCTTGAGCGCGCTCAGCAGCGCTTCCGGCGTCAGCGACTCGGCCTTGACCTGAACCCAGCCGCGCATGAAGTCGTTCACGTCAGGAAGGGCATGCGTGTCGTCCGTCGCAATCGCGCCCACGCGATGCCCGCGATGCAGCAGCATGTCGATATAGTGCCAGCTGAAGCCGCGGTCGCTGTCGTAATCGGAGACGCCGTTGAAGCACTCGACGGCGTGCACGGCGCCTAATGTCTCGAAGTCGTCCACTGTCAGCGCGAACCAGTTGGGATGCGGCACGGCCACAAAGGCGCCCGCTTCAATAGCGCGCCGGACCACGCTCGCGCCGGTGTCGCCCTCGCGATACGTCTCGAAATCCAGCGGCAAGCCCACCGCCGGCAGATGCCAGGGCCCGCCTGATTCGATCCGCCCCGGGTGCAGCTCCGCGCCGATGAGCGTGGTGAAGTCCTCACTGCGGAATTCGCGCGTATCGCTGATCGCGTAGCCGTAGCGCTCCATGCAGTGGTCGGTCAGCGCGACGAAGTCGTAACCGTTCTGGCGATACTGCCGGATGTACTCGGCCGGGCTCCATTCGCCGTCTGAGTTGGTCGAATGCCCGTGCAGGTTGCCGCGGTAGAAGCGGCCGGGCTGTGCGAAGGGCAGGGAGTCGGGGGTGAGGATGAGATTTTGCCTTTCTCTTGGGACAGTTGGCGCCGGGCAAAGACAGTATGTGCGGATGAGAATGAGTCTACGGACTCGCCTCAATAGGATTCAGTTTTGACTTGAGGATTTCTTCGAATACATCGCGTTGGATGGTTTCCGCGGCGAGGAGTTTTTCGGTCGAGGCCTCTAATGTCAGCACTTCCCAATGCCAACGAAACAGGCGGTGCTGTCCTTGATCTGCAACGAGTTCAGGAACCAGCCAGATGATGTCTCCGTCATTGAGATCGTGGCTTGGAGTCGGACTGGGACCTCCGACTGCTTCAAAAAACGGCCGGTCTACTGCAACGGCAACCTTGGAACCCCAGCGGCGTAGCGTCGGCGCTTTGATCTGTAACTGCGGCATCAGTCGCTTGGCACTGGATGAACGCCAATCTGGTCGACGAATCGCTGTTGGAAACGGAGGCGTTTCATAGGTGTCGTCCAGCAGGGATTCAAACTCGGACTGCATTCCTTTTCCAGAAAAATACACTGCCTGAATTTCCAGTCCATGCCAAAGGACGCCTTCAGTGGAGGTCTTGGCAACGACCAAGTCTATCTTTCCGGCAGGTTTCTTCGTATTGCTTCCTTGCATGAATGGAACCTCACGAGCGATTAGTGCATCCGCAGGTGAGAATCCGACTATTTCGGCCAGCCACAGAACAAGTAAGCGGTCCTCGTCGAATCTTGCCGGACAGGTTATGACGTGTCCCCCTACGGGTTCGCCAAGATGCCCGTCTTCGCTTTGCCCGTAACGCCGCAGGGAGCAGACCTCTCCCCTTTTATTTCATGTAGGTTGGCTTTGCTGAAAGGGACACCTTGGGATTTCGTGCTTCTCACCCAAAGCGACCGACGCCAAGTCACGGCGTTGGGATGGTGAGAGGCTCAAGAACGGCTGCCCGTACCACTCCCCGATGCCATAGCGTTCAGGCAACAGACATCCCCTTAGAGAAGCATGGATATCGAGTAATCACTAGCTCCGGCAGCCGGGCGTGGTGCCCACTCTTCATCACGACCTGGACGGCAGTAAACTTGTACGATTCAATTAAAGATTCGATTTCGAGCGAGCGATCATAGGTCATCAGGAAGTTTGCGTTGCTTTCCGCAAGCATGGAAAATAGGCGGGCATGGTCAATGTCGTTATGCGCGTAAAGGCGTTTCCCTGCGCGTTTCCCACCGCCTCCCGTGTATGGCGGGTCAACGAAAATCGCGACATCGTCATGCGGCTGTCCAAGCAGCGAGTCCAATATCTGGATTCCATCGGTCTCGCAGAAAGTGATGCGGGGCGCGCACTCGGCAATAGCGCGTAGCCGCCGGATCAGCGTGTTAGGATACCAGCGCGACGCGATTCCCGCTCCGTTCTCCCCCTTGCGCGTGAAAGACGCGCCGTTGGCGAGGATGCCTCCGCGCCGCGTACGATTCAGAACCAAGGTACGGAACCCGTGCTCCACGATGTCCGCCGGGCACTGGCGGGAGAGTTCTATAACTGATTCGCGTGTCAGATTAAACGAACTGATACGAGCTGCCAATTCTGGGCCATGGTTCAGGGCAGCCTTCCAAAGGGCCGCTACGTCCTTGTCGAGCTCTATCATCAGTGCTTCGTCGACAAGGTTTTCCATGACAGCTGTGAGTGAGACTATGGCGCCGCCGGCAAAAGGCTCAACGAGCAACCCTGGCCGTTCCAGAGACCGGAGCCAGACACGTATGTGAGGTATAAGCCATGTCTTTCCGCCCGGGTAACGCAGTGGGCTGCGCTGGGGAACTGCGGCCACGTTCACGGCCGGAATTGGAGATACGGAGATCACCATCGGTAGCCTGCTGCCATTTGTGATTCTCTTTTGCCCACCAACGTACCACAAATGGTACGCTAGTGCTAGAAAAGCCGTCTCCGAGCGGCTGCCGTGAAAAATCTTACCCCTTCACCGCGCCAAGCGTCAGGCCCTTGATGAAGTAGCGCTGGAAGAACACGAAGATAAACAACGTCGGCAGCGACCCGATCAAACTCGCCGCCGCCTGACCGCCCCAATCGACCGTGTACTGCCCGGGCAAATTCAGAATC
>JAGWBC010000056.1:3646-18020 GCA_021296115.1 Anaerolineae bacterium | reverse complement strand
CTGCTGCAGACGGCCGGGCCTCAAGTCTTCAGTCTCCATCGCCGACTGCGCCTCGGCCTCATCGTCAATGACCCGCAACGGGACATCGCCGCAGACGCGCGAGATCGCACGCGCCAGCGCCAGATTGGACAGCGAATCACCGCTCTCCACCTGATACAGACTGTGGCGCAACGTGTCGGCTTCGAGCAGCGCAATCAAGGCGCGGCCGATATCAGGCGCATAGGTCCAGCGGCGCCTTTCATCCGGCTGCGCGACAGTGATCTCGCCCTGCGTCAGCGCCTCCCGCAGCATGGTTGCGAGCGCGCTCAATCGAGGTCGGGTCGAGCGGGCGTATTCGTAGGGACCGTATATTCCGCTGAGCCGCGCGGCCAGCACATCACGGCCGTATACCGTCCGGAGGGTCGCCACGGTGTGCTCCACTACAGCCTTGGCCACGCTGTATGCGCCCAGGGGCCGCGGCGGACTGGCCTCGTTGCACTCTGCTCCCCGAAAGACAGCGGTCGAGCTGATGAAGATCGCTCGCTGAAAGCCCTGCCGCTCGACATACTCGCTCACCGCCAGCAGCGGCTCGATATTGGCGCGCAGATTGTCTTCCGGGCTTTCGCCGCGCGCTTCGGGCGTGGCCGTCACGGCAGCGGCATGTATCAAGGCATGGGCGTTCAGCGGCGGCAATTTCACACAATCTGCCGTGATTTGCCGTAGATTATCACCAAGTAGATGCCCGTAGGCCGGGTTGTCAAAATCGAGGTCGACAGCCGAAACGACATAACCGGCATTCAACAGCGCGCCTACGATATTGCAGCCGACGAAGCCGTTGGCGCCGGTCACGATGACGCGCTTCATCGCGGCTCCACCCAGTCTTCGGCGATGAGGTCCCCGGCTGTGGCGATATGCGCGCGCAAGATATCCCGCGCCGGCGCCAGATCGCCCGCTTCCATCGCATCCAGCAGGGGCAGATGATTATGCGCGATCCGCGTCAGATCGGTATTGCGGCGGTTCACCAGCGCCATCACCTGCCGCACCTTCATCGCCACTGTCTGCCACATCGCCGCCAGCAAATGATGCCCGCTCATGTCGATCAGCGCGTCGTGGAAGTCACGATCGAGCGCATTGACCGCGCTGAGATCACCTCGGTCGCCAGCGCTGACCATTTCGCCTACCATGTCGCGCAGCTGCTGAAATCGGTTTGGCTCGTCCGCTGCCATCACCCGCTCCAAAGCGTAAGATTCGAGCAGAATGCGCATGCCATAGATTTCTTCAATATCATCTTTGGTCAAGCGGCTGACTTTCGTGCCATGATAGGGAATCGTCTCGACCAAGCCCTCGGAATTCAGGATGCGCAGCGCTTCGCGTATGGGAGCGCGGCTGACGCCCAGCTGCCGCGACAAGTCCATCTCCGTCAGCGCCTGGCCCGGCTTCAGCTCGCCGGATAGAATCGCCTCGCGCAGCGTATCCAGCGACTGCTCGCGGATGGACATATTCTTGATCTGCGGCAGATTCGGCTTCATAGCGCGGGTTTCCGGCACAGGCGAGAGCTTGTGGCGACTTGACAGCGGCAGCGGCCCTTCATATAATCCTGTGGCTTGTAGATTGTAGACAATCTTGGCATTCCGGCGCATGATACTCGAGGCGACAGCAGCTGTCAAGCAAAGGCCCGCCGAGGAAAGGCAAAACTTCGCCCGCTTTCTAGATTCACTTGGTATAGAAATGACCTCTGTGCCTCAGTAAGCGCAAGTAAGTCATGCGACATTCGTGCCGGTCTACCCCACCCCCGGTCCCTCTCGCCATCTCTATGGCGGGATAGAGAGGGGGTAGAATTTGTAGCAGACTGTTTAATTACTTACTCGCATTTACTTCTGTGTCTCTGTGGTGAAAAAATTTGTAAAACGCTCGGCAAAGGCGAAAGGACAAGGCATGAGCGAAAATTGGGTACTAAAGGAAGGCGAAGCCGTCGAGCTGCTGGCGCTGCTGATCACCTCGGCGCGCATACAGCTGGACGAGCCGGCCCACTACGGTCCGCTGCGCCTGCTGACCGCCACCGAGCGCCTCAGCGGCATGATTCTGGAGCGCGCTTCGGAAAAATCGCGCGAATTTTTGCAAGGCAATGTCGAGCGCATCCCCGAGCTGCACATGCGCATGTCCGATGTGGACGACTACGCCGCCGGCCTGGACGGGCTCTGCCGCGAAGTCGCCGAATGCCTGCTGCGGCATAGCACGCTGGAGGAGGACGCCTCATGAGCGACGCCGTGCTGAACAATATTCGATCGCGCCGCGTCGTGCGAGAAATGTCCGACCAGCCCGTCACCCGCCAGCAAGTCGAGACTATTTTGGAAGCGGCCCGCTGGGCGCCGAGCGGCGGCAACCTGCGCCCGATCCGCTACATCGTCATCGAAGACGCGGAGACGCGCCGGCTGATCCGCCTGGTCTCGCCAGGCATGTTTCAGAAAGCGCCGGTGCTGGTCCTGCTCTGCCTGAACGAAGAAGTGATGATCGAGCACAGTCTGCCGCCCAGCGACCGCGCCCTGCTGATTGATGTCGGCACGGCCGCGCAAACCATCATGCTGGCGGCGCATGGCATCGGCCTGGCATCGGGACCGGTCACCTCGTACAGCAAAGAAGCCATTCGCGTCATACTGAACCTGCCGGCGAGCTACTCGCCCGAGATGTTCATCTGCATCGGCCACAAGGCGGAATCAACCAGACGCGGCATGAAAGCCTGGAAGAAAATCAACTGGCGCGACCTGACGCATTGGGAACGCTTTCCCCAAGCCTAACCTATAATAGCGCGTCGTAGGGGCGACTCTGTGAGTCGCCCGCACTTTTACCTAATGATGTTGGGACGGCCGGTGAATAAACGAAGTGGGTGGGGGCTATTCTTTTAATCCCCCGCCGCCAAGGACAATGTAGGGGCCCTAAAAAAATATACAAAGGACAGGACACAAAAATGCACGAAAGATATATCAAGCACATGGCCTTCGCGGTCAGCGACGCGCGCGGAGCGCTGCGGCACTATCAAGAGTTCATCGGCGTGGGGCACGATGCCGAAGTACATGAATACGACAAGTCGCGCAATGTGGTCGCCATCTTCAAGGTGGGCGATGTCGAATATCAGCTCTGCCAGTCAATGGACGCCGGCGGCCGCTACGACGCCTGGATCAAAGAGCGCGGCTACGAAGGCCTGCATCATATCTGCTACGCCGTGCCCAATATCGACCAGGCGCTCGCCGATGCCCAAGCCAAAGGCGCGACGCTCAAGGAATGCGCCGCTTGCAAGGTCAAAGGCAGCCACGTGCACCCCGAAGGCTGGGTCGCCTTTCTCGAGCAAGAAGCCGGCGGCGTCGAGCTGGAGCTGATGCAGGTGTATACGCCGGAAGAATTGGAAGAATACAAATCCGTAAAAGGCATTTAAATGGACGCAGTCGAACTCTTGCAAGGCCTGGTGCGCATCCCCTCGCCTAATCCGCCGGGCGATACCATCGCGGTAGCGGACTTCGTCGCCGAGCAGATGCGCGCCATCGGCTGTGAAGTGCGGCAACCGGCGCCGCCGCAAAAGTCAAAAGCGCGCAACACCATCGCGACCCTGGGCATGGGCGAGCCGCGTGTCATGCTGCACGCCCACATCGACACCGTGCCCATCGGCGCTACCGAAGCCCAAAAATGGAGCGTCGATCCCTATGCCGGCGAGGTCCGCGATGGCGCGCTCTACGGCAAAGGCAGCATTGACGATAAGGCGGTGCTGGCCTCGATGATGCAAGTGATGCAGGATGCGGCTCGGCAGGAAGAGCAGAAAGGATTAAACGGCACGCTGATCCTGGTGGCGGCGGCCGAAGAAGAGGTCGGCGGCCAACTGGGCACCAAGTGGCTGGCTGACGACGGGCATCTGCCCGTCTGCGACTTTATCGTCGTTGGCGAGCAGACCGGCAACAAAGTCGCGACGGCGCATAAAGGCGTGCTACGCGCCACCGTCCGCACCACCGGCAAATCCGTCCACGCCACCAACCCCGACCGCGGCGTCAACGCCATCGTGGCCATGTCCAAAATCATCGCCGCGCTGGAGCGCTATCACCACGACCTGTCGCGCCTGATTCACCCCGTCGTTGGCGTACCGACCTGCAATATCGGCCTGATCGCCGGCGGCAGCACCGCCAACGCCGTGCCCGATGCCTGCGCCATCCAGCTCGACCGGCGCATGATCCCGGGCGAGAAGCCGGAAGAAGTGGTCGGCGAATTGCGCGCCGTGGTCGAGTCGCTGCATCTGGAGCCAGCCACGGCCAGCATCGGCGACTTCGTCTATTCGCGCTGGTTCGATTCGCCGCTGAATACCGACCACGCCCGCTGCTTCATGGATTGCGTCCGCCGGCGACTGGACGATGATCCGGGTCCGGTCGGCTATCTGCCCGGCAGCGACGCCAAGCACCTGATGGACCTGGCGCGCGGCGATATGATCATCTTCGGGCCCGGCAGCTACGAAGTCGCCCACGCCGCCGACGAGCATGTGCGCCTGGAAGACTACGCCCAGACCACCGACATCCTGCGCGACTTCGTCCGACGGACGCTCTACGCGAATTAGCGCCGTAGACGCAAAACACCGCAGGGGCGAGCCATTGGGTCGCCCGCAAAAGCGCAAAATCGTTGGGGCCGGCCTTGGCTCGCCCACCAAAACGCAAACACAGACAAGGAACTCAATGTGCAAGTAGACACCCTGATCACCAAGGCCCAGGTTGCCCTGGAGACCGGAATAATCGCCCTCGATGTCGGCATCCGCGACGACAAAATCGTCGCGCTGACCGCCGACTCGACCGGCATCAACGCCGCCGAGACGATCGACGCGGCCGGTAAGTTGCTGCTGCCCGGCGCCATCGACATCCACTTCCACTGTCGCGCGCCGGCCTATCCCCAGCGCGGCGACTTCGCCACCGAGACGCGAGCTGCGGCCGCTGGCGGTGTCACGACCGTATTCGAAATGCCAATTTCCAAGCCCTGCTGCGCCACCGGCGAGATCTTCCGCATGCGCAAGGGGCTGGCCAAGCGCGACGCTTATGTCAACTTCGGCTTGTATGGCGCGCCCGGCTTGCTCGATCGCTCGGCCATCGCCGACATGGTGGAAGAAGGCGCCATCGCCTTCAAGATCTTCATGACGGCGGCGCCCAAAGGCCGAGATGACGAATTCGAAGGGCTCTGCCTGCCGCAGACGCCGGAGCAATATCAGGCGCTGCAGCTGGTGGCGGAGACCGGCCTGGTCTGCGCGGTACACGCCGAGAACAACCAACTGCTGGAGTGGCATACCGCCCAGCTGATCGCAGCCGGCCGCAACGATGTGCCGGCGCACGGCGAATCCCGTCCGCCCCATGTCGAAGCCCAAGCCATCGCCACGCTACTGACGCTCAACGAGAGCATCGGCGCCAATTTGCACATCGCCCACGTCAGTTGCGCTGAAGCGCTTGCCGTCATCCGCCGCTTCAAAGCAACCGGTTCCAAAGCCAGCGCCGAGACTTGCCCGCATTACCTGCTCTTCACCGAAGCCGATCTGGAGCGGGTCGGGCCCTACGCCAAGATCAATCCACCGCTGCGCACCGAGGCAGATCAGGCGGCGCTCTGGGAGGGCTTGCGCGACGGCACGCTGATGGCGATCACGACCGATCACTCGCCCTTCACTGTCGAAGAAAAAGAGCGGGCGCGCGAAGACATCTGGGCCACGCCGCCGGGCGCGCCGGGCGTAGAAGAACTGCTGCTGGGCGTGATGCACGAGGCGCTAAGCGGGCGCATCAGCATTTCAAAAGCCGTCGATCTGCTGGCCACCAACGGCGCCAAACGCTTCGGCGTCTATCCCGAGCGCGGCCACATCGGCATCGGCGCGGCGGCCGATCTGGTTGTCTACAATCCGGATACGCAGACGACCATCAGCCCCGATCACCTCTTCAGCCAAGCGCGCGACTGCGACAAGCTCTACGCCGGCATGACCTTCCAAGGCGCGGTCGAGCGCACCATCGTCAACGGCAAAACTGTCTACGTAGACGGCCAAATCATCGGCGCGGCGGGCGATGGCCAATTCGTGCGGCCTGATCCAGCCCGCGTCCGTCAGGACTTCTAGCGTGACCACCAACATCGACTTCGGCGAGTATTTCGATTACGAAACGCTCGGCCGACACTTGACAGGACTGGCGCAGGCCTACCCCGCCCTCGCCGCCCTGGATGTCATCGGCAGCAGTTGGCGCAAGCGCGACATCTATTGCATGACCATCACCAACGCCGCAACCGGCCCCCACGACAGCAAACCCGCTTTCTACATCGACGGCGGCATCCACGCCGAAGAAGTCGCCACCACCCAAACCGCCGTCTACACCATCTGGCATCTGCTGACACAATACGGCGACGATACCGATGTGACTTGGCTGCTGGACAATCTCGCTTTCTACATCATCCCGCGCATCAACCCCGATGGCGCTGAAATCAGCCTGAAAACGGCGCATCATTGGTGCGGCAACGGCCGCTATCTGCCGGGCGAGGAACAGACCCAAGGCTTGTGCCAGCATGATATCGACGGCGACGGCTTGATCGTGCAGATGCGCCTGCAAGACCCGGCCGGCGAATGGCGCGTCTCCCCGGACGACCCGCGCTTGATGATCCAGCGCGAGCCGGGCGAGGTGGATCAGGGACCCTACTATCGACTTTATCGCGAAGGCGAGATCCGCGGCGAATGGGACGGCGCTCACATCGAGATCGAAAAGCCGCGCGACGGCAATCTCAACCGCAACTTTCCCGCTGGCTGGCGCCCCGAATTCCGGCAATACGGCGCGGGCGACACGCCGCTATCCGAGCCCGAAGCCAAAGCCGTGGCCGATTTCATTCTGGCGCATCCCAATATCGGCGGCATGCAGTGTTACCATACACACGGCGGCTTGCACCTGCGCCCGTCGCTGGTGGCAGCCGATAGCAGCCTGCCCCGCTTCGACCTGGCCGTCTACAATCGAATCGGCGCCATGGGCACAGCGCTGACCGGCTATCCGGTCATCTCCGTCTACGAAGAATTCACCACCGATCCCGATCAGCCGCGCGTAGGCTCGCTGATGCAATGGACTTATGACGAATTTGGCATCATCACCTTCTCGACCGAATTGTGGAATCCCGAACTGGCGGCAGGCATTGAGTTTCCCGCAAAATATCAGGTGCGCGCCCGCTCGACCGAAGACGAGATCAAGCTGCTGCAATACAACGACGAACACCTGGGCGGCGCCGGTTTTGTCGACTGGCGCGAATTCGAGCATCCGCAGCTGGGCACGGTGGAAATCGGCGGTTGGACGCATATGTACACCTTCCGCAATCCGCCGCCGGCCTCGCTGGCGAAGACTGCAAGAGCCAAATCATTCCTGCTCGATACCATCCACCAGAACTGTCTCTTCACGCTCAAACACGCCATGACCGCGCCACTCCTGCGCATCGGCGATGTGGCTGTGGATAAGCTGGCGGACGACCTCTTCAAGTTGAGCCTGACGGTCGCCAACGACGGCTTCCTGCCGACGCACCTGACGCAGCGCGCCCTCGAGCACGAGACGGCCGGTCCGGTCGAAGTCGAGCTATCCGCCGAGGGCGCATCAATCGAGATGGGCAAAGCGCGGCAATCCATCGGGCATCTGGCCGGGCGCGACGAACGCGATGCGACCTGGTCGCCCTGGATGCGACAGTGGAGCGCCACCAGCGCTAGAGTCGAGTGGCTGCTGCGCGCGAAGACGGGAACGAGCGTGACCATCAGCGCCTCCGCACAGAAAGCCGGGCGTCAAGTCTGTGTGGTGACCCTGCCTGGCGAATCACTGGATGGCGCCCTGTAACGCTGAAAGGAAACCCCAATGCCCGAAGCACCCGCCTGGCGTTTCGAAAAGATCATCAAACCCATGTTCGACATTTCCGCGCCGCCGCGCATCCTGGCCGGCGGGACCGTCCTCAGCTGTCGCGGCGACGAAATCATCGAGGACGGCTTCGTCGAAATCGCCGACGGCCGCATCAAAGCAGTGGGACGCGTGAGCGATCTGGGCAGCTCAAGCGCCGAGCGCATCGACTGCAGCGGCAAGACGATTTTGCCCGGCCTGATGAATTCTCACGCCCATCTGGCTTGGGACGGGGTGCACGACCTGGCGCGGCAATCGCTGGACGACGCGCCGGCCATCAGCGCCTATAAATGCGCCGGCAACATGATCAAGAGCCTGCGCGCCGGCGTCACCCTGGTGCGCGACCTGGGCATGAACCAGAGCAATATCTTCGCCAAGCAGGCGCTTGAGCAAGGCATCTTCCCCGGGCCGCGCCTGCTCATCACCGGCGAGGCTATCGTGCAGACCGGCGGGCATACCTATTGGTGCTGCCGCGAAGCCAGCGGGCCGGACGAGATGCGGCGTGCGGTGCGCGATCAAGTCAAGTACGGCGCGGACCTGATCAAGATTATGGCCAGCCACGACACCATCGAGTTCACCGATGACGAACTGCGCGCCGTCATTGACGAGGCGCATCGCAATGGCTTGGCCATCACCGCCCACGCCACTTTCGACGCCGTCATCAGGCGCGTGGCCGAGTTCGGCGTCGATGTCATTGAGCACGGCGGCTCAATGAGCGACGAGACCATTCAGCTGCTGCTCGACAAGCAGATCCCCATCGTCACCACTTTCGCCCCGCTGGTCATGCAAGCTCAGCCGGAGCTGGCGCGGCAATACGATATTCCCGAATGGAAGATCGCCGAGCGCCAACAGGCCGTGGCCAGCCGCGAGCGCTTTGACGGGCTCGTCCGCGCGGCCCAGGCGGGCGTCACCATCGCCTTCGGCACCGACGCCGGCAGCCCCGTGGTCGGGCATGACGTGGTCGCGCCCGAGCTGAAATTCATGGTCGAGCTGGGTATCAAACGCGACAACTACGATGCGCTGCGCAGCGCTACCAGCGTGGCGGCCGGCGTCAGCAATCTGGACCACGCGCTAGGCAGCCTTGAATCTGGCAAAGCAGCCGATATCATCGTCATCGACGGCGACCCGCTGGCCGAATTGAGCGCGCTGGAGCGCGTCGAGCAGGTCTACATCGCCGGCAAGCGCATGTATCACACGAAGTCAGGAGTGCATTAAATGAGTCGAATCAGCGGCATATTCAACATCCTCGCCACGCCCTTCAGCGCCGACTACGCGGTCGATTACGAGAGCTTGCGTCGTCTGGTTCGCTTTCAGATGGATTTGGGCGCCCAGGGCTTGACCATCCTCGGTGTCATGGGCGAAGCGGCCAAGCTCAGCGTAGCCGAGCGCCAAGCCATCCTGGACACCGTCGTCGAAACGGTCAACGGCGCCATTCCCATCGTTGTCGGCGCCAGCCACAGCCAGCTAGCGACCTGCATCGCGCTTAGCGAAGCCGCCTTCGCTGCCGGCGCCGACGGCGTGATGATCGCGCCGCCGCCCATGGGAGACAAATCCGACCCGGCCATTCTAGCGCTCTACAGCGAAATCGCCGAGACCATCAGCGGCGCCATCGTGGTGCAAGACTTCCCGCCGGTCAACGATGTCATCATGTCGCCGGCCCTGCTGGCGCAGATCGCCGAGGCCATTCCCAACGCCCGCTACCTCAAACTGGAAGACCCGCCGCTGATGCAGAAGATCGACGCCATCCGGGCCGCCACCGACAAATTCGAGATCTTCGGCGGCCTGGGCGGCATGTTCCTGCTGGAAGAGTTGGGGCGCGGCGCATCCGGCACCATGACCGGCTTCGCCTTCACCGAGATCCTGGTGGCCGTCTACGAAGCCTTCAAAGCCGGACGCATGAGCCAGGCGGAAGCCATTTTCGACCGCTATCTGCCGCTGATCCGCTACGAGAATCAGCCGCAAATCAACCTGACGATACGCAAAGCCTTCCTGCATCGCCGCGGCGCCATCGCTGATCCCACTCCGCGCCAACCCTTCAACCCCATCGACGCCGGCACGCTGGACGAAATCGACTGGCTGTTGCGGCGCGTGGGCATCGCCGATCCAACGCAGAAGCTCAGCTTGTGAGTCGTCCGCCAATTCACAACCGCAAGGCCGCCCCGCTGATCCGTCCATCAATTCCCATCTGCAATCACGTCGAAATTGTAGGGCTTGTCCGGTACTGTGACTCAGCTGCCGCTCGCTCGGCTTAGGCGAATACTCGACATCTTGCCACTGAGTTCACCGAGTTTTATAGAGTACACAGAGGAAAGGCATCATTCTTAGTCCACAGACAGAATCGGCGAACGTATGGATCATCCTTGACGCGACCAACCGCCGTATTTCCCGGAATGCCTCTCTGTGCACTCTTATTTTCTCTGTGCCCTCGGTGGCAAAAGTGTCGTGAATCCCTAAAAGCGCGGCGTCTCTGCCAACCGTCCGCAATTATTCGACCAACGCAAAACACTCCGGCAGCCCCTGCTCGACCAATTCGATGCCGTGCAGCTGCATAAACTCGCGTGAGGGCGCATTATGCTCCCAACTGGCGCCGATGATGACTTTGGGAATCTGATAGCGAACGATAGCCCCGGCGCACATCAAGCAGGGGAAGGCCGTCGTGTAGAGTACCGTATCGGCGTAGCTCTCCTGCAAGCCGGCCGCTTTGATAGCATACATCTCGCCGTGACTGAGCGGGTCAGTATTCTGGATAATCAGGTTGCGCCCCCGGCCGATGACCTCCCCTCCTCGAACCAGCACAGCCCCAAATGGACTGCCGCCCTCGGCTTTGGTGGCGCTCGCCTCTTCAATTGCCATCGCCATGAATTTGTCCATATCGGTGCGCCTCTGCTGTCGCCGGATTCTTATTTCGCGACAATTGTAGCGCAAGTGTCTAAGACAAACTACAATCATAGGAGAAACTACTATTGCACTTAAAGTCGTTATCCGTTCCCAAGGAGCTAACAATGCATGAACAAGATAGTAAAAGTACTCACGATCTGAAGAAGAACAGACATGGGCTGGTCACCATTGTCGGCATTGTCATCTGTGTTTTGCTGGCGCTGGTGACGGGCAGAGACTTGCTCTTTGGCTTGGTGATGGGCACGGTCTTCAGCTCGGGCCTGGGCATCGGCAGGCGCATAATCAGCCAGATCAAGGCTAATGCGCCCGACGAGAACATCATGGCCGCCAAGATCGCCGGTCCATTGGCCGGGGCGATCGTCGTCGGAATCATCACCGCTCTGATTCTGTCCGCCATCCAAGGCGCGGTGGACGTCACGCCGGTAGAAGGCGACGACTTTATCGCTACCATCGTCAAATCATTCTTTGACAGCGCCGCTGCGCTAGCTGTGGCCGCCGGCGTCGTTGCCGGGGGCTGGGCTGACGGGCTGGCGGCCGACTAGACGCTGCACACTTTCAGCGGTCCGCAGCCGCGCTAAACTTCGCCGACTAGTCGATTTCAGTCGGCATACCAAGTATTTCCGTGTTCTCAGTAGAACCGAGTTAGTCGTGCAAAATTTCGCACAAGGTCGAAATGTAGGGGCGACACAGTGTGTCGCCCGAATATCCACGATTACAACAACGGGCGATTCACAGAATCGCCCCTACAACGTCCCATTTAATATCGCATTACTTTGTTGGAATTACTTCTGTATCTCTGTGGTACATCAAATTGTGCCGTGTTCGCCGCTCGGATTATGCTCATTCTTTTTCTCCGCCCCCGGCGCGCGCTGACCTTTCCGCGAATCATCAAGCTGTGCTATAATTGACAGTACTGACCAGTCAGTACTGCGAGCAGAGCATGGACCAGAACAGCCCCGACCCGCGCTCCACCCGCGAACGCATCCTTGATGCCGCCATGAATATCTTCAGCGCCAAAGGCTTCCACGATACCAAGCTGGACGAAATCGTCAGCGAAGCGAGCATCAGCAAAGGCTCGATATACTTCCACTTCCCCAATAAAGAGAAGCTCTTCATCGCCCTGGTTGACCAATTCGCCGACCTCATTGAACGCCGAGCCCAAGAAGCTATCGCCGGCGAAACACAGGGCATTCGCCGCGTCCGGACTGCGCTGGAGGCAGTGCTGGAGACCTTCGGCAAATACCGGCGGCCGGCCAAGCTGCTGCTGGTGCAGGCGGTCGGCCTGGGCACCGTCTTCGAGCGCAAACGCATGGAGGTCAACGACCGCTTCGCCCTGCTGATCAAGACCTACCTCGACGAAGCCGTGGCCGACGGCTCTATCGCCCCGGTGAATACGCATATTGTCTCGCACGCCTGGATGGGCGCCATCTATAACGTGGTGATCCAGTGGGTCTATACCAGCGAGCCCAGCAAAGACGAAATCATGGACGCGCTGCTGCCGCTGCTGCTCAAGAGCGTAGACTATCAGACGCTCAACGAGCATGACAGTTGATAGAAGAAGTATGCAATATCCCTACACCGACCGCGCCAATTCGATTGCGCTTGGCTACCGCGATGCGCCGCTCAGCCAGCGCTATGGCCGCTTGATAAGTTGCAGCCTGCCTTGCAACGGGCTGAGCTTGACAGGATTTCTGGCGGCGGCTGAGGGCCAGCAACGATTCTACTGGGAAAGCCCCAGCGGATTGCTGGCATTCGCCGGCATGGGCGCCGCGGTTGAGCTGACGGCATGGGGCGATGAGCGCTACCAGAAGATCGCCGCCAGCGCCCGCGAGCTATTCGCCGACTCCCATTTGGCAGGCGCCGCCAACCCGCTATCCGGCCCGCGCTTATTTGGCGGCTTCGCCTTCCGCGGCGATTTCACGCCCGACAACACCTGGTCGATCTACGCGCCGGCATTCTTTGTGCTGCCGCATTATCAGCTGGTCAGCAGAAGCGGCCAGATGTGGCTGACCATCAATACGCAGATTCCGCCCGAAGAGTCAGCCGCCGCCCTCATCCCCGATCTGCTAGCGGCGCTGCGCCAGAAGATAATCCAGCTACGGGCCGCCGACTCCAGCGCCCCGGCCAAACGACAGAGCGAATTACGCGGCATCAACTATCCCATGAGTTACAGGATCTGGCAGCGCATGATCGAGGCGGCCACCGACCGCATCCGCGCCGGCGAGCTGAACAAAGTCGTCCTGGCGCGCGCGGCCGAATTGCGCTTCGCCGAGCCCGTTCAACTCCTGCCTGTCCTGCAGCATCTGGGTACGCATTATGCAGAGTGCTACCGCTTCCTCTTTGAGCCGCGCCCGCGTTTCGCCTTCTACGGCGCCTCGCCCGAATTGCTCGCCAATGTGCAGGGGGTACGATTCTCGACCATGGCCTTGGCCGGCAGCATTGGACGCAGCGCAACATCGACTGAAGACCGCCGGCTGAGTCAGCGGCTGCTGAACAGCCAGAAAGACCGCTACGAACAGCAAATAGTCGTCGACAAGATGCGCGACCGCCTGAGTCCCCTGGCCCAGTCGCTGCAGATCGCGCCCACCGAATTGCTCAAGCTGAGCAATATCCAGCATCTGCAGACGCCGCTTTCGGGCCGGCTGAAGCGCGCAACCGGTGTCTTGCCGCTGGTCGAGGCGCTGCATCCCACGCCGGCGCTGGGCGGTGATCCCCGGCCGGACGCGCTGCGGCTCATCCGCAAATTGGAGCCGATCCCGCGCGGCTGGTACGGCGCGCCCATCGGCACTATCGACTCGCGGCTGGAAGGCGAGTTCGCCGTCGCCATCCGCTCCGCTGTGGCGCAAGAATCGCGAGCCTGGGTCTACGCCGGCGCCGGCATCGTCGCCGACAGCCAACCCATGCCCGAATGGGAAGAAACCGAGCTCAAATTCCAGCCGATGCTCGACGCGCACGGAAGTCTAAGTTGAACAATTTCATCACAAAGGCACAAAGATTTCACTACAGAGGCACAGAGGTAAACTACAGGAGAGACTCCGGGAAAATGAGAAGAACAGAGAATAACGATCCTTCGACCTATGAAATCATTGGAGCAGCCATTGAAGTGCATCGAATCCTGGGACCAGGTCTCTTGGAAAGTCTTTATGAGGAAGCGTTATGTGTTGAACTCGAAGAGCGAAATCTAAGTTACGAGCGACAGAAGTTGCTGGAGATTGATTACAAAGAGCGAAATATTGGCAACTTCTTTATCGACATAATGGTTGAGAACCGCGTTATCGTCGAATTAAAGTCGGTAAAGAACCTGCTGCCAGTGCATGACGCGCAGTTGCTCTGCTATCTGCGCCTTACCAATATTAGGATCGGCCTGCTTATCAATTTCAACGTGGCAAACCTAAAGCTAGGCATAAGGCGAATGGGCTCATAAGCGTTTTTCTCTGTGTCTCAGTAAGTGCAAGTAAGTCATGCGACATTCGTGCCGGTCTACCCCACCCCCGGCACCTCTCGCCATCTCTATGGCGAGCGTCCGAATCATCGGAGAGGGGGAGCAGCACAAGTACGTCGCAGCTTCCCCCCGATGATTCGGGGGGACTGAG
>JAGWBC010000056.1:1053-3608 GCA_021296115.1 Anaerolineae bacterium | reverse complement strand
TCTTGGAGTTACCCTTTCTTTGAAGTACATCAGTCCTTCTTTGAAAAGACTCCATTGGCGTCTGGGCTTTGGCCGCTTCAGCCAGCGCTCACTCTCTCGCCGTGACGGATTATCCTCGCCATTATGCCATAAAGTTCCCGCCTTTGGCACGGGACTATTGGCTTTTGTTTGCAGCGCTGCTTATGCCTAACTGAGCTTAAGCATAGGCTGGAGCCAGTGCCGGACCCCCAGTATTTCGCGAGCCAGGAATGAGCTAACGCGGGATAACGCTGTCGCTGAAAGGATTGGCTACGCACCGGCCGCTCCAATTGTGCGTATAATAACTATAGTCCACAGCAGGGAGAAACACATGTCGCGCAAACTCAAAGAAAGTCCACGCCGGTGGTTGACAGCCTCGAATCTACTAATTGCGCATCTGGCGTTTCATGTCATATTTGTGTTTGGATATTGGTTTGCTGTTGCGGCGAGTTTGAGCTTTTCAGATCTCGACTTCTTTGAAAACCACTTACTCGCTTTCTTGTCAAATGCGTCTTCCAATCATCTTGCTCTTTTGCTTGTCCTTGCCATTCATACGCTTGTCGTTGTCGCCAATGGCTGGTGGAAGAAACGACGGCATGGGGCGGAAAGCAGTCAATTCGATACGGAACACGGCCACATGTCAGCCGAGGATAAGCTAGAATTACTTTTGGACGAAGTGGTCGAATTACGCGAAGCGTTGCATGAACGCGAAGTCGTAAATCAGACGCGCAATTCTGATCTGACATCGGAGCGTCTGCGGGAACATGATCTTGAGCCAGAGGACGAAACACTCCTTCAAGACGAATACCAAGCCGAGAAAGTCACCGACGGTTCGAGATGAGTGCAATTGCAACCAGCTGGATCTGGGCCGATGAGCGCAGCGGCGGCGTAAAAGGCGCGCGCCTGGATCTCGATGCCCGCATCATCGAGTGGGTGGACCAGCCCGGCTGCGCCTGAAATGATGCCCTTCGGCCGCAGTTGGCGGCTGATTTTCTCGCGAACGGGCCCATCGAATCCGTTCCGGCTGATGTGCTGGCGGAGATGCGGGCCGCCCTTTCCATTGACAGCCCGCGCCTTCGTCGCTAACATACGCGTTCGCACGGGCCTGTAGCTCAGTTGGGAGAGCGCCACAATGGCATTGTGGAAGTCAGGGGTTCGAGTCCCCTCAGGTCCACTTCACCAGCCAAGACCAGTGCAAACCTTGTGAAAGGTCGGTATCGTGGCGAGACATAAGCGCAGCGTCTGGGAAGAAATGCTTGAAGTCGGGCGTCGAATCCTGAAAGAACTCGACGACTTCCTGGACCCAACGTCGCAGCAGCCACGCAAGCCGGCGCGCGTTCCTGTGCCCGTGCAAGAGAGAAGCAAAGGTCAGCGAAACGAATAGACGGCAAGCTGCTTTTCTTCTACAGGGCGCGGTCAAGAGGACTGCGCTTTTCTATTCATGCTCGCCTATTGTAGCTTCCGCAGTTGCAACTCCGCTCGATAGCTGACATCATCTAGCGCTATACAGAGGCATTTGCGATGGGAGGGCGACCGTGCCCGAGTTCAAGATATTTGACGGACACAACGATACTTTGCTGCGCTTTTATCGAAATGAAGTGCATTACAGCGACTTTCTGGGCGAGATGGACAGCGGGCATATTGACCTGGCGCGCGCGCGGCGTGGCGGCTTTGCCGGCGGATTCTGCGCCGTCTATGTGCCCAACCCCGATAGTCGCATCGCGCCGGACAGCATGCCCGACACTAGCAAACCCTATGCGCCGCCGGCGGTCGAATTTGTCTATTCACAGGGCGTCGTCCTGCGTCAGATGGCGGATCTATTCAAGCTGCAAGCGGCCTCGGACGGGCAAGTCAAAGTAGTCCGCAGGGCCGACGAATTGCAGTCCTGTATCGATGCGGGCATCTTCGCCGCCATCTTGCACTTCGAAGGGGCGGAAGCCATAGACGAAGACCTGAACGCGCTGGAAGTCTATTATCAGGCGGGCATGCGCTCGCTGGGCATCGTCTGGAGCCGTCCGACGATCTTCGCGCACGGCGTGCCGATCGCCTTCCCGTCTACGCCCGATATCGGCCCTGGTTTGACCGACGCCGGGGTACGCCTGGTCAAACGCTGCAACGAGCTCGGCATCATGATCGACCTCTCGCATATGAACGAAGCCGGTTTCTGGGATGTCGCCGCGCTTAGCGATGCGCCCCTGGTCGCCACCCATTCCAACGTGCACGCGCTCTGCCAGATCTCGCGCAACCTAACAGACAAGCAGCTGGACGCCATCAAAGCCTCCGACGGCATGGTTGGGCTGAACTTCGCCACCGGCTTCCTCAACGAAGACGGCGCCTGGGACAGCGATCGCCCGCTCGATGTGATGGTGCGCCACTTGGACTACCTGGTCGAGCGGCTGGGCGAGACGCGTGTGGGTCTGGGTTCGGATTACGACGGCGCGCGCGTGCCCGATGCGGTCGGCGACGTCTCCAAACTGCCCAATCTGATCGCCGCGCTGCAAGCCACCGGCTACAATGACGAGCTGCTGCATAAGCTG
>JAGWBC010000056.1:0-764 GCA_021296115.1 Anaerolineae bacterium | reverse complement strand
TATCAAACTTAATGTACGGAGGACCTAAGCACGATGTCAGAAACTTATCAGCCCCATGAGATAGAAGTGAAATGGCAGCGTAAATGGGAGGCGACCGAGCTTTACCGATCCAAAGTGGATTGGGACAAGCCCAAGCACTACGCCCTCACCATGCTGCCTTATCCCTCGGGCGATTTGCATATCGGCCACTGGTTCGCCATGACGCCCTCCGATGCGCGCGCCCGCTGGATGCGCATGCGCGGTTACAACGTCCTCTTCCCGATGGGATTCGACGCCTTCGGCCTGCCCGCCGAGCAAGCGGCGATCTCGCGCAATATCCATCCCTGGAAGTGGACCTACGCCAATATTGAGCGCATGCGCGAGCAGCTGCGCAGCATGGGCGCCATGTTCGATTGGGAGCGCGAAGCCATCTCCTGCACGCCTGAATACTACAAGTGGTCGGAGTGGTTCTTCAAACGCTTCTATGAGCATGAGGTCGCTTATCGCGGCTCGGCGCTGGTCAACTGGTCAGAGTCGCTGCAGACCGTGCTGGCGAACGAGCAGGTCATCGACGGCAAAGACGAGCGCACCGGTCAGCCGGTGGTGCAAAAGATGATGGAGCAGTGGTTCTTCGCCATCACCAAATACGCCGATGAGCTGCTGGACTTTGAGGGCATGGATTGGCCCGAGTCAATCAAGATCATGCAGACCAACTGGATCGGCCGCAGCGAAGGCGCCCGCGCGGCATTCCACACCGAAATCGGACAACATCCCATCGAGATCTA
>JAGWBC010000295.1 GCA_021296115.1 Anaerolineae bacterium | reverse complement strand
TCCTCGAAAAAACTCTGTCTACTCGGTGGCATAAGTGTGGCAAACCCGCAATGTTGGGATAGCCTCTCTATGACATATAAAATGACCCCTCTGTGTACTCGAAAAAACTCTGTGTACTCTGTGGCAAAAGTCTCACAAGCAACTACAACATGGAGCGCGCAATGACCAATCAGCGCGGATCCTCGCAGCGCGGGCGCGTTATGGGCGGCGGGCGGCCGACCGGCGAGAAAGCCAAGGATCGGCGTGGCACGCTGCGGCGGCTGGCGGATTATCTCAAGCCCTATCACGGCCGGCTCATGCTGGTTGCTGTGTTGGTGGTGGTTGCGACGCTCTTCGGCTTGATCGGCCCGGCGCTGCTGGGGCGCGCCATCGACCAGTACGTCGTTCACCATGACTTGGAGGGCTTGCTGTCGATCTCGCTGGTGATGCTGGGCGTCTACCTGCTGCAGGGGATTTTCACGGCGGTTCACGGCATCATCATGATCCGCATCGGCCAGTACTTCGTGGCCGATATCCGCTCGGCGCTCTTTCGGCATTTCCAAGCGCTGTCGATGGATTATCACGACCGACACCGCACCGGCGACTTGATGAGCCGCATCTCCAACGACAGCGAGACCATCAATCAAATCCTCTCCAACGGCTTGATACAATTCACCACCAATATCTTGTCGCTGGGCGGCATCATGGTGGCGATGCTGCTGCTGAATCTGCCGCTGGCGGTGGGTACTTTGATCATTCTGCCGATCATGCTCTGGATCACCTCGCAGATCACCGAGCGGACGCGCAAGTCCTTCCGCGGCATGCAGAAGAATCTGGGCTGGATGAACGCGGTCATGGAGGAAAATATCACCGGCATCCGCGCCGTGCAGGCTTACGCGCAAGAAGACGCGGCGATCGAGCTCTTCCAGGACGCCAGCTCGGCTTATCGCAAGTCGGCCATCCGCGCGGTATTCATCACGGCGGCGCTGGGACCCATGTTCACCACCATGATGATCCTGACCGTAGCGGCGACATCGCTGCTGGGCGGCTGGCTGGCGCTGCAAGATATCGTCACCGTCGGCGTGATCGCTACCTTTGTGGTCTATATCATGAATTTCTTCCGGCCCATGCGCGGCATCGCCATGGTCTACAATCAGCTGCAGTCGGCGCTGGCCGGGGCCGAGCGTATCTTCGCCGTGTTGGACGCCCCGCCCACAGTCACCGACGCGCCCCACGCCCTGCCGCTGCGGGACATTCGCGGCGCCGTCGCCTTTGAAGACGTCCACTTCGCCTATGAGCCGGGCAAGCCTGTGTTGGAAGCTATCAACCTGGATGTGGCGCCGGGGCAGACGGTCGCGCTGGTGGGGCCGACCGGCGCCGGCAAGACCACCATCATCAGCTTGCTGAGCCGCTTCTACGATGTCAGCGGGGGCAGCATCCGCATCGACGGGGCTGACATCCGCGGCGTGATGCAAGATTCCATCCGCGAGCAGCTGGGCATCGTCCTGCAAGACACCTTTCTCTTCAGTGGCACGGTCATGGAGAACATCCGTTACGGGCGGCTGGACGCTAGCGACGACGAGGTGATCGAGGCGGCCAAGCTGGCCAATGCCGATGACTTCATCCACCTGCTGCCGCGCGGCTACCAGACCCAAGTCTCGGAGAAGGGGCATAACTTCAGCCAGGGTCAGCGGCAGTTGCTGGCCATCGCGCGGGCTATCCTGGCCGATCCGCGCATTCTGATTCTCGATGAGGCGACCAGCAGCGTCGACACGCGCACCGAGATCCATATTCAGGAGGCGCTGCTGCGCTTACTGGAAGGGCGGACGGCCTTCGTCATCGCCCACCGGCTCAGCACCATCCGCAATGCCGACCAGGTGCTGGTGATCAACGATCATCGCATCATCGAGCGGGGCACGCATGACGAGCTGCTGGCGCTGGGCGGCTTCTATCATCAACTGTATATGAGCCAGTACCATCGCTTGGCGGAGTTAGAGGCGGTCTAGCGCGGGGGCGCTCATGATCGTTGACGCGCATGCCCGAGCGGCGTATCAGCAATCCCGCCCGGCGCCCCGAGCGCCCGTCCCCCGAGACAAGCTGGAAGCCATCATCTATCGCGATTCTCTCAAACTCCTGGAGCTGGACTGA
>JAGWBC010000294.1 GCA_021296115.1 Anaerolineae bacterium | reverse complement strand
TTAGACTTCCAAACACCGGCAGAAGTCGAGGCGGCATGGAACAAATGTCTTCCCTGAGTTTCTGCATTTTCGTGTCCAACATATCAGGACCACTACAACCCCCCCACCCCCCGGCCCCCTCCCCGACGAGTCAGGGAGGGGGAGCTAACTTCTGCGAATTTGATGGTTTTTTGATACTTTCTGCAGGTATTGACCCGCTAAATCGTAGGAAAACAGTTACGCTACGATTGGTTTTCTGTGGTCTTTGCAATACCAATCAAGCCATACATTTGTGGCAGGGGAGCGGCTAAGCCTCCAGCTCCGTGCCCGGCACGCTAACGGGCGAACGGCCGCTCGCTTTGAACTTGCCCAGCAGCGCGTCGGCCGCGGCTTGGGCGGCGCAGGGGCGGAAGCTGAAGGCGCAGAGGTAGCTGTCGATATCGGGGAAACGCGCCAGCTCGTAAGGATCGCGCAGGCCGACCACGATCAGACGCTCGCCGGCGGCAGCGTGTAGAGCGCGAACGATCTCGGCTTGCCGCGCCCCCTCGAAGTCCATGCCCGGCAAGGTGTAATTCTCGGTGACGGCGATGATGGCGCCGGCGTCGGGCAGATCCCTCAGGGAGAAGTCTTCGGCCGCGATCAGACGCAGTTGTTGGCATCGGGCGCGCAGTGAATCCGCGAAGACGTCAAAAGCCGGCGTGGCTTGGTTGGGCCCGATGCCGCGCGTCTGCGTCAGCACGGCATAGGCGCTGCGCTCGGTGGTATTCACCAGCGTGATCGGTGCGGCGGGATCGACCGGTATCAGCCCGTGATTGTCCCTTACGATGCTCATTGCGCGGCGAGCCACATCCAGCTCAATGGCGCGATGCTCGGCGCCGCCCACCTGCCCCGTGCGGTCGGGCAGTGGCTCGGTACTCCAGCCGGCCTCGCGCTTGAGGCGCAGAACGCGCGTTACGGCGTCATCGACGCGCTCGCGGCTGATGCGGCCCTCGTCGACCGCCTGGATCACGGCGCGGATGAGGGCGCGCTGGTTGGCGAGGTATTGGCTGGCGTCATGGTCGTAATGCTCCTCGGCCAGCATCATCAGGTCGACGCCGGCCTTGAAACCGTCAATGGCCGCGTCGGCAGGGTCGTAGTTGCGCTTCATGGAGCGCATATTCATGCTGTCGGAGACGACCAAGCCATCAAAGCCCAGCTCGCCGCGCAGCAGATCGCCGAGGATGATAGGCGAGAGCGTGGCCGGGCGGTCGGGGTCGAGCGCGCTGAAGATGATATGCGAGGTCATGACGATGCGGGCGCCGGCTTTGATGCCCGCGGCGAAGGGGTGCAGGTCGATGCGCCTGAGTGCTTCGCGCGTTCTGTCGACGGTGGGCAAGCCGCGGTGGCTGTCCAGCCTGGTATCGCCGTGGCCGGGGAAGTGCTTCAGCGTTGCGATGCTGCCATTGTCTTGCAGGCCGCGGACGGCGGCGGCGGTCATGGCGGCCACCAGCTCGGGCTTCTCGCCGAAGGAGCGCATCTCGATGATGGAGTTATGCGGGTTGGAGTTGCAGTCGGCGGCCGGCCCTAGCACGACATTCAAGCCGACGGCGCTGGTTTCGCGGGCGATGACGCGGTACATGCGGTAGGCGCTGTCGGGGTCTCCGGTCGCGCCCAGGGCCATATTGCCCGGGCCCATGGCGCTCTCGGCGGTCATGACCGACCAGGTCCCCTCTTGATCGGCGCCCAGCAGCAGCGGGATGCCCAGGCGCGTGCCGGCGGCGAAGGATTGCAGCCTGTTGCAGAGCGCCAGCGCGGCGGCGGCAGTCGGGACGTTTTCATCGGCGATATAGGCGCCGCCCACCAGGTGCTCGCCCATGAGGGTGCGGGCTTCGTCGAGCTGGTCGCTGGCGAATGCCAGCATGAACATCTGGCCGACTTTTTCCGCGGTGGTCATCTTGGCGATTGTGCCTTGGATGTTCATGGCGCATCCCCCGGTGTGATGTTGGACAGGGTTACATTAAGCGCGCTGAATTGATATTTTAGTAAGCGCAAGCAAGTCATGCAAAACCTTACCACAGAAGTAAATGCAAGTAAGTAATGAGAGCGTGGAATGCCTCTTTTCTTACCCCATCCCCCGGCCCCTTGCCCCAGCGAGCTAGGGAAGGGGAGCTTTTCTAGCGAGT
>JAGWBC010000055.1:12887-24710 GCA_021296115.1 Anaerolineae bacterium | reverse complement strand
GGGGAAACAGCTGCCGAAGCGGCGGGCGATGCTGCCCAGCCCGATAAAGCCCCACTTGACTTTGTCGCTCATGCCGGTTTCTCCTCGGTCTTCATTTCCAGCCAGGCGATTTCGTCCGCGCTGAGTTCGATGTCGGCGGCGGCGGCGTTGATGGCGGCTTCGTCGGGATTCCAGTTGGCGACGATGGCGTGGTAGCGCGGGTTGCTGCTCAGCAAGTAAGCAACCCAGATTTGCGCCGGCGAGACGCCTTTGTCCGCCGCCAAGTCCAGGACGCGATCCAAGCGCTGGAAATTGCTCTCGTAGGCGTAGGCGCCAATGGGGTTGGTGTCCCAGTATCTGTCGAAGCTGTCCAGGTTGTCGCGCGTGAACTTGCCGGTCATGAAGCCGCCGGCCAGGCTGGACCAGGTGAAAAGCGAAATCTCGTTTTCGTCGTAGTAAGCGCGGTCGGCTTCGCCCTGCTGGCCGCTGACGCTGATGCAGCCGTCCCAGGGCGGCTCGATCATCTCGGCCACGCTGAATTGCGGGCTGCTGACGGTGAAGGGCGTTTTGCCATTGGCGGCGGCGTAATCGTTGGCGGCTTTGACGCGATCGCCCAGCCAGTTGGACCCGCCGAATGCGCCGATCTGGCCCGCGTCTTTGAATTCATTCAGCACATCGACGATCTCGCCGACGGGATAGTCGCGGCTGTCGCGGTGCAGCAGGAAGAGCTCGACATAGTCGGTCTGCAAGCGCTCGAGCGATTCCGCCAAATCGCTGCGGATGTATTCCGGGCGCACGCGGTCGGGGATGCCGTTTTCCGGGTGGGCGCACTTGGTCAAGATGACCACTTGGTCGCGCAGGCCGCGATCGGCGATCCAGGCGCCCAGCTCGGTCTCCGTGACGCCGTGCCCATAACTGTGCGCGTTGTCGAAAGCGGTGAAGCCATTCTCAAAGCAAGCGTCCAGCAAGCGGAAATTGTCATCGCGTTTGTCGGCGGTCAGCATGACTGTGCCTTGAAGCAGCCGCGCGACCCTTTTGTCCACGCCGGGGATGGCGCTGTATTTCATGTGCAGGTCCTTTCTCTCCGCGGCGTATTGTAGCGCAAGGCGGGATGATGTGAAGTAGGGTGTTTACGGGTGAGGCGAAGCGCGCGCCCGGGATTTTTGACGTAAATGCCGCCTGTTTTACCCCATCCCCCGACCCCTTCCCGCCATCTCTATGGCGGGCATCCGATGAATCAGGGAAGAGGAGCCAGCACTGTGCGTACTCAATACCTTAGTCCCTTGTATAACCAGAAATCCCAAGTTAATTCAACGCGAGGACGGTTTCTCCCATTGTATTGTTGCGGAGCGGACAAGTTTCGATAAACTCCGGCCGCGGCATTTCCCCTAACAATAGGGAAGCGTGATTCGACGATGAGATAAGAAGACGGTGCTGCAAAGTTAGCGCGTTTGGGGAAAATATCTCATGTTCGGTGAACGCGCTCCCCCTCTCTGATGATTCGGAGAGGGGGCCGGGGGGTGAGGTAGACCTTGGGCGGAAGCTGGGATCGGACGCCGCTACGACGGCAGCACGTCGCGGGGTTTGGAGCTGCCTTCTTTGGGTGGGCCGACAACGCCGCGCTCTTCCATCATGTCGACCAAGCGCGCGGCCCGCGTGTAGCCGATGCGCAAGCGCCGCTGCAGCAGCGAGATCGAGGCTTTCTCCAGCCGCCGCACCATATCGACCGCCGTCTGATAGAGCTCGTCTTCATCGGGATTAGGGTTGCCCGTCTTGCCCGCTTTCGCAGGCATATCCCAGAAGGCGGACTGGCTGCCCGGCGCCGGCTGACCGGTCTCACTGCCACGCGGCGGGCTGCTCGGCTCTTGCTTGGGCGGCAGCGGGATCGGCTTGATACCTTCGACGCCCGCGCTCTGCAGCTTCCAGTAGCGCCCGATGCGGTTGATCTCTTCGTTGGAGACGTGCACGCCCTGAACGCGCTGCGGGGCCGGCGCATCGCCCGAGAGATAGAGCATGTCGCCCTTGCCCAGCAGGCGTTCCGCGCCCGGCTGATCTATGATGACGCGGCTGTCGACGCTGCCGGCCACGGCGAAGGCGATGCGGGCCGGGCAATTGGCTTTGATCAGCCCGGTGACCACATCGACCGAGGGGCGCTGCGTGGCGAGGATTAAGTGGATGCCGGTGGCGCGCGCCAGGGCGGCGATGCGGGCGATGGCGCGCTCGGTGTCGTCCGGCGCCATCATCATCAGGTCGGCCAGCTCGTCGATGACCACCACAATGTAGGGCATGGCGGGCAGGTCGGGATCGAGGATGCTGTTGTAGTCGATGATATTGCGCGCGCCGGCGCGGCTGAATTTCTTGTAGCGCTCGTCCATCTCGGTCGTCACCCAGCGCAGCACGCCGATGATCCGCTCCAGCTCGACCACTACCGGCGCCACCAGATGCGGCAGGCCGTTGTAGCCGGTCAGCTCAACCCGCTTGGGATCAACCATTATGAAGCGCACGCTTTCGGGCGAGTTGTTGACCAGGATGCTGTTGATGATGGCGTTGACGCAGACAGACTTGCCCGAGCCGGTGGCGCCGGCAATCAGCATATGCGGCATCTGCGTCAAGTCGGCGGCGATGGGTTTGCCATCGACCGACATGCCCAGGGCGATGGCCAGCGGCGATTCGATCATCTGGTAGGCTTCGGAGTCCATGACATCGCGCAAGCCGACGCGCGCCGCCGCCGGATTGGGCACTTCGATGCCGACGTAGCCCTTGCCCGGCACGGGCGCTTCCATGCGCAGCGAACGCGCGCCCAAAGCCAGCTGCAAGTCTTTGTCCAGCTTGGCGATGGCGCCGACCTTGACGCGGTTGCGCTTGCCGGTCTTGGCGGTCAAATAAGCCGGCTCGACGCCGTACTGCGTGATGACAGGACCCGAGTTGATTTCGACCACGCGCCCCGGCGCGCCAAAAGCGGCCAGCGTCTCCTCGATGATTTGCGCCTGCAGCTGCAGCGGCGCCTGGTCCAGTTCGCTGGCTGTGCCGTTGCTTAGCAGCTCACGGTAATCCGGCTCGTCCCACTCGATGCGCGGCCGGGCAGCTGCTTCCGCCCTGCGCTTGGGCTTCTCCGCAGCGGGCTCAGGCGCCTGCGCCTCTTGGCTGTCTTCCGGTACAAGATCGGCAACATCGTTTTCATCAGCGGCCAGCGCTCCGTCGCCAGCTTGAGCATCGGCGACCGGCGCATGACGCGCGTCGTCAAATGTAATTGGCCTTTCGTCGGCGGGAGCCACAACCGGAGGCACAGGCGGCTCAGCGGCATCCGGTTCGATTTCTCTCACCGGCGACGGCGGGGCAGTCTGCGTCCGCCAGTCCGGATTCAGCGCGCGCCGGCTGGGTCTGGGCCTCTCGCGCTTGATGACGGGCTCGGCCACTGGCGCCGCCGGCAGATCATCTCCCAGATTGAGGAAGCGTTCCAGGGCCGCGACGGGACCGGCTTTGCTCTCGGCAGCCGGCGCATCGCTATGTCGAGCGCTTTTGTCGCGGTTGCGCTTAAAGATGCGCTGCACCATGCCCGGCGAGCCCGCTTCGGAGGTCTCGGCAGCGGCTTCCAAAGGCCTGTCCAGCGGCACATCAGCTCCCCCGCGGCGCCCGAAAAATTCGCGCAGTCGCACCGGTATCGGCATCGTCTCGGCGCTGGGTTCGGGCAAGGCGCGCCCCCCGCTAGAGGGTGAAGCCGGCGAGGCGGTCAATTGCGCCGGCTGCGGCTTGGAGACGCGCACGTGGCTGTCTTCCGCGCCCAATGCGGGCTGCTGCTGCGCTTGCAGGCGCGCCGCCCTCCGCGCAACTGCATACTGGCTGAGACGGGTGCGCAAGCTGCGGCTCAGGCTGATGCTTACCACCGCCATCTCCGCCATGCTCGAGCGGGTGATCATCATCGCGGCGAAAGTCATGACCATCAGGACGACGACAAAGCCGCCGATTTCGGTCAGGTTGCTGACCAGGACGCTGTAGAGCCAGCCGCCTACAAGGCCGCCGCCTTCGCCGCTGAGATAAGACTGCTCAATCAGCCGCTCCATGCAGCCCAGCCCGCAGGCCGAGGGGTAGCCCAGGCTGTCTATGTACTGAAAAGCAACTAGCGCGCCCAGGAAAGCCAGCGCAGCTCCGATCAGGCGGATGGGGTCGATGACGGGCGCCTGCTCGCCGAAGTGGCGCACGATCAGCCACATGCCGATGCTGAACATAGCCAGCGGCAGGGCGACGACGCCCCATCCGAGCAACTGGCCGACGATGCGGCGCAGGCCCCCGATTGCGGCCTGCTCCGGCGACAGCGCGCTCAAGACAAAGACGATGGCGCCGAAAACCAAAGCAACGCCGATCAGGTCTAGCTTGCGGTCCAGGTCCAGCCAGTCGCTTGATTCGATCCTGGGGGTTTTGCTGCTGGCAGCGCGCCCGGTCGCGGCGCCACCGCTGCGCTCGGCCGGGCGGGTTGTGTCGCGACTAGCGCCAAAGCGCCCGCCGCTCGCTTCACTGGTCGGATTCGCATCACTTGCTTTGTTGGAGCGGAAGCGTCCCCGCAGCCGTCGGCCGATTCCGCCGGCAGCCGCGCCGATGCGCGCAGTCTTGCCGTCTTCTTGCTTTGTCCGCGATTCGTCTTTGCCCGCGCCGCGCGAAAAACGAGCGCGCAAGCCGCTGAAGCGAGCTCCGCGTTTTTCGTCTTTGTCGGCGGGCGGGGGGCTTTCCTGGCGGGACTTGCCGGGCAGATGTTTGCCGGCCAGGCGCGCGCGCCGCTCTTCACTGCTGGCCACCGATGGCGCCGGATTGCGCGCTTTGATCGGCATGGGCCGCGTTTC
Source organism: Anaerolineae bacterium (assembly GCA_021296115.1). Taxonomy (GTDB): domain Bacteria; phylum Chloroflexota; class Anaerolineae; order Aggregatilineales; family Phototrophicaceae; genus UBA6055. Next base: position 19,896 of record JAGWBC010000055.1, on the reverse strand, counting down.
TTTCTTGCCGCGCTTGCGTTTGCGTCCGCTGTCTTGTGGCGGCTCGTTATAGTCATCGTTTGCGCCTCTTGAGCCGCTGCCGCCCAAGACATTGGACCTGCCTTCGGGATCGAAGAATTCGTCATCGTCGATGTATTCGGGCTCTCGCCAGGACATGCGCTTACCCCGCTCATCCTCCGGCCCGGCGGCGCCACAACGACGCGCTGTCCACAGGCCACAAGCGTCAGCATAGCATAAATGCCGGATTCGGGCGATTCAGCTTAGAACAGATTTTCGCGGGCTTAGATGGCAGCTGGTCGCTGAGCCTCAGACTGTCAGCAGAACTTTGCCCATAGCGCGGCGCTCAATCAGCTCGCGCAGGGCGGCGGGCGCTTCGTCCAGCGGATAGGTCTTGTGGATATGCGGCTTGAGCTGGCCCGCGGCGTACCAAGCAAAAAGCTGCCTGAAGGAGTCGCGGATGACGGCGGGATTATGCTGCATGTAGGCGCCCCAGAACAGCCCGACCAGCGAAGCATTCTTCAGCAGGGCGATATTAGCGGGCAGGGCCGGGATGCGCCCGCTGGCGAAACCGATGACAAGGTAGCGGCCCTCCCAGGCGATGCGCCGCAGGGCCTGATCGAAAAGGTCGCCGCCGACCGGGTCGAAGATTACATCCGCGCCATTACCGTCGGTCAAGGCTTTGACGCGGTCGCGCAGATTTTCGACTGTATAGTCGATCAAGTCATCGGCCCCGTAGGTCCGGGCCAACGCCAACTTCTCCGGCGTACTGGCAGCGGCGATGACACGCGCGCCAATCAGCTTGCCCAGCTCAACCGCCGCCAGTCCCACGCCACCGGCCGCGCCTAATACCAGCAGCGTCTCGCCGACTTGCAACTGCGCGCGGTGGGCCAAGCCGACGTGGGCCGTGCCATAGACCAGCGGAAATCCGGCGCCATGCTGGTAACTCATTTCGGGGGGCAGGGGCAAGGCCATAGCGGCCGGAACGACTGCTTCCTCGGCGAATCCGCCGTACATCATGGTGGCGCTGACGCGGTCGCCGATGCTTGGCTGTGAGACGCCCTCGCCGACTGCAATGACATCGCCGGCGACTTCCAGGCCCGGGCTGAAAGGGAAGGGCGGCTTCAGTTGGTACAGCCCCTGGATCAGCAAGACATCGGGAAAGTTGACGCCGCAAGCGCGTACGCGAATCTTGACCGCGCCAGCGGGTACAGGCGGGCTGGCGATCTCTTCGACACTCAAGTCATCCGGCGAGCCGAAGGCGTGGCATAAGACGGCTTTCATCAGCGCTGCTCAAATCTTGATGTCGTTAGCCAGCAAGCCGGTGAGCAAGTCGATACAAGCCTCTACATCGCCGATATCGACCGTTTCGCTGGTGGTATGCAAGTAGCGCGTGGGTATGGAGATGCAGCCGCTGGGCACGCCGGCGTCAGCCATTTGGATAGCCGACGCGTCAGTAGTGCCGCCCGCCAGCAACTCCAGCTGATAAGGAATGCCATCGGCCTCGCAGCGCTCGATCATCCAGTTCTTAATGGCCAGCGGCACAATCAAGCCGGGATCGTGGACTTTGATGGCCGCGCCGCCGCCCAGCTTGACCAGCATCTTGCGCCCGCGGATCTGGTCGCCGCTGCCGGTGACGTCAATGGCGATGCCGATATCCGGTTTCACGCCCTGGGCCGCGGTTTTTGCCCCGCGCAAGCCGACTTCTTCCTGCACCGTGAAGGCGAAGTAGAGCTCGTTGGGCGTCTGACGCCCCAGCCGGCGCATGGTCTCGATGGCGACCACGCAGCCGATGCGATCATCCAGCGACTTGGCGATGATGCGCCCCCCGCGCACTTGCATCTCGCGCATGAAGCCGGCCGGCTGCCCCACCGGCGTGGCATTGCCGCCGCTTCCTTCCTGGACATCAATGAAGAAGTCGCCCAGGGCCTTGCCGCCGCCATTCTGCACGGCGATCACGCCGACCGTCCCGTCTTCGAATTGCACGCGGTTGCCGTTGAGGGTGTTGGTCATCAAGCCGCCGAGGTTGGTGAAGCGCAGGTAGCCGCTCTCGGGTTCCTGGTAATTGGCCATCAAGCCGATCTCGTCCATGTGGGCGGCCATCAGCACTTTGGGCCCGCCGCTGCCCACGCGGCAGATGAGATTGCCCAGGCCGTCCACGCTGATGTCGTCGGCCAAATCCGCCACTTCGTCGCGGATAATATCGCGGATGCGATGCTCGTAGCCGGGCGGTCCCCAAGTTTCTACCAGTTTGCGGGTCAGTTCCAGCATGCTAGCGCTGTCCTGCGGCTCGGCGGCTTCCTCGCTTCGCTTGGCGTCGCGGAGTCGGATGTGTTCCGCCCAAATGTTGACGCCCTCCAAGTCGGCGATCCGCTCTTCGGCGCCAGGCATCAAGCCCCAGAGGCCCCGCCTTGGATGCGACACGACGCCCACGCTTCGGAGGGCGGTGCGCAAATTGCTAATGCGGATATGCTGCGATTGCTTGTAGCTGTCGCCGAGAATGCGCCTTACTTCGTCGTCGAAGCGTTGATTCGATATGGGCTCGCCAGCGTCGCGCAAGATATTTATGATCAGTTGAATGCTGCTGTCTCTGGTCGTTGGGGGCATGGCATGGCGCTCCTTTCAGTTCAGGGCTATGGCGGCTGCTGCCATCGGTTCAGGTTGAGGCGCGGGCTTCAATGCGCGTTTTTCCAGGCGCATGGGCAGGCCATCGCGCGGGAACATGGTGATCAAGGCGGCCGGCTTAATCTCGACACCGTCGATCAGGCGGAGTTGATAGCGCTGCGCAATCGTCGCCAGCAGCAGATTGGCTTCCATGATGGCGAAGCTGTTGCCGATGCATACCCGCGGACCGCCGGCGAAGGGCAGGTAGGCGTACTTGTGCAAGTTCTCGATCTCGGGGTCCAGCCAGCGCTCGGGCAAGAAATCCTGCGCTTGCTTCCAGTGATCGGGATGGCGATGAAGCAGATAGATCATAACTTGGGCTGTCGTGCCCTTGGGCATAGGATAGCCGCAGACTTCGGTGTCTTCCGCGGCGGTGCGGCTGACGGACCAGACGGCCGGCATGAGCCGCAGGGCCTCCTTGATGACGATGTCGGTATAGGGCAGGCGGCGCAGATCTTCGAGCTTGGGCGGGCGCCCTCCCAGCGCCGAATCCAGCTCGGCGTGCAGCTTGGCTTCGACCTCGGGGTGCTGGGCCAAGAGCCACCAAGTCCAATTGAGGGTATTGGCGGTGGTTTCATGCCCGGCCAGGAAAAGCGTCACCGCTTCGTCGCGCGCTTGCAGGTCCGTCATGCGCTCGCCATCGTCATCTTCCGCCAACAGCAGCATCGACAGGAGGTCGCCGCGGTCGTCACCGGTTAGCCGCCGGTCATTAATGAAGCCGTAGACGATTTTGTTCAGGGCGTTGTTGGCAAGCCAGGACCGCGCCCGCAGCGGGGTTGGGATCCAGTAGGGCAGGATGCTGGCTGTGTTGTTGGCTTTTTGTACGACTGCGACAGCCTTTTTGACCTGATTGACAGTGCTCGAGGCATCGGCGTCGAATAGTGTCCGCGCGACGATCGTAAGCGTGAGCTGCATCATCTCTTGATCGACATCGAGGACCGCGCCATCACTCCAGCCCTCGAGCCGCTTCAGCGTATATTCGACCATGGTATCGGCATAGGCATGGACGCGGACAGCATGAAAAGCCGGCGCTACCAGACGACGCTGCCGCTTCCAAAAGTCGCCGTTGCTCGTTACCAGTCCTTCGCCCATGAAACGGGCCAAGCCGGTCTTCTTGCTGGTATATGCCGGGCCCTTGAAAAAACGTTTCGATTGGCGCAGGAAGAGCTCGTGAATGACATCCGGATTAGCGACCGAATAATTGTGAGTAGCGCCGATCATTAAGTGCCCGACGTCGCCATAGGTTTCCATCCACCTGGTGACGTAGCTCAGCGGGTCTTTGAAGAACCGACGGTAAAACAAGTAATTCTGCCAGACGCCTTCGCCCATCTCAGTGGGACCTGGCGGGAATGCGCGGGCTTGGGATGATTTGTTTTCAAGGCTGGCTGCCGGGCTCATCACCGTCTCCTTTGAGCTGCGCTTCAATACTCATCCTAGCCGAAAACGCCCGATAAGACTATGCCCTGTGCCGGGTTGTGATTTGCCATATACGCGCGCTTGCGGGACAATACGCGCCTAAGGGGATCCGCTCTTGCAACTAGCGAGGACTGGCTATGTATACGATTGGTCTTGACTTCGGCACTTTGTCCGGGCGGGCGGTATTGGTCGATACGCGCGACGGCGCCGAAGTAGCCGAGTCCGTCTTTGATTATCCGCACGGCGTGATGGACAGTCAGCTGCCCTCGGGCCACAATCTGCCGCCGGATTGGGCGCTGCAGCATCCGCAGGATTACATCGACGTATTGGCGCATACGGCGCCGGTTGTGCTGCGACAGAGCGGCGTGGACGCGGCCGATGTCAAAGGGATCGGCATCGACTTCACGGCCAGCTCGCCCATGCCGACTACAAGGGACGGAACCCCACTCTGCTTCCTTGATGAGTTGCGGGACGAGCCGCATGCCTATATCAAGCTGTGGAAACACCACGCGGCGCAGCGCCAAGCCGACCAGATCAACGAGACGGCGCGGCAATTGGGCGAGCGCTGGCTTCCGCGTTACGGCGGCAAGATTTCCTCCGAGTGGTTCTTCAGCAAGTTGCTGCAGATCTTGCAGGAGCGTCCCGATATTTACGCCCAAATCGACCGCTTTGTCGAGGCGGCTGATTGGGTGATTTGGCAGCTGACCGGTGTTGAGACGCGCAATACTTGTACCGCCGGCTACAAGGCTATGGTGCAAGACGGAGACTTCCCCAGCCGCGATTATTTTCGCGCTCTGGACCCAGTCTTTGAGAATGTCGTCGACGAGAAAGTAGGGCGAGAGTTTGCCGAGCTAGGTTCGAAAGCGGGCGAGCTCAGTCCGCGGATGGCCGAGTTGATGGGCTTGCCCGCGGGCATCGCCGTCGCCGTCGCCAACGTGGACGCGCATGTCACCGCGCCGGCCGTCAAGGCGACCGACCCCGGCGTCATGGTTATGGTCATGGGCACCTCCTGCTGTCACATCTTGTCATCGACGCAGCTGGGCGAGGTGGATGGCATGTGCGGCGTGGTGATGGGCGGCGTCATCCCCGGGCTCTTTGGCTACGAAGCCGGGCAGAGCGCGGTCGGCGATATTTTCGCCTGGTTCGTCGATCACGGCGTGCCGCCCGAGTATCATCAAGCGGCTGCAAGCGCCGGCCTTGGTCTGCACGAATACCTCGAGCGCGAAGCGGCCAAGCAGCAGGCGGGTCAGCATGGCTTGATCGCGCTGGACTGGTGGAACGGCAACCGCAGCACACTGGTGGATGTCGACTTGACCGGCATGATGCTGGGCATGAACCTGGCCACCCGCGCGCCCGATATTTACCGCGCCCTCATCGAGTCTACCGCCTATGGCACGCGCGAAATCATCGACGCCTTCGACGCCCAAGGCATCGCCGTGAATGAGCTGGTGGCGGCGGGCGGACTGCCCGAGAAGAATGCGCTGCTCTGTCAAATCTTCGCCGATGTCACCGGGCGCCCCTTCAAGTTATCGGGCTCGGCGCAGGCGCCGGCGCTGGGCGCGGCCATGCACGCGGCCGTGGCCGCCGACATCTACAGTGATATTCAGGCGGCGGCGGAGAAGATGGGCAAGCTGAAAGACGGCGTCGTCCGGCCAATTCCGGGCAACCAGGCGGTCTACGACAAACTCTTCCAAGAGTACAAGACCCTCTACGACTACTTCGGGCGCGGCGCAAATGATGTGATGAAGCGGCTGAAGGCGATCAAGCACGAAGCGCTGGGCTGAATCGGCGCTTGCGCGATGCCAATTTCCTCCAACTGTTCATTTGCGGACGCGCTGGCCAAGATCCTGGTTTCGCCCTGCGGCATGGCGCCTTTGCCCCAGCTTTGTGAAAAACTACCAAATCAAGTGCATGGAATTGGGATACTATTGCGATTTTGACCCCGACACAGATTAAGATATGATTAGACCAGTGCTGAAAGAAGGCGTCTGATGTCCAGGTGGGGGTACAAAATGAACAAACGCAAATTGGGAAACGGCAATAAGCGCACCTTTGCGTATCGGCTTATTTCCATATTTTTGGGTCTGGTGATCCTCTACAGCTTCGGCTTTGGCACAATTGCACAAGACGATCCCCCGGCGGAAGACGCCGCGGCCGAAGAGATGATGACCGATGAGATCACTGCTGCTGACGTTCAGTACAACCTCGACCAAACCTGGATACTGCTAGCCGGCTTCCTGGTCTTCTTCATGCAGGCCGGTTTCGCTATGCTGGAAGGCGGCATGATCCGCGAGACGGGGGTGGTTAACTCGCTCGCCGAAAACTTCATGGATGCCTGTGTCACCGGCATTGTCTTCTTCATCGTCGGCTATGGCATCGCCTACGGCACCTTCGACGCCGGCATGGAAGGAGGCAGCTTAACGCCGCTCAACATGCCCTTAATGCTGGGCGGTGTTGATGGCAGCAGCCCCGGCGATGGCGCAATCCTGGTCGGCTTCTTCTTCCAATTTGCCTTTGCCGGCGCCGCCGCGACCATCGCCACCGGTGGTATGGCGGAACGGACGAACTTCGTCGGCAAGCTGATCTACAGCGCCATCTTGGGCGCGATCATCTATCCGGTGGTCGTTTTCTGGACCTGGGGCGGCGGCTGGATAGCCGATCAGGGCTTCATCGATTTCGCCGGTTCAACTATTGTGCACATGACAGGCGGTATCGTGGCGCTAACGGGCGCGTATGTGCTGGGCCCGCGCGCTGGACGAGTATTCGGTCGGCCGCCGGCTGCATCGAACCTGGCGCTGGCCTCACTCGGTACCTTTATTCTGTGGTTCGGCTGGTACGGTTTTAATGTCGGCTCGACCCTGGGCGCGGGTGATGTCAACGCCATGGGCCTGGTTGCGGTCAATACCACGCTGGCGGCGGCGGCGGGCGCGCT
>JAGWBC010000055.1:1076-12666 GCA_021296115.1 Anaerolineae bacterium | reverse complement strand
TGATGATCGGCATCGTGGGTTCGCAAGCGCTGGGGGCTCCCAGCCTGCTGGATGGCGGCACCCTGAGTACACTGGGCTCGCAAGTCGTAGGCGTCGTCGTCATCGCTATCTGGGTTACCGTCACCAGCTTCATCATGTTCCGCGTTTTGAACAGCATGGAAGTGCTGCACGTAGATCCGGAAGCGGACCGCATCGGCATTGACGCCTACGAGCATCACGCTTCGGTCTGGCCCAATGTGCTGCCCCTGCGCGAGGAAGATGACGAGTAAACTAGCTCGGCAAAGTCAACAAAGACAAATCAAGGGCGACCTCAGACAGGTCGCCTTTTTTATTGAACTATTTTGGCTAAAGCTGATCGCTGTCCAGCATGATGGTGACGGGGCCGTCGTTGTGGATTTGCACCTGCATCATAGCGCCGAAGACACCCTGTTCCACTTGTTTTACGCCCGCCTGCGACAAGCAATCAGCTAAGACTTGCACCAGCGGCTCGGCGAGTTCCGGCTGAGCGGCGTTGATATAACTGGGACGCCGGCCTTTGCGGGCATCGGCGTAGAGCGTAAATTGTGAGACAACCAGCGCGCCCCCGCCGATATCCAGCAGCGACAAGTTCATCTTGCCCGCCGCGTCGCTGAAGACGCGCAGATTGGCCGTCTTCTGCGCCAGTTTCTCGGCGTCGGCTGCGCTGTCGGAATGGGTGACGCCGACCAGTGCGACGAAGCCCGCGGCGATCTCGCCCGTGACCCTCCCGTCAACCGTGACTTTGCCTGCGCTCACTCGCTGCAGCAATACTCGCATTTGATGTCGCTCCCTTTAAGGCTTTCACTGTACTGTTTCTACCAAGCCGGCTTTCCGGATATGGCGCGCTTTCGACGCCCTTACCAGCGAAGACACAGAAGTAGAACCAACTAAGAAATGCGAATTGCGCTGGATCATCCATGCACAACAGCGAGCCACCCTTCCCGGATGATTCGGGATGCTCGCCATAGAGATGGCGAGAGCGGGCCGGGGATGGGGTAGAAAAGCGGCGATTTCGGCATTCTCATTACTTACTTGGAACTACTGAGAACTGGAATCACGCATAATCAAAGAAAGATTCGGCACAACTGCGGCTCGGCCATTACTCGACCAACCGCCATGTTTCCCTAAATTCCCCTCTGTGCCCTCATAGTTACTCTGTGTACTCGGTGGCAAAAGCGTCGAAAATCGTTATATGCGCGGCGTCCGTCCTACCTGCCGCGCCGGACTCGATCCAAGAGACTTTTGAGTATCGGACAAGCCTCTTAGGCGCGCTGGTTGAGGATCTGCATAACGCGCAGCAGAAAGTACTGGCAGCAGGTATCCACGTGGTAGTGGATTTCCATGTCTTCGCTTTCATTGTTGTAGACGCCGCTGATGGTAAAGCTGGGCGCTTGAGCATGCTCGGCGCAGACTACAGCGCTGAATTTGCGCTGCAGCGCCGCGCCCAGCGACCGGCGTGTATTATCGAACATCAGCTCCAGTTCGTAGGAATCAAGGAAGGCGTCGGGCAATTCTTCGCCTTGCACGCGCAGGTCGAAGTTGATCTTCAGGCTCATGCCGCCGTCAGTCGATCATCGGTTGGACGCGCTGCACCAGTTGGATGGCCGTGCCCCAGGGATCGCGCAGGAAGGCCAGCCGGTCGCCATTGGCGCGGTTGTCGATGTCGCCGTCCAGCGTCGCGCCGGCGGCCGTCAGGCGCTCGCGAGCCGCGTCCATGTCGTCCACGGCGAAGGCCAGGTGAAAGGTCACCGCGTGGTGCTCGCTGTAATCAATGACCGAGCCCAGCGGATTGCTGTAAATCTCGATCAGGCTCCTGCCGGCGCTATCCGCCAGGAAGTGAATATAGGACGGTTCGTCAAAGGCGCGCACGATGCGCATGTCAAGATTCTCGGCATACCAAGCCGCTACAGCCGCCGAATCCGCTACGTTGAAGGCGATATGTTCCAGTCTCATCAAGCGCTCCTATTCCAGTTCAAAGTGTTCGGCATCGGTCGCGGTTGCCGGCTCGCCGCTTTCAAGCTCTTCGTCTTCCAGCGCCTGACTGCGCAGCCAGCTGAGGCCCATCATGCCCAGAAAAATGACGGCGATGCCGATGAAGATGATTTCGTCAAATGGTCCCAAGGCGCCGTGAGCCAGAATGGCCGGCATTGTTGTGCCTCGCTGGCTGATAAGCCTCGCCGTCGCCGTATTTTACGAAATGCCGCGCCTGAACTGTAGGTTGAATGCCTGCGGATTGGCAAGCAGAATGATGCCCCCGGCCGCAATCTACTGGAGCGCAAATGTCGTCACAGGTCTTGAGCGTCAGCGGCCTGCAGAAGTTTTACGGCGCCAAGCTGATACTCGACGCGGTCAACTTGAATCTGAAAAGGGGCGATCGCGCCGTGCTGGTCGGCGAAAATGGCGTCGGCAAATCGACTCTGGCGCGTTTGATCCTGGGCCGTGAAACTGGCGAGCAGGGCGAAGTTCGCGTCGCGCCGGGCACGGTCCTGGGTTATCTGCCGCAGGAAGCGCAGATGGCGCGGTCGATCAGCGTGGGGCGATTCATCAGCGACAGCTTGGGCGAGCTGAGCGGGCTGCGCCGCCGCCTGGTCGCGTTGGAAGAGCGGCTGACGCATGGCGGCGATCTCACTGCGGCGCTGGAGGAGTACGGGGGGCTGCAAACGCGGTTCGAGCTGCGCGGCGGTTATACGCTGGAGACGCGGCGCGAGCGGATTTTCGCCGGGCTGGGCTTGGGGCATATCGACCTGGCGCGGTCGGTCATGTCGCTCAGCGGCGGCGAGAAAACGCGGGTCGGCTTGGCGGCGCTGCTGCTGCAGGAACCCGATCTGCTGATCCTGGATGAGCCAACCAATCATTTGGACTTCTCCGGGCTGGCTTGGCTGGAGGACTACCTGCAAGGCTATCCCCATGCCCTGCTGATGATCACCCACGATCGCCACTTCATCAATCGCGTGGCCACCAAGATACTCGACTTGTCGGCGGTGACGCGCGGCCTCAGGACCTGGTACGGCAATTATGATGACTATCGCGCGCAGCGGGACGCGCAGTATCAGCAGGATGTCGACGCCTATCACAGCCAGGTCAACCTCATGAAGGCGCTGCGTATGCAGATGAAAAAAGAGGCGCATGGTCATCGCAAAGCCAAACGCCCCGGCGATAACGACAAAGCCATCAAGTTCGCCGCGCGGCAGCAAGTGGCGCGCACCGTCAGCAAAGCCCTGCGCTCGGCCCGGCAGCAACTGGAGGCGCTCGAGACTAACCGGCTGGATAATCCGCGCCACGTCTGGCATATCGAGTACGATTTTGATCCGCTGCCGCTGACCAGCATGGCGCCCGTGCAGCTGCAATCGGTCGGGATGCGCTTCGGCGATCGGCAGCTGATAATCGACGCCGACGCAACGCTGCGCAAGGGCGAGCGCGTCGCGCTGGTCGCGCCCAACGGCGCGGGAAAGACGACCCTGCTGCGCTTGATCACTGGCGAGCTGGGTCCCACTAGCGGCGGCGTCAAAGTGATGCCCGGCGCGAAGCTCGGCTACCTCGACCAAACGGGAGAGAACTTCCCCGATGACCAGAACATCGTGGATGTCTTAAGCGCCATAAAGCACGACAGCGCCGACCAACTCTTGACGCTGCTGCACCGCTGCGGTCTCTTCCGCGACGCCCACTTGGCGGACAAAGCCGTGGGAGAACTGAGCCTGGGGCAGCGGCGCAAACTGGGCATCGCCTGCTTGATACACAGCCGCGCCAATCTGCTGCTGCTGGATGAGCCAACCAACCATTTGGATTTGATGAGCCTGGAGGCGCTGGAGCGCGCGCTGCTTGACTTCCCCGGCGCGATTCTGGCGGCGACGCATGACCGCTGGTTCATCGACCGAATCGCGACGGCAGTCTGGCGCCTGCGCGACGGTCGTATCGCGCTCAAAGAAGGGACAGGCGAACCTAGTCAGGATCGAGCGGGATCTTGAGCGAGCCGCTCTCCGCCGGCGGATCTTGGTCGTCGGTTGGTTGCTTGGGCGCGCTGCCCTCGGCCCCGCTTTCCACGATGTCGATGCGCACGGCTTTTTGGCCCAACTGCGGCGTCTTTTTGCGGCTGGGGCGCTTGGCGCGTTTCTTTTGTTTCGCGGCCGGCTTCACCACATTCACGGAGACCTCTACTTCGTCTGGCGCCTCGGCCTCGCCGGTGACCTCTATGGGCTGAGTTTCGGCCCCAATGGCTGGGCTCGTGGCTTCCTTAGCCTGGCGCGAATCGCGCTCTGCAGCCTTGGGCGCAGGTGATTCGTCGGCCCTTGCCGCCGGCGTCAATGCCTCATCGGCCGACAGGTCAGCGCGCATCTGCTTGACCGCCGCGACGATGTCGTCCTCGAATATGTCCCAGCGCGAGGGCGCCAAGGACTCCAACATCAGCTCAAGCGCGTCCAGCAGCGCCAATTCGTGCTCGCCGCCGCGCCGCAAGCCGAGGATGCGCCAGGCGCGCAAAGGGCGGTAGCTGGGGTGCAGGCGCAAGCCGGTCTCGATGGTCTCGCGGGCATCGTCATTTTCGCCCAAAGCCAGCAGGGTCGCGCCCAAGTGCGTATAGAGACGCGGCATATCTTTAGGCGCCAAGCCCTGACCCTTGGGCAGCGCCAGCAATTCGCGATAGAGCGGCAGCGCTTGTTCCGGCACATCGAAAGCGCGCCAGGCGCCCGCCAGCTCAAAGAGGATGCGCGCGTTGCCGGGGTAGGTGGCTTGCAACTGCCGAAAATGCTCGATGGCGCCGCGCAGATTGCCCTGCTGCTTCAATTGCAGACCGGCATCAATTAACTCGGTGATCACCGCCATATTCGCTCCGCCTCGCCGGATCGTTCCAGTTTGAGTATAACACGCTCAAATCCGGGTACGCATTGGCGGGGCGGATGTTGCGCCGCTAAGACGCTTCGGTTTTTTTTCATCACAAAGACACAAAGACACAAAGGTCACAATGAAATTGCTTAAAATGGCTCATCACATATGCAATCAACAGAAAAATGGGCTTCTTGCTTGAAATGGTCCTGGATGTAATGACTTGGGTTGTGGTCTCCACAATAAAGGGCTTTTCCTCTGCGCCCTCTAGATTACTCGGTGTACTTGGTGGCAAATGTAGTTTCAGGCGAATGCCCCGAGGTGTTGCGCCGTCAGCTGGCTGGATGCCGACTTGCCCGATAAATGCGCCGGGCGCATAATGACCACAACTCGCAACGTACCCAAGAGGAGCTGCCATGCTCGATTCGCTGATAAGGCGCGCCGCTAAAACCTGTGTTTTGCTCTCCCTGTTGCTGGCATGGGGTCTCGTCTACGCCCAGGCAGCGGACAGCGCCGCAACCGAAGTCGAACTCGGCGAGGCGATGGCCAGCGTCAACGGCGTCCTGATCGATCGGGAGCATTTCTATGCCGAATTCCGGCGCGTGGCGTCATTTTCTACAGCAGCCGATCATGGCGCATTGGCCGTTGACGTGCTGCGCTACTTGATCGAATCCGAGCTGATTCTGCAATTCGCGGCGGCGAGCGAACTTGAAGTTGACGATGACGCCGTGGCTGCCCAAATCGCCGGCTACAAGAACAACCTGGGCGCGCGGCGCTGGCGGGAGTGGCTGAGCGAAAATTTCTACACGGACGCGGAGTTTCGGGCGGCCATGCGGCTGCAATTTGTCCGTAACGCGGTTCGCGCCATTGTCACCTCGCATTTGCAGGACGAGGTGCAGCATATTCGCGCCCGGCATATCCTGGTCGCGCGAGAAAGCGAAGCCGAGCGGGCGCTGGAGCGCCTCGCTGATGGCGAGAGCTTTGCCGCCCTGGCGTCGCGGCTGTCGCTCGATGTGTCGACCAAAGCCTTCGGCGGCGACCTGGGCTGGTTCGTCCGCGGCGAACTGCTGGACCCGTCATTGGGCGAGGCGGCTTTCTCGCAACGTCTAGGCGAATTCGGCGGGCCGATCTCTACCCGGCTGGGTTATCACATTCTGCAAGTGGTTGGTCGGGCCGAACGGCCGATTGAAGCGGGTCGCCTGCCCAACATCGCCGAGAATATCTTCCAGCTCTGGCTTGAGGAACAGGTCGAGCAGGCCGACATCGAGCTAAATCTGGATGCCCTGGATGCGATCGTCGAGCCTACTGCCCGACCAGCGGAGTGACGTAGCCCTCGTCCAGCCAGAATCGCAGCTGCTGAGCGTCGATCGAGCGGCCGCTGAAACCCGCTGGCTTCTGCTGCGCCGCGCGGATCAAGTCGGCGTCCGCCTGGAAGTCGCCGCGGAAGTCGTGGAAAATGCCCCGCTCCGGCGCGATATAACACCAGGGCGCCAGCCGATAGCGCGTATCGTCCGATAGCTGCGGCATGCGGTAATGCAGCGGCGGCTTTTTTCTGGCGCCTAGGATGACATCGGCATAAGCCGCGACCATGGCCTTCTGCGAAAATTCAGATTGCAGGTAGCGCAAGGTGGCCGGTGATGTGCGGCGGCCATCGCTCAGGATCTCGTGCGCGAGCGCCGCGGTCGCTTCAATGTCACCGTAGTCAACGCGAGCGATGTGTTCATCCGGTAGCAAGTCGCGGTAGGGCCCCACCCGCGAAACTATCGGGGGCGTGCCACAGCCCAGCGACTCAAAGGGCGTATTGCCGAAGGTCTCCACATAACTGCCGATGCAGAGCGTGACATCCGCCAGGCTGTAATACTCGGCGATCAGCTTGTCGTTGATCCAGTCGTGGAAGACGAAAGCATCGCCCAAATCGGCTTGGCTGATTTTGCGCCGCAGCCCTTGGTAGTAGTCGCGCTGGCCGGGTTCGCTTTCGGCATCCAGCCAACGCGGCGCCAGAACGCGCAGATCATCCCAGCCGTAGTCGCGCGCCAGCAGGGCCGCCACTTGAATCACCTCGTCGATGCCCTTGGCGCTATCCGGCCGGTGAGGAAAGAGCAAGACCGGGTGATCGGCGACTTCAGGCGTGATGACGCCGAAAATCTCCGCTGGCTTGGTGTAGCGGAAATGCTGCCAATCGAATCCGTTGTGGATGGCACGCATGCGCTCGCCGACTGCCGGCGCGAATTGCCCCACGACCGCCTCATACGACGCGCGCGTATGCTCCGACGGCAAAATCCATTCATCGCCCTGGAAGAGCAGGGCGCTCTGCAAGGTTTCGGCGAACAAGATGCTGCGCAGGGAAATCACAGTCGGTTTGTCTTGATAGACGTAGGGGAATATCAGCCCGCCGTCGTGGCTGTAGTGAACATCCGCCTCGGCGATGGCGGCGCCGACCCTGCGCATGGCGTTGGCGATATGATAGAGCGGCGTGAAATAGGGTTCGGGGTAGGGCTGTTTGAAGCGCAGAACGGGCAGGATGTCTGCATTTTCGTGCCATTTGAAGGGCGTTTTGGCGTCGCGCCGCTGCGTACACAGGATAGTGACTTGATGGCCCAGCTCACCCAGATGCAGCGCGACCTTTTTGAGCTGTTTCTGCGCGCCCCCCAAGGCCAACTCGGGGAATAGCGGTGTCATGGAAAAGACGGCGATCTTCTTGCCCATGCTGGTCTCTCAGGCACTGTGCCTACAGTTGGTCGCTAATTCAGTGTAACACTTGCGGCTGTGGCTGCCTAACCCGCGCGGATGGCAGGCAATCGCTTCAAAGTGATGATAGCGCGTGGGGAATGGTTTCCGCCTTCATTCGCTACCAGTGCAACAATAATAGGAGGCGATGTAGGGGCGATTCTGTGAATCGCCCGCATATATGCGCACGTTTTCATGGGCGACACACACTGTCGCCCCTACAATTCCACATTAATGTGACATTTGACGTAGATTGAGTTTGAAGCGATTGCCCAAGCTTGGCAAGGGTTGCGAGTTGGCTCGAACTTTTCTCGGTACCCTTTTAGCCAGAAATGAGCGTGCCGACCGAGGCATCGCCCGAAAGCGCTTTGACCAAATCTTGCGGATTCCAGAAATCAAGCACGACGATGGGCATGGCGTTTTCCTGGCAGAGCGTGAAGGCCGTAGTATCCATCACGCGCAATTGCTGATCGAGCACCTGCTGATAGTCCAGTCTGCTGTAGCGGCGCGCCTCAGGATTGCGCATGGGGTCGGCGGAATAGACGCCGTCAACTTTGGTGGCTTTGACGATGACATCGGCGTGAATCTCGCTGGCGCGCAAGGCGGCGGCCGAGTCAGTGGTGAAATAGGGGCTGCCGATGCCGCCGGTGAGGATGACCACGCGTCCCTTTTCCATGTGGCGGATGGCGCGCAGGCGAATATAGGGCTCGGCAATGGAGTTCATCTCCACCGCCGTCTGTACGCGCGTGCCGATGCCCAGGCGCTCAATAGCGTCTTGCAGCGCCAGGCCGTTCATCACCGTGGCGATCATGCCCATGTGGTCGGCGGTGCTGCGGTCCATGCCCAGCTTGGCCGCCGGTTCGCCGCGCCACAAGTTGCCGGCGCCGATGACGATGGCGATTTGCACACCGAGATCGTAGACTTCGCGTACGCGCTGGGCGATATAAGCCGCCTCTTCCGGGTCGATTCCAGCGCCGCTGTCGCCAGCCAGCGCTTCGCCGCTCAGCTTCAACAGGACGCGTTGATAGGGCAGCTCGCCACTCAAGCTCATGGTCGCTCCTTTTTCCAAAGTTGTCGTCGATAAGTCGCGTATCATGTCGTTCATCCCGATGGTAAAAGCCAAAAATCGTCTGTCAAGTCCAACGAGCGAAATATGCCTTGGGCGCGCTCGGCGCTGCTGCCGCGGAATGCGACTGACATCCTGTCATGGTACCAGCGCTGCGCCAGCGTCCAGACCTTCACCAATGGTAACATTCTGCCGCTTTCGCGCCCCTGGATTCGGCGCCATTCGGCGATTTCTTCTTCCGACCGGAAGAGCAGAATTCCCGCTCACGTTTCTACAATATCGTCATACCACTGACGAAAAGGATGGGCGAAATGCACAAGCAAGTCGCGGTCGCTTTCGCTGCGCAGGCGCCCGGACTCGACGGCATAACGCATTATGTCTCCGGTCAGCGGGTGGCGCGCTGCGATCGCTGCGTCGCGGGCCAGCATGGCGGGAATGCCCAGCGAATCCCAGGCGCAGTTGGCGTAGAGGGCCACGCCGTCGACAAGCACGCGGTAATCGGTCGCGACGGCCGAGAACGGATGCGCCATCAGTACCGCCTCGCCGCCGGGCTGCAATACCAGCGCATGCGCCTCGTGCAGCCGCCGCAGCGCTTGCCGCGCCTCGGGCCGCGAAATGGCAAAGCGCTGGGCGATTTCGCGCGCGTCAGGCGCTCGCCCGCTTGCTGCCAGGGCCTCATAAATATGCCGGCGGATTCGCCAGTCGCTATCGCTAGGATTCATCGCCTCGCTTAATAAAAAAGGGATCGGTCAGCGACCAATCCCTCGCTATCTCATCCATAAACCTGAGGCAGCGCAGCGTCAAGGCTTGCCAACCCAGGGGCTAATTCTCGCCGCCGACTTTGAAGCGCTGGAAGCGGCCGATGTTGATGGTCTCGCCCACCTCGGCCACCGTCTCCTGCAGATACTGCGTGATGGTCTTGTCATCGTCTTTGATGAAGGCTTGCTCCATCAAGACGATCTCTTCGTACCACTTGTTGAGGCGCCCGGCCACGATCTTCTCGGCGATGTGTTCGGGTTTGCCTTCTTGCAACGCGCGCTCCATCTGCAATTGGCTTTCCGCGGCCACCTGCGCTTCCGGCACATCTTCGCGCTTGACGACCTGCGGATTCATATTGGCGATGTGCATGGCGATGTCCTTGGCGAAGGACTTGAATTGATCGGTCGCCGCCACGAAGTCGGTCTCGCAATTGACCTCGACGATGACCGCCAAGCGCTGGTCAAAGTGAACGTAGCTGCCGATTATGCCTTCGTTGGCGCTGCGGCCCTTGCCTTGCAGCTTGATGCCGTCTTTCAGCGCCTTTTCGCGCAGAAATTCGGCCGCCGCGTCCAAGTCGCCATTGTGCTGTTCCAGCGCCTTCTTGCAATCGAGCGGACCGGCGCCGGTCTTGTCTCGCAGTGCTTTTACCTCTTTTGCAGTAACTGCCATTTCTCGTCTTGTCTCCGTCGTGTTCAGCCCGGGCTTATTCGGCCGCTGCCGCTGTTGCTGTGGATTCGGTAGTGCTTGTGGTCGCTTCGCCGCTTGCCGCTTCTTCGTCGGCGAAAAGCTTGGCCTCGCGCAGTTTCGCCAGGGTGGATTCGCCCAGCAAGTCCTCGTCCGCCATTTCTTCGTCGTAGGCGTCGGGGAAGAATTGCTCTTCCTCTTCGTCATCGCCGGCCGACTGCCGCAAGTTATGCCCCTCAAGCACGGCATCGGCCAGCGCGCCGATCAGCAGGCGGATGGAGCGCATGGCGTCGTCATTGGCGGGCAGAATGTGGTCGACCATGTCGGGATTGGCGTTGGTATCGACCAGCGCCAAAACCGGAATTTTCAGGATATTAGCTTCTTTGACGGCGGTATACTCCCGCTCGGCATCCACAACGATGAGCAGGTCAGGCGTGCGCTGCATCTCGCGGATGCCGCCCAGGCGCAGCTGCAGCTTGGCAATCTTGCGCTCCAGAACCAGCCCTTCCTTCTTGGTCAGGCGGTCAAATTCGCCGGCGTCGCGGCGCTGCTCCAACTGCTTCAAGGTATCGATGCGGCTGCGGATGGTCTTCCAGTTGGTCAGCGTCCCGCCCAGCCAGCGATAATTGACATAGGGCATGCCGCAGCGGCCGGCTTCGCGCTGGACGATTTCCTGCGCCTGCCGCTTGGTGCCTACGAATAGCGTCGAGCCGCCGCCCGAGACCAAATTGGCGATCATGTCGTGGAAGCTGTTCAGATTCTTCAGCGTAATTTGCAGGTCAATGATGTGAATCCCGTTGCGCTGCGTGAAGATGAACTCGTCCATCTTGGGATTCCACTTGTTGGTGCGGTGCCCGAAGTGCACGCCGGTTTCGAGCAAAGTCCGCATACGTACTGCTGATGGCATTACAAATCTCCTTGGATAGTCGGTGTTTTTAACTCGCACATCGTTCAGCCTCCGGTGACAATCCGCCTGCGCGGACAACACCCACCGCGAGTCCCGATGTGTGGGATTTGGCAAGGCGCTCAATTGCGCCCGATGCCGCAGCGTACTCTATCATAGGGGCGGGGCAAGGGCAATGACTGGTTTGCTTGCCGGTGTCAGCCGGGACTGGCGCCGAGGATGTCTTCCAGCGCCGTGACGAAAGCCTGGTTGGCTTCTCGCGTCCCCAGGCTGAGCCGCATGGCCTGGGGCAGGCCGTTGCGCGTCTGCCCGCGCAGCAGCAAGCCGCGCCGCTGCAATTGCGCCTGCAGTTCGTCAGCCGGGATACGAGTTTCGAAGAGGATGAAATTGGCCGCCGGCTTCCAGTAGTGGATGTCCAGCCGGTCGAATTGCTGACAGACCCAGCGCGCCTCCTCCCGCAAGCAGTCGACGACCCGCGTGACGTGCGCTTGATCGCGACAGGCGGCGATGCCGGCCGCCAGCGCCAGCTTGTTCTGGTGGAAGCCGCGCTGCAAACCGGCGATAGCATTGGCGATATCGGGCCGGGCGATGCCGTAGCCCAGGCGCAGGCCCGC
>JAGWBC010000055.1:0-922 GCA_021296115.1 Anaerolineae bacterium | reverse complement strand
GTGCCTGTGGGATTATTGGGATTGCAGAGCAAGACCAGCTTGGTGCGCTCGCTTATCGCGTCCAGCACCGCCTGCGGGCGATAGCGAAAAGTCCGCGGCTCGAGCGGCACATCAATGACCACAGCGCCCAGCGGCTCGCTGACTTTCCGGTAGGCCCCGGTGAAGGTCGGCGACGACAGGATGACCTCATCGCCGGGGGCGAGGGTGGCGCGGGTGATCAGCTCCAGCGCTTCGAAGCCGCTGCAGCCGGTGAAAATATGATCGGGCCTGAGCCCGCGCCCCAGCACATCCGCGATGGCGCGCCGCAGTTCAATGTCCGAGTAGCTGGGGTAAACGGCCAGCGTCGGCGCAACCGCGCGAATGGCTTCCACGGCCCGCGGCGACGGACCCAGCGGATTCTCATTGTTCTGCAGGCGATGCGCGGGCGCCTGCTGCTCCGTCTGCAAGCGGTCTTCCGCCGAAGGGCTGCTGTCTTGCCGCGTGAAGGCGCTGAGATTGGGGTTGAAGCGCAATTCGCTCATGGTGTCCAGTAGGCTCCGTAGTTCCGCGAATAATTCTGCCTTTGATGATATATGTAGGGGCGAGTCACCGGCTCGCCCGTACGCACACAGCATTGGATCTCATATTGTGTGAACAAAGTCGCGACTTGCGGCCGACTGTGGCGAATCCCCCAGTATAGGATCTGGGATACATCCTGTTTCCATGAATTTTACCACTCCCCCGTGATATGCGAGCATTCTCCGGGCCCGCTTGATGTTAGTCGCTAGCGCTTGTTGCGCAGCTCCATCGACGCGCCGCCTTTCTGCTTGAAGCCGAATTTGCCGTAGAAGCCGGCCAGATTCGCATCGCAATCCAGCATCACGATCTCAACATGCTGTGTGCGCTTGAGGATTTTCTCCAGCATTTCCGCGGCCACGCCTTG
>JAGWBC010000293.1:2174-5468 GCA_021296115.1 Anaerolineae bacterium | reverse complement strand
TTGACCAAGCCCAGGATTTCTTCGGATTGATAATGGTAGGTCTCCAGGGGCTGGTTGCACTCGTAGAAGTAGACATGACTGAACTGGCAGTCGATGAAGTCGCCAATTTTCGTCGCGCCCAGGCGGATACCCAGCGGAATTAAGTCTTCAAACGCGACTCGCAGGCCGAGTTCTTCTTGGATCTCGCGCACGCCGTCACACACGCTTTCACCCGCCTCGAGATGTCCCGCCGCGCTGATATCAATCTTGCCGGCGTAGTCACGATCCAAGGCGCGCTTCTGCAGCACGACGTAGGCGGCGCCATCGGGGTCGCGCCCAATCACCCAGCAATGGAAAACCTGATGCCAGTCGCCATCGCGGTGCACGGCCTCACGCGGCTTCACGCCGATGTGAGTTAGCGCTTCGTCATAGATATCGAAGTGCTCGTTCACGCGTCGGCCGACCGCACTGCATCGATAAAGGCGCGCACCTTGGCTTCGTCCTTGATGCCCGGCGTGCCGGCTTCGACGCCGCTGGCCACGTCCACGCCCCAGGGCTTGATCGTTTGCAGGCGCTGGGCCACATTTTCGGGCTTCAAGCCGCCGGCCAGCATCAGGCGCGGCGCCGTCTCACTTACTGCCTGGGCGATGCTCACACTGGTCGTCTCGCCGGTGCCGCCATAGAGCTTGGGATTAAAGGCGTCCAGCAGAAGCGACGGCGCGTCTTTGTCGTCAAGAAAGGCGCAGGCCAGGGCGGCGACTTCGGCGCTAGCGGCGCGTTCATCGGCCGGCCGAATCGCCTTGAAAGCCAGCCCCGGCAGCGCGCCAAGGAACTCCGCCGATTCGTCGCCGTTGAGCTGCGCGTAGTCCAAGCCGACTTCAGCGGCGATTGCGCGTATTTCAGTTGCGCTAGCGTTTACGAAGACGCCAACGATGATGGGACAAGCGGCGCCTAGATCCCCCCGCAGCCGGCTGACGAGTTTTCGCGCAGCAGCAGGTTCGATATAGCGCGGCGTCTTGGGATAGAAGTTCAGCCCGATCATGTCGACGCCGGCGCGAGCGACCATCAGCGCGTTGTCGGCCTTACGAATGCCGCAGACTTTTATTTTAGTCATGGCCGACTCGCGGTTGGCGGCTTAAGGCTCGGGTGAGCGCGACAGTGTCGGCCGCCTTCATAAGTGATTCGCCGACGAGAATCGCCTGCGCGCCGAGACGCCCCATAGCGCGCGCGTCAGCGGGTGTGTGTATGCCGCTCTCCGCCACCAAGACCGCATCGCCTTCCACCATGCCGGTCAAACGGCCGGTGGTGGCCAGATCGACATGAAAGGTCTTCAGGTCACGGTTGTTGATGCCGATCAAGTCGGCGTTTAGGCGCAGCGCCCGCTCCATTTCCCATTCATGGTGGACTTCGACCAGAGCCGTCATGCCGAGTTCGACGGTCAGCGCGTAGAGGTCAGCCAACTGCGTGTCGGAGAGCGCCGCCACGATGAGCAAGATTGCGTCCGCGCCGGCCGCTCGGCCTTCGTAGACCTGGTAGGCATCGATGACGAAGTCCTTGCGCAAAAGCGGCACATCGACTGCCCGCCGAATCGCCCTCAAGTAGTCGAGGCTGCCCTGGAAGAAGTCTTCGTCCGTCAGCACCGATATGGCGGATGCGCCGTTATGCGCGTAAGTGGCCGCGGTCAGCACCGGCGCGAAATCCTGGGCGAGCAAGCCCTTGCTGGGCGAGGCGCGTTTAACTTCGGCAATCAGGCTGACGTATTCGCCTTGCAACGCAGCGAGCATATCGCGGGCGGCGAAGGGCGCATCAGCGGCGCGCGCGCGCATCTCGGCTTCGGGCAGGGCAGCCCGGCGGACGGCGAGCTCCTCCACTTTACGGTCGAGGATGCGGTCGAGGACCGTATCGGTGGCGACGAAGAATTGGCTCACGAGGCGAAACTCTGGCTCATCTCAATTAAGCTGTCCAGCTTCTGCAGCGCTTGGCCGCTATTCAGGCTGTCTCGCGCCAGGACAATGCCATCAGCGATTGAATGCGTTCGTCCGGCGGACATGATCGCGGCGCCGGCATTCAGCAGCACAATATCACGCTTGGGTCCGGTGTCGCTGCCATCCAGTACCGCGCGCAGGATGGCCGCGTTGGCGGGGGCGTCATCGCCCTTGAGGTCGTTGATGCTGGCCATGTGGAAGCCGAGCTCGCCCGTCCTCTTGCAGATAGCTGATGCGATTCGGTCCGGTCACGGTCAGTTCGTCGAGGCCGCCGTAGCCGTTGACTACCATGGCCGAGGTCGTGCCTAGCGCCTTGAGCGCTTGCGCCAGCAGGTCGGTCATTTCGGCAGCGAAGACGCCGATGAACATACGCTGCGCGCCGGCCGGGTTGGTCAGCGGGCCGAGAATGTTAAAGATGGTGCGAATGCCAAGCTCGCGCCGCGGACCGATGGCATGGCGCATGGCCGGGTGCATTTTCACGGCGAACATAAAGCCGATGCCGATCTCGTCTATGCAGCGCCCGACTTGCTCGGGGCTGAGGTCGAGGTTGAGGCCCAGCTCGGCCAATACGTCGGCGCTGCCGCATTTACTGGTTGCGGCGCGGTTGCCATGTTTGGCCACGGGAATGCCCGCGCCAGCAGCGACAAAGGCTGATGTTGTGCTGATATTGAAGGTGCCGGATTTGTCGCCGCCGGTGCCAACCGGGTCGAGCAAGTCTGAATCGACATTGGTCGGCACTTTGGCGGCTGCTTTGCGCATGGCGATGGCGCTGCCCGTGATCTCTTCGATCGATTCGCCTTTCATGCGCAACGCCATCAGATAGGCGCCGATCTGCGCTTGAGTCGCGCCGCCGGTCATGATTTGCTCCATCACCGATTCCGCCTGCTCCACGGTCAGGTGGCCGTAGCGGCTCAGCGCGTCAATCGCTTGTTGAATATCCATCAGAAATCCTTTACTCGTTTTAGCTTTTAATAACTTCCATCGGCTGGTAGCTCAGAAAGTTGCCCAGCATCTGCATTCCATGATAAGTCAAAATGCTCTCCGGGTGAAATTGGACGCCGATGACCGGATGCTCCTTATGGCGTATGCCCATGATCTCCCCGGTCGCCGTCCGCGCTGTGACCATCAGGCAATCCGGCAGCGTCTCTTCTTCCACTATCAAGCTGTGATAGCGGGTCGCTTCAAAAGGATTGGGGATATCGGACATGATGGTATCGCCGTCGTGGTAGATCATGCTGGTCTTGCCGTGCATCAGTTCGGGCGCATGCACGACTACGCCGCCGTAGGCCTCGCCGATGGCTTGATGGCCCAGGCAAATGCCGAGCAGCGG
>JAGWBC010000293.1:0-1890 GCA_021296115.1 Anaerolineae bacterium | reverse complement strand
GTATTCGGCGGTGGGGTCGCTATCCGCCACGATGCCGCCGCCGGCCTGCACGCTGATTGTGCCCTTCTGCATCAGCAGTGTGCGGATGGTAATGCACATATCCATTGAGCCGTCGAAGCTGAAATAACCCACCGCGCCGCCGTAAGGACCGCGCCGCGTCTCTTCAAGTTCTTCGATGATTTCCATGGCCCGCACTTTGGGCGCGCCGCTCAACGTGCCGGCCGGGAAGGTGGCGCGCAGCAGGTCGAAGGCGTCCATGCCTTGGCGCAGCAGTCCCTCCACCTGGCTGGTTATGTGCATGACATGCGAGTAACGCTCGACGTACATCATCTTCTTGACCTGCACCGTGCCGTAGTCGCAGACGCGCCCGAGATCGTTCCTGCCCAAGTCTACCAGCATGACATGTTCGGCGCGCTCCTTGGGATCGTTAAGCAGCTCTTTTTCCAGCGCGCGGTCTTCTTTTTCAGTGGCGCCGCGATGCCGGGTGCCGGCCAAGGGTCGATTGTAGGCGATGCCGTCTTCCAGGCGCACCAGCATTTCCGGCGAAGCGCCCACCAGCGTCAAGTCATCGCTGAACTCGAGCAGAAACATGTAGGGCGACGGATTGGTGGCGCGCAGGGCGCGGTAAATCTGCAAGGGGCTGGCTTCGGTTTGGCGGCTGAAACGCTGCGCGAGGACGATCTGAAAGGCGTCGCCATCGCGGATGTACTCTTTGGCGCGGCGCACGCGGTCTTCGTGCACGGCCTGCTCCACATTGGAGAGCGGGGCGCTGGACAGGTTGCCGCTCGGTTGATCGTAAGCATCATGCGCCAGCGGCCGCGACAGGGCTGCGACCATTTCGTCAATGCTGGCCACGGCGCGGTCATAGGCCGCATCGGGATCGTGGCCGGTATTGTGCGCGTTGGCCAGGACCGTCAGTTGGTGCATGGCATGGTCGAAGATCACCAGGGTATCGGGCAGCATAAAGGCGACTGTCGGCACAGCCAGGTCGTCGCTGGCGGTGGCGGGCAGCTCCTCAAAGTAGCGCACGATGTCATAAGACATATAGCCAACGGCGCCCCCTACCAGGCGCGGCAATCCCTCCAGCGCTACCGGGTTTACCGTTTGAAAGTGCCGCTTGATGACATGCAGCGGGTCTTGCCCTTCGGGAATGGCGAATTTGGTGGACTGCCCGTCTCGCTCGAAGCTCGCTATATTGTCCTTGACAGTAATTAGTCCTTTGGGATTCACGCCGATGAAGGAATAGCGTCCGACTTGTTCGCCGCCTTCGACGCTCTCCAGCAGAAAGGCCGGCGCCCCCGCTTCTTTCAGTTTCATATAGACCGACACCGGCGTTTCCAGGTCGGCTATCAGCGTCCGATAGACCGGGACGTGGTCGCCTTGCTCAAAGTGCTGATAGATTTCAGCGCGCGAAGGCTTGATATCGGTTCGTTCCGCTTGCATCGTTCCTAGCATGCCTAGCTCCCCTGGAAAATCAAAAGAACCCAAATCATCCGATCAAGGACGAGAAGGGTTCCCGCGGTGCCACCTTGATTACCCGCCGGGGCGGGTCGCTCAACGGATACAGACCTGTGGTCGATATCCCGCGCTGCTAACGGTGCGCTCTCCGTCGCAAGCTAATCGGTTGCCCTTTCACCTGCGCGACTCCCCAGCCCATTCGGCATCTCTGCGTGTATCGCCTTCCCAGCTTTCGGCGACTCTCTGAACCGCAGGCTGATGCGTACTACTCTGGTTCACAGTCTTTCTTTGTATTCAATTGTCGCTATGCTAGCGTGAATGTGCCGCTCTGTCAAGCGCAGCTTGGCTGGGGACCAGGGCAATTGCATCAAAATGATAGCGGCTGAAAAGGTGGGAATCTGAACTGAAAATCAACTACAGAGGGCGCAGAGA
>JAGWBC010000054.1 GCA_021296115.1 Anaerolineae bacterium | reverse complement strand
TTTCGCCTGCGCTCAGTGCCCGATATCCAGGACCGGCTGCTGCGCATCCTGCGCTTCCGTGTCTACGAAGAAGAATTCCAGCGCGATCCCGATACCATCATCGGATTCGAGGTTTTCGCCGCGGCGCCACTAGGGTCAGAATCTGCAAAAGCGCTGGAATTGGCGCTGGAACCGCTACTTCAGGCGCAAAAACAGCGCTACGAGCGGCTCGTGCGCCAATGCGAAGACATCATCGCTCGCCACAAAGCCGATTTGGCCGACCGGAAAGTCACGCCTCTGCCGGCAAATTGGGCAAGGCGCGCGCCATCTTTGACGCCGACGGCAAGAACCGCAGCCGGTCGCAGTGGGCAGAACTGCTGGGGATCAGCAAAGGCAGCGTGGGCAAGGTGCTCGACGACGCCGGTATCCAGCGCACAGCTGTCATCAAAAAGGTAAAAGCGGACGTCGGCATCTATGATCCGGAGACGGGCGAAATCTGGAGCAATCCCAGTTTCAATGAGCTGGTGAGCCTGATCATTGGGGTCAAGCCCGACGATAGCGAAGCAGCCACGTAAGTCACAACCAATTGCATTTCCTGATACGTAGTACCTCGAATAAAAGTACATATTCGTCACGAAATGCAAGATCCTCTACCTAGCCCAGACATACTTTCTTTTATTCAGAGCGTTGCATCAGGATATGCAAGATAAGTTTCAGCCGGCTCCTAGTCATAAACCCTTAGGTCAACCGCAGACAGTTTGCCGCTTCCGGCGCGTCGTGCGACAATCGCGGTATGGACACCCCACAGATGATTGCTCTCGACGACGTCGTGCTCCGCGACGACCTGGACCCCCGGCTGGGCCAGCGCGACGACGATCTCAGCGACAAGATGTGGGCGGCTAATCTGAAGCATGGGGTTCAGTACACTCGCGTTCAACGCCAGACCCAGGGGCTGAAATTGAACGAGCGTGGCTTGAAGGTGAAGGACATCGCTGAGCGTATTGGTGTCGGCGCCAGCTCTGTCTACCGCTGGACAAAAGAGCACCGCGATAAAAAGAAGCAAGAGCGCGACGCTGAGATCGTTCGCTTGCGTGACGAGGGTATGACAACGCGAGAAATCGCTGATGAGGTGGGTGTTGACCACACGACAGTGGCTGCGGTGTTGGGAAATTCTCAAATAGGAGAAATCCAACAAGAACCTGAAACCGTGGCAGAACCTGCGATAGAGGCCGCTGACGAAGAAACTGTCGAGGAAGCGGAATCAGAAGCTGATAGGTCGGATGAGCGACTCGGCGGCGAGCAAGAGGCTCAACCAGAGCCAGAATCGGTGCCGTCGTCGGCAGAAATAGGGCAGGATGAAGCACGAGCCGATGCACTTCCCGACATCCCGGAAAAAGCGGCCACACCGGAATCGGGAACCGAACCACCGTCTCCAGAACCGATTCCAGACCACATTTTCAGAACCGCCCGCGCCGTCATGGGCGTCTTCACCGAGACGCGGCCCGACGATTATGTCGCCCGGCTCGAAGCATCTGGCAGTGAACAGATGACGATAACGGACGATTCGCTATCCAACGAGCTGGAGCGCGAGCTGTTGACGTCTGCAGCGGCGATGTGTTTGTGGCAGGAATGGATGCTCTGGTACCAAGGCGAGCGCACCAGCACCTTCACGACTGCCTTTGGGAAAATCGGCCCGGTGTTTGTCCGCGGACGAGCCGACCAGTGGACCATCGTGTCCAGGCTGAGATCGATGCTGAGACGCTTGGGGATGTAATCCAGTTTGCGCGAGTTGGTCAATGAAGAGCGAGAACAATGTCAATCGCCAATGGTGAGGTGGACTTTTAAGGTGTCGCCGGCGAGGAAGCTGTCAAATCCGGATTCGAAGTCGCTCAGCGGCAGTCGGTGGCTAATCAAGGGTTCGACATCAATGGTGTTCGTTTCGAGCCAGCGGATCGCTGGCAGCGTGGTATAGCAGAGCGCGAAAGAACCGACGATTTGCCAATCGTTGCGAAAGATGTCGTAGGGACTGATCGAGATTTTCGCATCCATCGGGGTGACGCCGAATTGTAGAAACTGACCACGCGCTTTGAGATGAGCAAAGGCTTTTTCGATAACCGCCGGAATCCCGGTTGCGTCGACGATCACATCGAAGCTCTGAGGCGCAATGGCTTGCAGCTGCTCGGACTGAGTCTTGCTGGCCAGGACGGTATGCGAAGCGCCATGGCGCTGCGCGAGGTCTACGCGAGCTACTTGCGCTGCGTAGCAGCGCCTGAAGCAGAAGCAACCCCATGGGACCGCAGCCGATGATGAGAACCCGATCCGCTGGCTTGACCTGGATTCTACGCAGCGCCCAGATGACACAGGCGAGCGGCTCGACGAAAGCCAATTGCGCATCGCTAAAATCGGCGCGCACCGTATAGGCCGCTCTTGCCGGCACATTGACATACTCGGCGAACCCGCCTCCCCGCGTAATGCCAATACCCTGCCAATTGGCGCAGTGGTTGGCCTGATGATTGCGACAGTAGTCGCAGCGCGTACAGTACACATTCGGGTCCACGACTGCACGATCGCCGATGGCCATATCCGTGACGTCTTTTCCCACTTCGACGATCTCGCCGCCGAATTCATGACCGGGTATCAGAGGGAATTCTGATTCATATTCGTTGCGGAATATGTGAATGTCGGTGCCGCAGATGCCGCTGCTGGCTACTCTGATTACGACCTCATCGGACCCGCACGCGGGGTCGTCAACGGATTCGACAGAGATGCTGCCCGGTTGCGGGAAGACGACAGCTTTCATGGTTGGTCCTTTATCGGAGTGGCGGTGTCGGCAATTCTTTGGTGCTTTGGCGCGCGATCAGTCGCGTTTTGAGTACAGCCTGTTTGCTTGGCTGAGCCGGATCGTTCATGTGCGCGAACAGCAGTTCAACGGCGGCCTCGCCCATTTCTATGATTGGCTGCGCCACAGTGGAAAGCTGCGGGATCATATAGCTCGCAATCGGGATATTGTCGTAGCCCAACACCGAGACATCATCCGGCACCGACAAGCCTAGTTCGGAGAGCGCGTGGATTACACCTACCGCCATCACATCGGTCAAAGAGAATATCGCGGTCGGTGGCTGCGCAAGTCCCATTAGTTGCCTGGCCGACTGAAAACCCATATCGAATAGCTGCGTGTCTCCAGTGACCAGCAATGCCGGATCAGCGTCAATGCTGTATGCTGCCAAGGCATCATTTGTGCCGCGGATCCGCCGCTGAATCACCTCGGAATGGGCGGGCGCGCCAATCACGCCAATACGCCGATGACCCTGCTGAATCAGATGCTCCATGCCGATGTATCCGCCTTGAGAGTTATCGCTAAAGACTTTGCTGAACTCGGCTTGTGGCAAGTCGCTGTCGATGAGTACATAAGGCATTTGCAGGGCTTGGAGTTCATCGAGAAAGCTTGTGCGCATTACCGACGAGTTGATGATGACGCCGTCAACGCGTTGGCGAATCAACATTTCCAAGTAGGCGCGTTCGCGTTCTTCGTCCTCTTCCGCATTGCAAATAATCGCCCGATAACCGTTCTGAAACAGCTTCTGCTCAATGGCCATCGCCAGACGGCTGTAGAAGGGGTGGTCAATCAGGGGAATAATGACGCCAACCAGCATCGTCTGCTGGATTTTGAAGCTCCGTGCTAGCGAGCTGGGGTGGTAGTGCAGTTTATCCATCGCGATATTGACTCGCTTTGTCAATTTATCGCTGACGCCGTCGGCGCCGTTAATCACCCGCGAAACGGTCGCGACGGAAACATCCGCTTCCCTCGCGACATCATTCATCGTGGTAGCGATCGCTGGTTTCGCTTTTGCCATGCTTGCCCGGCCTCCATTGAGACGGCTGTACACAGCCCCATCATATCAGAGTCACTTCAGATAACTTGTGGCGGATATGACTTCTGGGCCAAAGGAATAGATTCCGGACCGGCGCCTGTAGGCTTGAGCGCTTTATGCGCCGGTCTGGCTCGTTATTTTACGGCGCCCATCGTCAAGCCTTGCACCAATTGGCGCTGGGCAATCCAACCGGCGATGACAACCGGCAGCACCGATGCGGTGGCGCCGGCGGACATCTTTGCCCAGAATAGGCCTTCGGCAGTTTTGAACGACGAGATGTACACGGACACAGGCGCCGCTTTTGTCACCGTGAGATTGAAGGCGAAAAAGAACTCGTTCCAGGCGAAGATCAGGCAAAGTAGTCCGGTCGCGAAGAGACCAGGCAGCACCAGGGGTATGACGATGAAACGGAATTCTTGCAGCAGCGAGACGCCATCAATGCGGCCCGCTTCCAAGATTTCGTAAGGCACATCGAGGAAGAAGGAACGCATCATCCACACGACCAGCGGCAAGTTCATGGCCGAGTAGATGATGACCATACCCGTGTGCGTGTCACGCAAACCCAGATCGCGGAAGATGACGAATAGTGGCACGATCACGCCGACCGGTGGCAGCATGCGCGTCGAGATCAGCCACATCAGCGTCAGGTCGCTGCGTTTGGTTTGATAATATGCCAGCGCGTATGCGGCCGGGATGCCGAAGGCAAAGGCTACCAGCGTTGAGAACACCGTGATGATCAGGGTGTTGATCAGATGCTCAAGGAAGTTGCTGTCAAAGAGCGCGATGTGCCAGTTGGCCAGCGTGGGATCAAAGATGATCTGCGGCGGGAAGGCAAAGGCGTCGGCTTCGGTTTTGAAGGATGTCATCACCATCCAGAGGATGGGGAAGAACATCGCAAAGGCGATCAGGTAAGTCAGTACGGTCAAACTGCGATTGACCCAGGGTTTCTGTGTCATCATACCGCTACCCCCTCAGCTTGCCCGCGGCGCAGGACGCGTACAAAGACCAGCACCACGATATTGGCCAGGATGATGGCGAAGATGCCCATGGCGCTGGCTTCGCCGATGTCCCAGCGCTGGAAAGCTTCTTGATAGATGCCGTAGGATAGGTTGGTTGTCTGGATGCCCGGTCCACCCGAGGTCAAGACGAAGATGACGCCGAAGACACTCAGAATGAACAAGATCTGCATCAAGACAGCCAGCTCGATATAGCGCTGCAGATGCGGCAAGACGATATAGCGGAAGAGGACCAGCGGTCCGCCGCCATCGATTTGGCAGGCTTCAATCTGATCATGCGCCAGCGACTGCAAGCCCGCGAGCAAGATGAGCATCATAAAGGGCGTCCATTGCCAGACGATGACGACGATGACTGAAAACATCGGGTAATCCTGCAGCATATCCGGTCTTGGGAAACCGAGCAGGGCAGCCACCGCCGCCAGCAGGCCAAACGCCGGATTGAACAAGACATTCTTCCACAGCACGGCAGACACTGTTGGCATGATGAGGAAGGGCGTGATCAGCATGGTGCGAACAATGCCCTTGCCAGCGAAATCTCTATTCAGCAGCAACGCCAGGCAGATGCCCAGTACCAGCGTAACAACAGCAACAGATACGGTAATGATCAGTGTATTGGCGATGATCGTGAAGAAATCAGGGTTAGAAAGCACATCTGGATAGTTGTCTAAGCCGAGGAATCTACGCCGTTCCGGGCGCAGCAGGTTCCAGCGTTCAAGGCTGTAACCCAGGGTGACGATCAGCGGGACTTGCGTCACGATGATCATGAAAAGAATTGTGGGGAGAGGCAGCAGGCGGCGCAGGGAAAAGATTGCCTCGCCTTCTTGCTGCGCGGCGTTTAGCGCAATCGATTGTGCCATGACATAAACTCCATTAGTCTAATTTTAGTTTGGAGGCGGGCGGGCAAAGCCAGCGCCTTACCCACCCTATGTCTT
This sequence comes from Anaerolineae bacterium, assembly GCA_021296115.1. Classification (GTDB taxonomy): domain Bacteria; phylum Chloroflexota; class Anaerolineae; order Aggregatilineales; family Phototrophicaceae; genus UBA6055. The sequence continues at coordinate 8,312 of JAGWBC010000054.1, read as the reverse complement.
TGCGTGACTACTCGTAGTAGCCCGCTTCTTCCATTGCATCGCGTGTGAGGTCGTTGGCTTGCGCCAAGGCATCCGCCACGCTGACATCACCGGCCAGCACCTCAGCGATCAACTGTGATACATCGGTGCCGATCCCTTGGAATTCCGGGATACCGGCAAATTGCACGCCAACGTAGGGAACAGGATCGCGCGTGGAATCGGTGGGGTCGGCGCTTTCCATCAATCCGAGTACGACAGGCGCGAAGGGCGCCGCATCCAGGTAGGCCTGGTTTTCGTAAGTCGAGACGCGGGTTCCCGGCGGGATGGTCGCCCAGCCGTTGGTCTCGCCTACCAACTGGATGTAGTCTTTGCTGGTCGCCCAGGAGATGAATTGCAGCGCCTCGGCAGCGTGATCAGATGTGCTGGGGACCGCCAGTGACCAAGCCCAGAGCCAGTGATTGCCCTTGGGAACCGGTCCGACGGGCGCCGGCGCGAAGCCGAGGCTGTCGACGATCTGCGACTGCTCGGGATTGGACAGGAAGCCGGCGGCCACGGTGGCGTCAACCCACATGGCGGCTTGGCCCTGAGCCATCAGCGTCAGCGCTTCGGTGAAGCCGGTGCCGGTCGCGCCGGGCTGGCCACAATCGTTGATGAGGTTGACATAGAAGGAGACCGCTTCGTTCCACTCGGGGCTATCCAACTGCGGTTCCCAGTTCTCGTCGAACCAGCGGCCGCCGTAGGTGTTAACCACCGTGGTCAGCGGCGCCATGACTTCGCCCCAGCCGGGCAAGCCGCGCAAGGCGATACCGTAGTTGCCATTGTCGGGATCATGCAGGGCGCAGGCGAATTCGCGAACCTCATCCCAGGTCGGCTGCATGGGCATCTCCAAGCCAGCCGCTTCGAATTTGGCGGTGTTGTACATCAACATGCTGGATTCGCCGTAGAAGGGCAGCGAGTACAACTCGCCCTCATAAGACAGGCCCTTGACGACGCCGGGCAGCAGGTCGTCGAAATCGTAATCCATTTGCACGCTGTCGGGGTTGGCGGCGGCCAGGGCGTCAATCGAGTCGAGCCAGCCGTTGCGCGCCCAGAGCGGTACTTCAAACATACCAACTGTGACGATATCAAAGGTGCTGGAACCGGTCGCGACATCGGTAGTGACCGTGGCGCGCAGTTCGTTCTCCGGCAAGACAACCCAGTTGAGCGAGATGCCCGGGTTGGCCTCTTCGAATACTTCGCTGAAACTCTCCATGACAATCATGTCAGGATTGTTCACCGTAGCGATGGTGAGTTCGACGCTGTCTTGCGCCGATGCCGCGAAGACACCGAAGACCAGAGACAGCAAGACGAGTAGAGAGGTGAATCTGTTCATAGGAATAGCCTCCAAAGCTATACTGTAAACGTTTACAAATGTAAACGTTTACAAGTTAGCACAGCGGTAGTTTTCTTGTCAAGGGGTATTTTGAAGAAAGCGAAACTCCCGCGGTCAAGGCGCTTTCTTGGCTTGGTCTTTTCGATAATGGCTTGTGCAGGGCGGGCACCCAACTGCTTGCCGGGTCCAAAGGATGGGCGGTTGGCCGCGACTCCTTGGCTCCCGCGGTTAGTACCTTGCCTGCCGCGGGATCAGCTAGGCTCAAACACCGGTATCAGCGCTACCTACACAGACGCGCAGGAATCACGCACGATAAGCTCTGGCTCGACTAAGATTCGTTTCTGCAGCGTCGGATCATCGGGCGAGTCGATGAGGGCAAGCAGCAAGTCTATTGCGTCGGCAGCGACCTTTTTAATGGGACGCCGCAAAGTGGTCAGCTCGGGCTGGCAGGCAAATGTGCCGTCGGTGCCGTCAAAACTCGTTACGGATACATCCTGCGGCACGGACAACCCCATCTGCATAACACCTTTAAGCGCGCCCAAGGCAAAGGCATCGGCCGCGCAGAAGATGGCTGTCGGCGGATTAGGCTGCTGCAACAAGGATTGTGTATGCTGTATTGCTACCTGATGCATGCGCTCCAGAGCGTCGAATTCCGTCGGCTGGTATGGGAAGTTATCCACAGCCGAAACATAAGCGTCGGGAATGCAAAGCCCTCTAGCGTTCAGATACGCCTGGAAAAGTTGAAACCTTTCTGGCGCCAATGGCCAAGCCAAGCTTCCCATGAATGCGATTTTACGGTGCCCCAAACTCACCAAGTAATCGAGAATCTGTTTGATACCGAGCGCTTCATCGGTGTGGACCATGGGCCCCGGTACGTCGACGCCAGCCGCGACCGATACATAGGGTTTGTCCAAGTTTGTCAATTTGCGCGCCGCATCTTGATAATTAGGCATGTCGCCGAGCAGCAGAAAGCCATCAAAAAGTTGACCCTGCAGAATGCTCAATTGAGCTTCAACATTTTCCGACCGGCCAGTGGCGGTGCCGACAAAAAGCTCGACGCCCCGTTTCTGCGCGGCAAGCTGCACCTCGACACCCATTCGACCCATGAACCAGCCGCCCGGATTAAGGTTGACAGCGCCAATGATCCCGGTTCGATTTGAGCGCAAAGCGGAGGCAAAGGGATTAGGCTGATAGCCCAGACGCTGGGAGACCTCTGTCACGCGTTGACGCGTCTCGCGGCCGATGCGAACGCCGACTCTTCTGTTGTTCAATACCTTGGAAACGGTGCTGATTGATACGCCAGCCTCTTGCGCAATTTCGCGAATGCCTACTGCTGCTTTGCGAGACATCGATCTGGCCCTTTACTAAGCGCATGATTTGCAAGGCACACCATACGCCAACTTCCAAATCACTTAAAGAGCAGTATTGGAAAAACTGTAGTTGCGAAAACGTTTTTCCACGTTATACTAGTCGCTATCGCTGAACGAAACAATAGCAGTATACGGAAGTGTACCCATCACATCCTGCCATTTTTCAGTGATAACTTTACCTTTGCGACTGGTCGCTGCCGAAGCCGATGTCGCAACAAACTAGATCAGACAGAAGCGAATGTGAGAGAAAGGCGAATGCTATCGGATAAACCGGATCTTAAGTTGAAAGCTTGTCAAAAGGAGACAGAGGAGATTTCTGATGCATAAGAAACACCACAAGAAGCTTATCTTGATCGTTGTTTTGGTGGCCGTCATGTTCTTCGCCACCGCGCTGGTCACGGCTCAAGAGCAGACCGAAGTCGGTACACCCCGCGCCTCGACGCTGATTGTCGACCAGCTTGGCGGTCGCATCAATAACCCCACACAGACCAACCCGTACCAGGCGGGCACCCACATGAGCGCGGGCTTGCACCAATTGATTTACTCGACATTGTGGGAGATCAACACCGCCACTGGCGAGCAATTCCCGGCTTTGGCGGCCGAGATGCCCGAGGCGCTCAATGACGATTACACCAGTTTCCGCGTTACGCTGCGCGACAACTTGCGCTGGAGCGATGGCGAACCGATCACGACAGCCGATATGGCCTTCAACATTGATATGGTTATTAACACGCCGGAGTTCCCCTATAGCGGCTTCCTGTCCCAGGTCATCGACAACTACGAAGTGGAAGACGAGCTCAACATCATTCTCAACTTGAAGCGCTCGGAACCGCGCCTGGCTTATACCCTCGGCGTGCACATTTGGGGCGACAACTTCCGTATGGTGCCCAAGCACATCTGGGAGAACGAAGACCCGGCCACCTTCCAGAACTATCCGCCGGTCGGCAGCGGACCCTATACCTTGAGGGAGTCTGATCCCAATGGCAACTGGTTCCTCTATGACAAGCGCGACGACTGGCAGCATACCGATGTCGGCCAGATCTTCGGCGAGCCGGGACCGGAGCACGTCCTCTTCCGCTTCTATGGCACCGAAGAGCGCCGCATCATCGCCGGCATCCAGAACCAGCTCGATATTTTCACCGATATCTCGCCCGAAGCCTGGGATATCCTGCGCGACGGCAACCCGAATGCCCGCGCCTGGCATGCCAACTTCCCCTACGCCAACTTCGATGACCCCTGCGAGCGCGGCATCGTCTTCTCCAACACGCAGGAGCCCTGGGACAACCAGAATGTCCGCTGGGCGATGGCGCTGGCGACCGATATCAAGAGCGTCGGACTGGCTACTTTCGCCGGCATCTTGCGCGTATCGCCGCTGGCCACACCACCGGTGCAAGCCATTCAAGACGCTTTCCACAAACCCATGCGTGACTGGATGACAGAGTTCGCCTTTGAAGACGGCTACCAGCCTTTTGATCCCAATTACGCTGTCGACATGGCTGCCATCCTGGCTGAGCAAGGCGTCGAAGGCTTGTCCGACGACGAAGACGCGCTGGTGGATCTCTTCGGCGTCGGCTGGTGGAAGCACGATCCGGCCAAAGCCACCGAGATGCTGCAAGCCGAGGGCTTCACGCTGGACAATGGCGCCTGGCACAAACCGGATGGCAGCGCCTGGCAGATCACCATCAACTCGCCCTCCAACTTCGAAGTGCAGTCGCAGCGTCTGGCCTTCGCCGTCGCCGATAATTGGCGCGACTTCGGCATTGACGCCACCGTGCAGCAGATGGACGGCGGTTCCTTCTGGAGCAATTACAACAACGGCACCTTCGACGCCGGCTCTTACTGGCCCGGCTGCGGCGCCCTGCCCGATAGCTGGGACCTGCTGGACGCCTTCTGGCACAAGCGCCATATCGTGCCTATCGGTCAGCCCGCGCCCGGCAACGCCATGCGCTACGATAGCGACGCCCTCAGCGGCATCCTCGATCAGATCGCGCCGCTGCCGAGCGATCATCCGGACACCATTCCGTTGCTGACGGAGTTCGAGAAGCAATTCGTCGTAGAGCGGCCCTGGCTGCCGATGTTCGGCACCTCGAAATTCGTGCCGGTCGTCACGACCTATTGGGATGGCTTGCCCACGGCGGACAACTTCTACGAAGGTCCCTGGTGGTGGTGGTCGCTGTTCAAGTACCACATGCCCTTCATCCAGCCAAAGTCTGACGGCTAGGCTGCAGAAGTAGCGAAATTGGATTAGGTCTGCTCTAATCGGCGGACCTAATTCACATCGTTTGAGACTCGTTTATGCAATTCGCCAAATTCGTGGTTACGCGGGTAATCGCCTATATCCTGGTGATATGGATCGGCATCTCGGGCGTATTCTTCGTGCCACGATTCATGCCCTCCGATCCGGTCGAGTCGATGCTGGGCCGCATCGTGAGCAGCGGCGCCTATATGGAGGCGGACCAGGTCGAGGCGATGCGCGCTACGCTGACGCAGGCCTTTGGACTGGAAGGGACGCTGGGAGATCAGTACTTCGGGTTCTTGCACCGAACCTTCGTGACGCGCGATTTCGGCCCATCGCTGTCGATGTTCCCGACGCCGGTCAATGAATTGATCGGGCGCGCCCTGCCCTGGACGCTAGGCCTCTTGCTCACATCAACCATCATTGCCTGGATCGTGGGCAACGCCATCGGCCTGCTCGCCGGGTACAAGAGCCGCTGGATCTCCTCACGCTCACTGGAGATCATCGCGATCATCGTTTACCCCATACCCTATTACATTACCGCGCTCATCTTGATAATCTTGTTCATCCACATCAATCCGATATTTCCCCTGTTTTTCTCCGTTCGCGGCGACCCGTTCTCTTGGCAATTCATCTCCAGCGCGATCTACAACTCAGTCCTGCCGGCGCTGTCGATCGTTATCGTCGGCTTCGGCTGGTGGGTCTTGAGCATGAAGGCGCTCGCCTCAAGCATCTCGGAAGAAGATTTCGTCTATTTCGCCAAGCTGAAAGGCGCCGGCGAAGGCAGAATCATGACCGCCTACGTCCTGCGCAACGCCATCCTGCCGCAGGTCACGGTTTTGGCGCTGCAATTGGGCGCCATCTTTAATGGCGCGCTGATCACGGAGATTCTCTTCAGTTATCCCGGTTTGGGCACGATGACCTATAACGCCGTGCTGCAAGCCGATTACAACCTGCTGATGGGTACGATTACGATTTCGATTATCGCTGTCGCCACGTCCACCTTGATTATCGACCTGCTCTACCCCTTCTTTGATCCGCGGATCAGGCAGAAATAGTGATGCGCGGACTGAATCGACGATTAAAGATCGGCCTGGGCATTCTCGCCGTATTCATTATTTTGGGCGGCATATTGCCCTTCTTTTCCACCGAAGACCCGCGCGACTGGATCCGGCATCCGCGCAACCTGCCGCCCAGCGCAGAGCATCTGCTGGGCACGACCAATCTGGGACAAGATACTTTCTGGCTGCTCGCCTTCGCCACGCAGAACTCACTCTTCATCGGCTTGTTCGTCGCTTTCTTCGCCACGCTCATCGGTGTATTCGCCGGGCTGGCGGCCGGCTTTCTGGGTGGCATCCCGGACCGCGTCATCACATTGCTGGCCGATGTCTTCATTGTGGTGCCGGTTTTGCCTATCCTGATCCTGATGTCGTCGCTCTTGCAGGGACGCGCTTCTCTGCTGCTAATCAGCATCATCCTGATATTCTTCAACTGGCCCTGGCCAGCTCGCCAGATGCGCTCTATCGCGCTGAGCATGCGTGAGCGACAGTTCGTCAACACGGCACGCTTCTCCGGCTCGAACACGCTGCAGATTTTGGCGGAAGAGATTGTGCCCCATATCTTCAGTTGGGCGATGGCGAATTTCGTAAACACGGTTTTGGTCGCCATCGCCACTGAATCCGGCTTGGCCGTCATCGGTCTTTCCAGCCTGGAAGAGGCCACACTGGGCACGATGATCTATTGGGCGCTGCAGCATCAGGCGCTGCTGGGCCAGCGCTGGTGGTGGATCGGCTCGCCGGTGGTCTCCATTATCGTGCTGTTTATTGGCCTTTTCCTGATTTCGACCGGCATCTCCAGCTTGTCGGCGGAGCGGCGGGGGCACGGCGATGCTTAGGCTGCGGGATCTCAAGTGCTACTACGACACGCCGCGCGGCGTCGTGCAAGCTGTGGATGGCGTCACCTTTGAAGTCCGGCCTAATGAGGTGCTTGGCATCGCCGGCGAATCGGGCTGCGGCAAGTCGACCTTGCTGAAAGTGCTCTACGATTACATTCAGCCGCCGCTGCAGATCGTCTCCGGCAATTACGAAGCTGATTTCCCGGATGACAATGGCAAAGTCAAGACCATCGGGCCTGGAGAAATCCGCGAGCACTGGTGGGAATTCATCTCCTATATTCCCCAAGGCTCGATGAGTGTGCTCAATCCTGTCATTCGCATCGAGAATCAGTTTTTTGACGCGGTGCCCAAGGAACATCCCCTGAAAGCGAAGGGTAAGAAGGCGATACGAGAGCGGGTGGCCGCTTATTTGAAAGAACTGGAGCTGCCGGTCGAGGTCTTGAAGTCCTATGCGCATCAACTCAGCGGCGGCATGAAGCAGCGGGTGTTGGTTGCGCTCGGCACCTTTCTGCACCCGCAGATCGTGCTGGCGGACGAGCCGACCACGGCGCTAGATGTCGTCGTTCAGAAGGGCATTCTGCTGATGCTGATCGAATTGCAGCAGCAGATGGAGAACACGCTGGTAGTGGTCTCGCATGACATGGGCGTGCATTATCAGATCAGCGACCGGCTGGCGATCATGTACGCCGGCAAGCTGGTTGAATATGGCCCCACCGATGCCATCTTCAGTAATCCATTACACCCCTACACGCAGATGCTGATTCAGTCCTTGCCGCGCGTCGGTGATCGGGCGCAGCGCTCGGGCATCTCGGGCCGGCCCCCCAACCTCATTGACCCGCCGGCGGGCTGCCGCTTTGCCGCGCGCTGCCCCAAAGTGATGGAGCACTGCAACCATCAAGAGCCGGCCCTGTTACAGATCGAGCCGGAGCATTTTGTGTCCTGTCACCTGTATGGCGAGGCTGCCTCTTGAGCGAGAATCTGCTCGAACTGCGCAATGTCAGCAAGGTCTTCCGCATTGGCGGCCTGGTCTTCGGCACGCGCTTGGTGGCCGTGGACGATGTCAGCCTGAGCTTGCCTGCGGCCGAGCCATCGATACTGAGCATCGTTGGCGAATCCGGCAGCGGTAAAACCACGCTGGCGCGCATCATCCTGGAACTGGAACATCCGACCTCTGGCGATGTGCTTATCGACGGGAATCCGCTGTATTCAACGGGCGGCGCAGGACTGAAAGGAAAAGAATATTATCGCGCGGTTCAGCCAATCTTCCAGAACCCTTTTGAGGCATTCAGCGCGCGGAAGAAGGGCGACCGCTATCTTTTTAATGCCGCGATTCGTCTGGGCATCGCCGCCAACAGAAAAGAAGCGCGAGAGATCGTCGCCGAGGTGCTGGAGTCAGTCGGCCTTGATCTGTCGCGCGTGGATGGCAAATACGCCAATCAGTTTTCCGGCGGCGAGCTGCAG
>JAGWBC010000053.1:12086-13822 GCA_021296115.1 Anaerolineae bacterium | reverse complement strand
ACCACGCCGACCAGCACCGAAACGCGGCTGCCGGCGATGATGCGGCTGAGGATGTCGCGGCCCAGCTGATCGCTGCCCAAGGAATAGCTGGCGACGTCATCCGCATAACCGGGCGGCTTGAAGCGGGCGCGCAGGTTCCTGCCATGCGCATCCTGCGGGGAAATCAGCGGCCCGAAAATGGCCAAGAACACGATAGCGATTACGATCAAGCTGCCGGCCATGCCGACCGGGCTCTTGAGCAGAATCCCCAGCAGGCGCAGGGGCGCGCTGCGTCGGGCGGGCAAGTCGGTGATTTGTCCGACGCTGGATTTACTGCTGTGCTGGGCGTCCATGCGTGACATCTATTGGAACTTTATGCGCGGGTCAAGGATGATGTAAAGCACATCAATGACGTAATTGATCAGAATAAAGGACAGAGCAAAAAATATCAGCCCCGCTTGCACCACCGTGTTGTCGCGGACGCTGATGGAGTCGATCATCAGGCGGCCCAGCCCGGGCCAGGAAAAGACGCTCTCGACCACGACCGAGCCGCCCAGGAGCCAGCCCAGCTGCAAGCCGAATACGGTGACGATGGGAATGAGAGCGTTGCGCAAGGCATGACGCAGCACCACGGTCTTGTGCAGCAGACCTTTGCTGTGGGCGGTGCGGACGTAATCTTGATTCAGCACCTCCAGCATGGCCGAGCGGGTCATGCGCGACAGGCGCGCGGCCATGCCAACGCCCAGCGTTACCGAGGGCATAATGATGGCTTTAGGCTCCAGCGCGCCGAATGCAGGCAGCATGCGCAGGTAGACCGAAAAGATGATGATGAGCATGAGGCCGAGCCAGAAACTGGGCATGGCGGTTCCCAGGGACGACATTGAGGTAATGATTAGGTCCAGTAAGCTGTTGCGTTTTAGCGCTGACAGGATGCCGAGTGGGATGGCGACGGTCAGACCGATGGCTGCGGCTGCGGCAGCCAGCATCCAGGTATAACCCAAGCGTTCAATGATGAGCTCCATAGCCGGACGTTTGGCCAGATAGGATTTGCCGAAATCGCCCGTGATCGCTTTGGTGACAAACGTGAGGTATTGTTCGCCGAGCGGTTTGTCGAAGCCCCAGAATTTGCGCATCTGCTCGATCTGTTCCTGGCTGAAGAAGTCTGGCGCCACCACCAGGATGGGGTCGCCGCTCAGACGTAGTATGAAGAACACGACCACCGAGATAATGAACATGGTCACGACCAGCTGCAGCAGTCGGCTGATGAAGAATCCGCGCATGATTTTCTACCCCATCCCCCGGCCCCTTCTCGCCATCTCTATGGCGAGCATCCCGAAGCATCCGGGAAGGGGAGCAGAAGTCCCCCCATGGCGATGGGGGGACCGAGGGGGTTTGGCCTACATATCCGCGAGTTTGAGGTCGCGGAAGGTCATCCAGCCGTCTTTACGCGGCGTGAAGTCAAATTCGGCCGTGTTCAATGCGAACACATCCGTTATCTCAAAGAGCGTGATGGTTTGCGTGAGGTCGATGTAGTATTCCCACCACTGTTCCCAGAGTTCGAGGCGTTCGTCAAGCGGGATCGTGACCTGAATCGATTCCGCGACAGCGTCCCAATCTTCGTCGCAAATGCTGTAGGCGACAGCCGTCCAGTCGCAGTTGTAGAAGAGCGGCAGCAAAGCGGGACCGCAGCCGAGAGCCGCCAGCATCAGTTCGCGGTTGTTGCCGCTGCGCTGTACTTCAACAGCAAAGGCGGAAGC
>JAGWBC010000053.1:0-11950 GCA_021296115.1 Anaerolineae bacterium | reverse complement strand
TATTCCTTCGCCAGGTCGGGGTCGTACCATTCGGAGATGACATCGGGATCGGCGTACTTGTCGGCGAAACCTTCCGGATAGTAGGAGCAGACGCGCGCCAGGCGGGCGCTGGCCGAGCCATGAACTTCCGCCAGCAGATGCCGGTCAAGCGCATGGGTGATGGCTTTGCGCACGTTGATATCCAGCGTGGCCGGCTCATAATCGGGGAAGGTCTCGGGGAAGGCGCCGCTGGTAGTATCCACGCGAGCATAGTAGTGGTACATCCGGTTGCCGCTCTCGGTGAGCAGGGTGAGGCCGTCAGTGGCTTCAATCGTGGGGCGATCGGGCGCGGGCACGCCTTTGATCATGTCGACCTGGCCGGCGAGCAATGCGGCGACCTGCGCCGACGGCTCGGGGATGACCTGGTAGATGACGCGATCAACCTCGGGGCGGCCGCTGTGATAGTCGTCCCAAGCTTCGAAGACGTAACGATCGTTCTCGCTGAGTTCGGCCAGCGTGTACGGACCGGAGCCAACGGGATTGCGGTTGAACTCTTCCTGGCCGACTTCTTCGAAGTAATCCGGCGGCAGCAGCTCGCAGCCGTTATAGCTGACGTCATTCTCGAAGTAAGCGTGGGGGGCGTTGCTGATGATATCGACCGTTAGGTCGTCCACAATCACAACTTCCTTGACGAAAGCCCACTGCTGATAGAGCGGGATGTCGCCGATGGGATGGCGGACGCGGTCGATATTCCATTTGACGGCTTCGGCGTCGACCGGCTCGCCATTGTGGAAGGTGGCGCCTTCGCGCAAGTGGAAGCGCCAGGTGGTGTCGTCGACATTTTCCCAGCTATGGGCAGCCTGCGGCACGTAGCCACTGCCGTCAGCGGCGCGCCAAATCAGGCAATCGTAATACAGGTTGAGCAAATGGTGCGTGGAGCCGTACCAGTGCGAGTGGGCGTCCATCGGGCGGATGGGCCCGCTGTGGGCGTAGACAAATTCGCTCATGCCGTCCTGCGCGGCCGCCGGGACAATCGCCATTGAGCCGATGAGCAGGACCAAACTTGCGATGAGTAAAAGTCGTGCGGTTTTCATTACTTCTCTCCTCTAGATGTGTATGTGTCGAAACTATTCGATTCGCCTTGCAGATGCATTGTCGATAGTCACCTCCTTCTGCTGCTGTAGGTTATCGTTTTTTGACAAGTTTTCAAGAAGCTGCCGCATAATACGCCAGTTTGACTTCATCAATCGCGACGCCCAGGCCCGGCCCCGCAGGCGGTTTAAGCATCTGCCCATCCGGCTGATAAGGCTCGGCGAGGATGGAATCGGTCATGTCCGAGAAGCCGGCGGGCCAGGTTGCGCCGGGCGTGGCCGCGGCCAAGTGCGCTGCCGCCGCCGCGATGATATCGAAATAAGGCGCGATTGATATTTCCAGGCCGGCCGCCTCCGCTACCGCTGCCATCTTGGCCGCCGGCAACAAACCGCCATAGCGATGCAGCTTGAAATGCAGCACATGCGCCGCCCGCTCCCGCGCGATTTCGTAGACGCTGCGCGGGCCGGATGTCGCCTCATCGGCTTGCAGCGGCGTGTTGATTCGCGCTGCCAATTGCGCCATCTCATCGAGATAGCGCACCGGCTGCTCAAACAAGGCGACGCCGCCCAGCGCTTCCAGGCGCGTCAAAGCCGGAACTGCCTCAGCGAGAGTATACCCAGTATTGCCGTCAAGTTGAAACTTGATGTCGTCGCTTACTAATTCGCGCAACTGCCGATACCAGGCCACATCATCTTCCACGCCGAAGCCGATCTTGGTTTTGAACCAGGTCCAGCCCTCAGCGGCCAGCTCTTCAATGCGGGCGGCCATGGCCGGCGGCTCCTCCCGTTCGACGAAGCCATGGCAGAGCGCGCCCGGCCGGCAAGCGCCGCCCAGCAGCTGATAGACGGGAACACCGAGCGCGAGGCCCTTGATATCCCAAAGGGCGAAGTCCAGCGCGGTGCGCGCGTTGACGGCTGAGCGCATGGCCTGAAACATGCGCTGGTGCAGGCGCTCGATATTGAAGGGGTCTTCGCCAATTAGAGCGGGCCCGATGTAGCGGTCGATATGATGCTTGACCACCTCGACCGCATCGCCGCCCCAGGGCGCCGGCGCGACCGTCTGCCCGATGCCGATGATGCCTTCGTCGGTGCGTACTTGCACGACCACCGTATTGGTGGTGGAGGAGACGCCATAAGCCGTCGCCAGGTCGCGGCTGCGCGCGATATTGACGATGGTTGATTCGATAGCTGTGATTTTCATGACAAGTCTAGACCGCCACTCGTTGCGGCACGGTCAAGCGCGCGAGCTCGCCGACATCGTCAAGATGCTCCAGCCGCGCCACAGAATCCAGCAAGCGCGCGATCTGCTCCGCAGGCAGCAGGTCGCCGACGAGGTAGCGGAATTTCTCTTCGAATTCGGTATCGCTGAGCATATTCTCCGGCTCGCCTTTGGCGTATTCCACACGCCCGCGGTAGAGTGCCCCGTCATTGGTGGTGATGCGGACTTCGCAGCCGTTTTTCAGCGGGTGCCCAGCCTGGATGTCTTCGTCCAGTCCGACTTTGACCAGTTGGCGCAGGCGTTGCGCTTCGGGCGCGTCGAAAGTCTCGATGTCTTCGCGGAACCAGTTGCCGCGCGTAAGAATTACGGACGCGGTCACCGGCAAGCTGAAGCCGGCCTGGCCCACCGTCTGCGGCGAATAATTGACGCGGAAGTCGGGCGTTATCGCTTCCAGGTAGGTGTCGATTTCGATGGAGGCAATGGCAGTCAAGTCGGGTTGGCCGCTCCTGAGCAGGACCTGCGTGGCATCGACGCAGGAATGCACGTGACGGCAGCCGGCGTGGGGTTTGAAGCCGGTGCGCGCCAGGGCATCGCTGTCCAGCGCGGCCAGATTGGCCGAGTCGCGGCCGGGCCCGAAGGCGTGGAAATAGCCGTAAGGACCGTCGAGCGCGCCGGGCGGCCCGCGGAAGCCGAAGTCGGCCATCTTGGCGGCGAGGATGCCGTTGCGTGCGCCATAGCCCGCCAGCAGGTCTTTGGTATCGCAGGCGCCGGCATCGTAGACGTATTGCTCAGTGCCGCAGGCCATGTCCATCGAGAGCGCCAGGGCATGCGCGGTCTTGTCGGCATCAAGGGCGAGCGCTTTGGCCGCGGTGACGCTGCTCGCCAGGGTGCCGGCTTGCCCCTTGTGGTCCATGCCGCGTTCGCGCTGCCAGGTGTCGACCGTGCCGTGCACCAGGTCCATCACATCGTAGCCGACCGCCAGCGCCGTGATCAGCTGCCGTCCGCTGAGGCGATGCTGCTCGCCCAGGGCCAGCGCCGCGGGAACCAGTTGCGAGGCCACGTGCCCGGCGATGCGATGCGAATCGTCCATGCCCAGAAACTTGCCCATGGTGGCATTGGCGAAAGCCGCGCCATCAACCGTACTGCGGCGTCCGTCGCCGACGATGGTGGCGTCATCGCCCGGCTGCATCTGCGCCGCGTAATTGGCTGCCAGTTGGCCCAGCTCGGTCTGGAAGCCGCCGAGCATCGTGCCGATGAAGTCGAGCACGACCTGGCGGGCGCGGACGACAGCGAGGTCGGACAAGTCTTCGTATCTGCGCGCGGCGACGTATTGGCCGATGACGGAGACGGCTGTTTGGTCTTTCATGGTCTTGCTCCTTGGTGGGCGAGCCTTGGCTCGCCCCTACACGTCCTTGCATTTCAACGCGAGCGACTCACAGAGTCGCCCCTACAGGCTTCTTCATACCGGGCGCTAGGCCTCCAGTTGCATGTAGTAACGGTCGGCGTGATGCGGCGAGAGGCGGAATGCGCCCTCCGGCGTGACCAGGAAGTTGTCCGAGATCAAGAAGCCGCGGTCGTTTTCGAGTACGGTGCCCGGATGGTAGGACAGCACCATATTGGGCTGCAGCACGAAATCGGGCGAGCCGAAGGAATTCGGTCCGTCGCTGCCGTCCAGGCCGGTGCTGTGGCAATCGGGCGTATGTTTGCCATCGACCGGGAAGCCGCGATCGCGCAGCGCCTTGTCGTTGGCTTCGGAAATGTCGCGGAAGGTATTGCCGGCTTTGGCCACGGCCGAGCTGGCTTCCACCGCCGCCAGATAGCCGTCAAGCAGCGCCTGCACATCGTCGGGCAAGGGATCGAAAGAAAAGACCGTCGTCATCTCCAGCCAGTAACCGTAAGGCGATTCGTAGACGATTTCGAAGTTGATGATGTCGTCTTGCCCCATGCGCAGGTCTTTGGATGTCGGCACGGTGTAGGGCGTGCCATCGAGCGAAAGCTTGGTGCGGCCCCAGAAGGCGCCGAAGGACTTGATGTAGCCTTCGACGGCGGCGCAAACATCCCAGTAGCGGACGCCGACGCCGGCCATATCGCGGAAGACATCCATGGCGGAATCGAGAATGGCGCCGTTTTGCTGGATCGCTTCCAGCTCGAAAGGCGATTTGATCTGCCGGATGCTGTTGAAGGCATCGGTCACTTCGACCATTTCGTAGCCGGCCAGCGCCTCGACGAAGGCGTTGTAGGTGCCCAGGCCCATCAGCTTGCTCATATTAACCATGCCGATGCGCTTGCTGCCGGTGGCGTAACCTTTGGCGGTATCGGCGGTGGCTTGCACGATGTCTTCGTAGGGCGAAAGGACGCGCTCGGGCAGGGTGGTGGTCTCGTTGCGGCTCCACACGGCTTGATACGAACTCCAGACTTGCAGCCAGGGATAGGGGTCGTCAGCGCCCAGGATGGCAAATGCGCCGCCGCCCCAGAGATGGGCGTGCGTGATATAGCGGATGGCGCCGAGGCCGCCGGGCGCGGCTTGCCCGGTGATGATCAGGGCGTCCAGATCCTGCTCCTTCATCATGGCTTGCAGACGCTTCACGCGCCTGGCTGTGTCTCGTTTGAGCGCATCGTGGGTTAACATCAAGGTCTCCCTTTCATAATTCGTACTGGTAAGGTTGGTTGAACTCAAATTTTGTGCCGACGCCCTTTTGCAGCGCCTTCTGATAGAGACGGGTTGCGACCGCCACGTCTTCGACGCCGGTTCCGCCCGATAGAAACAGCGTCCACCTGGATTCCGGCGTACGCCCGCGGATCTTGCCCGCGGCCAGCCCGCCCAGATCGCCGATGACATGGGATTGGTCGATGACGCCGGCTTCCAGCGGCATGATGATCTCGCCTTCTTCCGCCCAGGCCTGCTCCATTTCGTCAACGAAAACGCGGCTGTTGATGACTGAGTGTTGGTCGACTTCGCGCACCCAGGGATAATGCGCGCCCATGGCATTAATATGCAAGGGTCTATCCGGCAAATCCGCGCCCTCGAATACCGGCACGGGCGAGGTGGTGATGGTGGTGACGATGTCGGCGTCGCGCAGGGCGTCGGCTGGTGTGCTGGCCGGAATCACGTCGATGCCGAGCTCGGCGGACATTCTCTCGCAGAATTCTCGCCGCTTGCTCTTGTCGCGGCTGTAGGCTTGTACGCGCGTAATGGCTGCAACCTGCGTCAGCGCGTAGAGATGGGAGCGGGCGTGGCGCCCGGTGCCGAAGAGCGCCATTACGGAACTGTCGGGCGGCGCCAGATAGCGCGTCGCCAATGCTGATACCGCGGCCGTCTTCAACCAGTCGAAATAGAGCACTTCCATCACGGCTGCCAGCGCGCCGCTATTGGTGTCGAAGAGGAACATAAAGGTTTCCAGGCCCTGCGGCAGGCCGGCCGTATAAGCATTTAAGCCTGCGCCGCCCAGTCCAGGCAGCAGCGCAGCTTTGAATTTGACGGAGGCTTTGCTGCCGGGGCGCAGGTGACCGCCGCGGTGGCCGTCCAGCTTTTCGCCTTGGATCCACAAGTTCTCGCGCGGGAAGGCAGCGCCCGCCCCCGCGCCGATTTCGCGGTAGCCCTCATCGACAGCGTCGATATACTCGCCGATATCCATCAGCCCGCGCAATTCATGATTGTGTAAGAGCAAGACCATCAGGCGCGACTCCTACATGTCCAGGGTTGCCGAGCGTGTCTTCTCATAACTCAAATTCATAAGGCTGATTGAACTGGAATTCTGTCCCAATGCCGCGCTGCTTTGCTTTCTGGTACAGACGCCTGGCCACGGCGACATCATCAATGCCGGTTCCACCTGAAAGAAACAGCGTCCATTTTGTGTCCGGCACCCGCCCGGCAACCGCCCCCGCCGCCAGCCCGCCGAGGTCGCCGACGACATGATCTGAGTCGATCAGCCCTTCCGCCATCGGAATGACAAGCTCGCCGTTCTCGCTGATGCCTTGCTGCAGAACATCGACGAAGACGCGGCTTCTTTTTACGGTCTGCGAATCGATCTCCCGCACCCAGGGATAATGGGCGCCAAGTCCGTTGATGTGCAGGGGCTTGTCGGGCAGGTCAGCGCCAGCGAAAACGGGCGTCGGCGAATTGGTGATGGCGGTAACGATATCGGCCTCGCGCAGGGCTTCCGCCGGAGAAGCGGCCGGCAGCACCTCAATGTTGAGCTCGGCTGACATCCGCTCACAGAAGGCGCGCTGTTTGACCGGGTCGCGGCTATACGCTTGTACGCGCTGAATGTCCGCCACATGCTTGACGCCGTAGAGCTGCGAGCGAGCGTGGCGCCCGGTGCCGAAGAGCGCCAATACGGAACTGTCGGGCGGCGCCAGATGACGCGTCGCCAACGCCGATACCGCCGCCGTTTTGAGCCAGCTGAGATACATCACTTCCAGGATCGCGGCCAGCGCGCCGCTGTCCGTGTCGAAGAGGAACATGAAGGTCTCGAGCCCGCCGGGCAAACCGGCAGTGTAAGCATTGACCCCGGCGCCGCCCAATCCGGGCAGCAGGCCAGCTTTGAATTTGAAGGAGGCTTTGCTGCCCTCCGGGAGATGTCCGCCCTTGTGGCTGTCGCGCTTTTCGCCTTTGATCCATAGGTTCTCGCGCGGAAAGGCAGCCCCGGCGCCGCTGCCAAAATCACGGTAGCCGCCCTCGACCGCGTCGATATATTCGCCCAGGACCATCAGCCCGCGGATTTCATGATTATGCAATAGCAATACCATGCCGGGCGACTCCTACAAGTCCAGCAAAGGCGAGCGTGTGACGAGCATGGCGACGCAGGTGAGCGTCACGCAGCAGCCTGCCGCAGCCAATACGATAGCGATGCCATGAAATTCGGCGACCGAGCCGGCGACCAGCGTGGTGAAGGGGATCAAGCCCCAGACCATGCCCCACAGACTCATCATTCGCCCGCGCAATTCATCCGGCAGCTGCGTCAAGAGCAGCGCGTTGATGAGCGTCAGAAACATACCGGAAAAGATGCCTATTATGAAGATAATGCCCCAGGCGATAAGCGGATGGCTCGTGAACGAGAAGACGACCATAAATGCGCCGAAGAACATCGAGAATATCAGGATGGCTTTGCCTTTAGGGTAGACATCGCCGACCAGCGCCACGGCGAAACCGGAAAGCGCAGAGCCGAGGCTGGCGCTGCCGACCAGCAGACCCAGCAGCGCCGGACCTTCGCTCAGCACCTGGTCGACAAAGATGGGCATCAGCTTTTGGTAGGGCATGCCGATGGGTACAAAGACCAGCGCCAGCAATGTCAGCGAGACCAGGGCGCGATCCTTGCGCAGAAAGGCGATCACATCGCCGAAGCCGGCCAGGAAATTGCCTTTAGCCCCGCGTTTGCGTTTGGGCGGCGGCAGGAAGTGGGTCGCCTTGAAGTAGATGAGGGCGCCGATGCTGAAGAGGGCCGTCTGCACCGTCAGCGTCGTGGCGATATCGGCCAGGTCCAGCAAAGCGCCGGCCAGCACCGGGCCGAAGAAACCCATCAGGCGCGTGCCGGAATAACTGAGTGTGGTGGCGTTGAAGACCATGTCCTGCGGCACGAGGTTAGGCAGCAGCGCCATCCGCGCCGGCGCGTAAAAGGCGAATGTTGAACCCAGAATGAACGACGTTACCAAGATTTGTGGTGGGGTGGTCGCGCCCCCTGCGGCCACCAGCGCCAGGCCCGCCGAGGCCAGCACCGCTATCCACAGCGCCACTTGCACCACCCATTGCCGCTTGAGCCGGTCCGCCAGCGGGCCCGAAAGGGGCGTTGCTATCAGCAGCGGCAGACCGTAGGCCGAGGCGACCAAGCCGACTTGCAGCGGCGAGCCCGTCACCTCCAGCATGTGCCAGCCCAAGGCTACCGCTTGCAGCAAGTAGGTGATATGCACCAGCACGTTGCCCGCCCAATACCAGCGATAGACCGGTACGCGGAAGCTGCTGCGGTTAATGACGGGCAAGAGCATCGGTGTCGTCTCTCGGTCATCCATAACGGGCCTGCTTCTGCCCCGGACCCCCACTTCTAATGCGGCGGTCGTAGGCAGCGGCTGCCCCAGGATTTCATCAAAACCCGTTCGACCGAGTGGTAGACGCGACGAGGATACTGATGAATTTAATTTTCGAATCAAGGATACTTTACCCACGCGTTGGCGAATTGGCAAGCAAACCAGTACGAATCAGGGTACGCTTGACGCCCGCCAGCCCGTGCCGAAGCGATCTTCAATGTATTTCTGGCGCCGCTGGCTGGCGCGCACTTTGCGGTCCAGCGCCGCCGGATCCCAGTCCGAGAGCAGGCGCGCAGTCATGTCCGCCACCAGGTCCTGATAGTCGGCGACATTCGCCAGGTCATGAAATTCGCCGGGGTCGGCCGCCAGATCGTAGAGCTCGACCGGGTCGCCCCAGCTGTAGTTGAGCTTGTAGCGGCCGCGGCGCAGCATAGCCATGGGCCGGTCGCTGCCGTGCGCCAGATACTCGCAGAAGGCTTCGTCCTTCCACTTGCTTTCGCGCCCAGTCAGCAGCGGCAGCAGACTGTCGCCATCCAGCGGTAGGTCGCAGTTGTCGCCGGCGACATCGCAAATCGTCGCGGCCACGTCAACAAGCGAGACCACTTCGGTGAAGCGCCCCCCGTCGGCGACGCCCCCGGGCCAGACGACTTGCAGCGGCACGCGTGACGACGCTTCGTAGAAGTTGGACTTGCGCCACATGCCGTGCTCGCCGTTCATGTCGCCGTGGTCGCTGATGTGAATGATAACGGTGTTTTCGACCTGGCCGGTCTCGATCAAGGCGTCGAGCAACTGGCCGATTTTCTCGTCGAAATAGCTAATCAGCGCGTAGTATCCGGCGCGAGCCCGCCGCAGGACATCATCGGGAAATTGCGGGAAGCCGAACATAGCGCGCAGTCGCTGCGCCATGGGGTGCAGCTGGTCCAGATGGCCATCCGGAATATCGGGCAAATCCATCTCGTCGGGCGGGTACATATCCCAGAAGCGCTGCGGCGCGACCAGCGGGAAGTGCGGCGCAATGAAAGAGACGTTCAGCGCCCAGGGCTGCGCCTGACGGGCGGGGTCGCGCAGGTATTCCAGCGCGCGCTGCTGTGCCAGATCGTCGACCTCGAGCTCTTCGGTGGCGCCGGGTCCGGCGGCATAAACCTCCTGCCAGGGCTGCTCGGCCGGCACGATGCCGTCATCCCAGGTATGGATCGCGTGATACCACTCGGCGTGCAAGTCGCGCGCCAACTGCTGCTGAAAACCGTGCAGCTGATCGGGTCCGCCGAAGTGCTGCTTGCCGGAAAGCGCCAGGTCGTATCCGCAGTCTCGCAGACGGTGCGCCCAAGTCACCTCATCCGAGCGCAGGGGTGTGACGTTATCCCAGGCGCCGATGTGGTGGACCAGGCGGCCGGTCATGAAAGACATGCGCGAGGGCATGCACAGCGGCGAATTGCAGTAGGCGGCGTCAAAGGTGGCGCCAGCAGCCGCGAGGCGCTCCATATTGGGCGTCCGAACTATCGGGTGGCCGTAGACGCTGCTGTACATGGGCGCGTGTTCGTCGGACATGATGATGAGGATATTGGGTTTGGGCATGGTCTGGACTCGTGTATTTGCGCCTCGATTATAGCCGGACGTAACACGGCTCGCAGTGAGATGTCAAACGCTGCTACTGTGGTAATATGAAACAGTTTTTAATGCAATAGGTATGTTACAACTATGACCGAATCCGTGGATGTCCTGATCGTCGGCGCCGGCCTTTCCGGCATTGCGGCGGCCTATTATCTGGGGCGGCGCTGCCCTAACAAGAGTGTCGCCATCGTTGAAGGGCGCGAGGCGATCGGCGGCACCTGGGATCTCTTCCGTTATCCGGGCGTACGCTCCGACTCGGATATGTACACGCTCGGTTATCGTTTCCGCCCCTGGCCCGGCGACAAAGCCATCGCCGACGGCCCGGCGATTCTACAATATCTCCGCGACACCGCGCGCGAATTCGGCATCGACAAGCTAATCCGCTTTAACCAGCGCGTTCGGCGGATTAGCTGGTCGTCGGAGTCGGCCGAGTGGGCGGTCGAAATCGAGCGGGGCGGGGAAGCCGCGACGCTGGAAATGCGCTGCAAGTTCCTCTTCATGTGCACCGGTTACTATCGCTACGATCAGGGCTATTCGCCGCAATGGGCCGGTCGAGAGCGCTTTCAGGGCGAGATCCTTCATCCGCAGCAATGGCCTGATAGTCTTGATATCGCCGACAAGCGCATCGTCGTGATCGGCAGCGGCGCGACCGCCGTTACGCTTGTGCCGGCGCTGGCTGAAAATGCCGCGCGCGTGACCATGCTGCAGCGTTCGCCCAGCTATGTCGTCAGTTTACCGTCGCGGGACGGGATATCGCTGTGGCTGCATAGGCATCTGCCATTCAAGCTGGCGGCCTGGCTGGCTCGCTGGCGCATGATCCTGCGACAGATGTACTATTTCAATTTTGCGCGGTCCAAGCCGCAAGAAACCCGCAGCCTCATTCTGCAGGGCATACGAGAAGCGCTGGGGCCGGATTACGATATTGAGCGGCATTTCGCCCCGCGCTACAACCCTTGGGATCAGCGCATGTGCATGGCGCCGGAGGGCGACCTCTTCGATGCGATCAGCGAGGGCGCGGTGTCGGTGGTCACCGAGCACATCGACCGCTTCGTCGAGGAGGGCTTTCGCCTGGAATCGGGGCAAGTGCTGCCGGCCGATATCATCGTGACAGCGACCGGCCTGCAGATGAAACTCATGCACGGCGTCGAGATTCTGGTGGACGGCGCGCCGGTTGAGTTGGGCGACACGCGCAGTTACATGGGCATGATGTACAGCGGCATACCCAATTTGGCATCGGCTTTCGGTTATACCAACGCGTCCTGGACGCTGAAGGCCGAGCTGATCTGCGAGTACGTTTGCCGGCTGCTGAATCACATGGAGCGGCGGGGATACGCGCAGTGCCGGCCGCGGCTGGATGCGGAATCGGCGGAGACGGAAGCCTTCGTCGACTTCACTTCAGGCTATGTGCAGCGGGCGCTGGAGTCCCTGCCAAAGCAGGGGCAGCGCCGTCCCTGGAAAGCCTACCAGAATTATCTGAAAGATCTGCTGCTTATGCGCTTCGGGCGGCTGCACGACGGCGCGCTGGAGTTTAGGCGGGCCGGGAAGTAGAGTATTCTGGCCACCGAGAAAATGGCCGAACTCGGTGGCAAATTCCCTTGTGAGGCGCGTCAAGACAAGAGTTCGAAACCGCCGTCCGCGACCGCCTGGCGGAAAACCGCGTCCTCCAGCTTCAGCCCAAAGCCGGGCGCATCCGGGATGACGACATGCCCGTTATCGACCCGATAGGCTGAGGCGTCGATTCCCGGCGTCGTCGCCTCGTCCCATTCCACGAAAGTAAAGCCGCGCAGGGCTGTCGCCAGATGACCGGACACATAGTTGCCCAGGTGCCGGCCGTAATGGTGCGGCGCCGCGCGGACGCCCCATTCGTCGAGCAGCGCGCCGGTCCGCAGCCAGTTGCTGAAGCCGTGGCTGAAGATGTCATACTGAACGACATCCACACGGCCGTCGCGCGCCCAGTCCATCAGCGCCTGCGCCGCCCAACCCTCGCCATCAGCGATGAGCGTGGCGATGCCTTCCGCCTCCATCCAGC
>JAGWBC010000052.1 GCA_021296115.1 Anaerolineae bacterium | reverse complement strand
TTCAGCGCCTGTGCTATAATCGCGCTGATGCAGCCAATTCGACGAGCAAGGATTAGCCTGTGACGAAGGTCATACAGATCAAAGACATCGCGAATTACGACGGCCAGGAGGTCACAGTTCGGGGCTGGGTCTATAACCGCACGGGCAAAGGTCGCCTGCAATTCATCCTGCTGCGCGATGGCAGCGGCCAAGCGCAGTGCGTGGCTTTCAAAAAAGAGATGACGCCTGACGAATTCGAAATCGCGCGCGGGCTGTCGCAGGAGTCTTCGGTAATCATCACCGGCACGGTACGGGCGGACGAGCGCGCGCCCGGCTACCCCGGCGGCTATGAAATCGGCATACAGCAACTTCAACTCGTGCAGCAGGCCGATGACTATCCCATCACGCCCAAAGACCACGGTACCGAGTACTTAATGAACCACCGTCACCTGTGGGTACGCAGCAACCGGCAGTGGGCCATACTGCGCATCCGCGCCACCATCATCAAGGCCATGCGCGACTGGCTGGACGATCAAGGGTTTCTCCTGGTCGATACGCCCATCATCACGCCGGCCGCTGGCGAAGAGACCACCCCCGTATTTGATGTCGATTACTTCGGCGAGACCGCCTACCTGGCCCAGACCGGTCAACTCTATAACGAAGCCAATATCATGGCATTCGGCAAGGTCTACTGCTTCGGGCCGACCTTCCGCGCCGAGAAGTCCAAGACACGCCGCCATCTGATCGAATTCTGGATGCTCGAGCCGGAGATCGCCTTCTGCTCCCTGGAAGAGTTGATGGACATCGAAGAGGGCTTGGTCAGCGCCGGCGTTGAGCAAGTGCTGGCGAAACACCAACAGGAGCTGGCCATCATCGAACGCGACGTCAACAAGCTGGAGGCAATCACAGCGCCCTTCGCCCGCATCAGCTATGACGATGCCGTGGCGCGCTTGCAGGCGCGGCATGCCGAGCTCGATGACCCGCAGCAGCGGGCAGAGCTGGCGATCGAATTGGGCGAGGACTTCGGCAGCCCGCATGAGACGGCGCTGGCGGAGATGTTTGACAAGCCCGTATTCGTCTACCACTATCCCACCGCGGTCAAGGCCTTCTATATGACGCCGGTGGCCGGCCGGCCGGAAGTCTGCCGCAGCGTCGATTTGCTGGCGCCCGAAGGCTACGGCGAAATCATCGGCGGCAGCGAGCGCATCCACGACCTGGACCTGCTGGCGAGGAATATCGACGCGATGGGCTTGGGGCGCGAGGCTTACGAGTGGTATCTGGAATTGCGCCGCTTCGGGACTGTGCCTCACGCCGGCTTCGGCATCGGCATTGAGCGCACGGTGGCCTGGATCTGCGGCTTAAACCACGTCCGCGAGACGATTCCCTACGCCCGACTGCTCAATCGCAAGTATCCCTAATCCCCCGACAGCACCGCGCGCAGAGCCTCCGCCACACTGCGGACCTCAATGAGGTTTATGCCCGCCGGCAGGTCGTTCGCGCGCCGCCGCAGCTTGGGCACGAGAGCGCGCTTGAAGCCGATTTTCAGCGCTTCGTTCAGCCGCGCAGGCAGCTGCCCTACCCGGCGCACTTCGCCGCTGAGCCCGACTTCGCCTACGATGGCGAGGTCAGCCGGCAGCGGGCGGTCGTGGTAGCTGGACGCGATCGCCATGGCCATCGCCAGGTCAGACGCCGGCTCCGTGATCCGCAGTCCGCCAATCACATTGACGAAGATATCCTGCTCCCACAACTTCAAGCCGACGCGTTTGCTCAGAACGGCGCTGATCAAGAGCAGTCGATTCACATCGATGCCATTGGGCGTGCGCCGCGGATTGCCAAAGGTCGAGGGGCTGGTCAGCGCCTGCAATTCGACCAGCAGCGGGCGTGTGCCTTCCATGGTGATAGCGATGGCGGATCCCGAGGCGTTAATCATGCGCTCTTCCAGAAAAGCCTCCGACGGATTGGGCACTTGCGCCAAGCCGCTGCCGCTCATCTCGAAGACGCCAACTTCGCTGGTCGCGCCGAAGCGATTCTTCACGCCGCGCAGCAGCCGGTATTGTTGAAAGGGATCGCCCTCGAGGTAGAGGACGGCGTCTACGATATGCTCCAGCACGCGCGGCCCGGCTATATTGCCGTCTTTGGTCACATGCCCGATCATCAAGATACTGAGTCCGCTGCCCTTGGCCAGCTTCTGCAATTCCGCCGCGCAATGCCGCACTTGGGCGACCAGCCCGGTCGTCTGAATCGAATCAATCACGAGCAGCGTTGGATCCAAGGCCTGCGCCTGGCTGATGATCTCGCTGAGATCGGTTTCCGTGAGCAAGTACAGTTCAGGCGCGCGCAGGCCCAGGCGTTCGGCGCGCATTCTGATCTGCCGCGCGCTCTCCTCGCCGCTGACATAGAGGACAGGACCGCTCGTCGCCGCCAGCTTGGCCGAAAGCTCCAGCACCAGCGTGGACTTGCCAATGCCGGGCTCGCCGCCCAGAAGCACCAGGGAACCCGGCACCAAGCCTCCGCCCAGCACCCGGCTGAATTCCTCAATCGGCAAGGCGATGCGCGCTTCCTGACTCAGATCAACATCCGCGAGCCGCAGCGGCGCCCGCTGGCTACCAGATGTGGAGACGAGACTTTTGCCCGAGCGTCGGTTCGCATGCTCGACGTGCTCCTCCATCGCGCCGAATTGGCCGCAATTGGGACAGCGCCCCAAGTACGCTGCGCTGCGCTTGCCGCAGTTGGAGCAAATGTAAGTGCTTCTTGATTTCGCCATTTAACTTGGAATCGGCTGCGTTTGAACAGGTATCGCTGCAATCATTTCACGGCATCACCACGTATTCACATTCCCCCAAGTTTCCGCCGTCAATTAAAGTCTCGATGCAAGCCCTAAGCAGCGCGCCGACCTTCTGATGGCCCGAGTTATTCCAGTGACGGTCCGGCGCTGGAACATAATCATCTGTTGTAAGCAGCGAAATTGGGTACAGATAATGGATGCCCAATTCTTCCATCAACTTTATCGAATGCGCAAATTCCTGGCCCGGATCTTCAATATCTTCCAGCCGGGGTATGAGCAGAACAAGAAAGCTGCTGTCCAGCGCCAAAGCCGCGTCACGCAACTGTGAAAGATATCGGCGAGTTATCTCCGCTTGCCCTTCAAACGGTCTGTCCGAGATAATACTGGCTATGCGATCCAATATCCGTAGCGCTAATGTACCGAGTCGTGTTGATCCTACGAGCGCTTCCAAGTCGCTCATAGGCGGCATGTAGCCAACTGCAGCGTAAGACAATACAAATTCTTGAGTCAGGTGTATTGGATTCCCCCATCGGTCTTTCTGGGGATATCTTGGAAAGTGTATGTTTCCTTCAGAATCCCGCAATTGTATTCCAGGGAAATTGAGTTGTTGATTGTCGCGAAAGTCGTTCATGGTAAAGCCGAGAATTGAAAGCCGCGGTCTAAAAGACGGCGCGTATTCAGTATAGGCCTGCAATCCATGAACCGTTCCCGTGCCGCCGATGCCAAGGTTCCATATTTCAGTTGCTGGAAGGGCAGCATCAAGGTATTCGACGAACGATTTCCCGACATCGGCTGTCGAGCCTTGCGTAAACGAATCGCCCACCGCCACAATTCTAAATCGTTCGTCATACTCTTCGCGCAAAACGAAATCTTTCGAGTTCGGATATCCTTGACGATTTACAATGCAGGTTCTACCAGATAATTCACCTGCGGCACATGCTGCGGTAATTGCTTCATAGTTGAGCCGACAGCCATTTTCGTCGCAAGTCTTCCATGATATGATCTGGAATTCTGTGTCCGGCAGTTCAAGCGGGAAATACGTAGGCATGCCAAATACCGTCAGCACGATCTCCAGCGCTAGCAAGGTTAACAACGTGATGACAGAAGCAGTGAAAATTTTTCCCTTAAGCGCAACGAAGAGACGTCTGCGATGATCATCATGCCGCAATAGCGCCGCTGCCAGGGCAAGCGCAAGCCCGGCGCCGACTAAAAGCAGCTGCGGCAGACCGAAGCCCGGACTAGCGCGCGGCAACAAAAAATCTACTCCGATGCCAATCAGAGCGATTGCGAGCCCGACAAGGACCAGCATATTCATGACTAATTTCAACTGAGCTAGAAGCCTCCATTCACATGCGAAGCAGATTCACAACAGTGCATAATGATTGGCGCAACCAAGGCTTTGCGCGCCAAAGACCGCGCCTACGCCATTGTACAGCATCCGGCTTCGCCGGGCTAAAAAATGATGACGTGTTCGCAATTGGCCATGCTGCCGCTGTTGAAGTAGCGCTGTACGCAGTCGCTGAGCAGCGCGCCTACCTTCTGATGGCCGGCATTACTCCAGTGAAAGTCGGGCGGCGGGGCATAGTCGGCGACGGGATGCAGGATGCTGGCCGGATTCAAGAAAGCGATCTCAAGCTCTTGCATCAATTCTTCGGCCATTTGATAACGCGGGCCAGCGCTGACGATATCGGCGGGGCCCGGAACCAGGATTACCAGAAATGCGGAACCGCTCGCGACAACGGCGTGCTTTAGCTCCATCAGATGCCGCTTGGTAACCTGCCGCCGTCGCGTCAACTTTTCATCCGCGGGCCCGGCTGATTTCAACTTGTCCCGCAGCCGCAGCAACAGCGAGCCAAGGCGCGTCGAACCAAGCTGGGCTTCCAGCGCGCTGCGAGGAGGAAACGTTTGATGAGCTTGAATGAATGCCAGATCGCGAAGATCAAAGGCAATGACGTTTTCATCATCATCAATGGCATATTTGCGCAGATGTATCGCCCGGCCGCTCGAATCCAGCGCGTTGATCCAGGAATCGACCGGCAGCAGATTGTCGTCAAAGTCGTTGTTGACGAATCCCAGAATAGTTAGCTGCGGCCGCAGCACAGGCGCGTAGACCTCAAAGACCATCCGCGCCTGGTTGGCGCCAGTGCCCGGTATCCCGGTATTCCAGATAATGGCATCGGGGAAGGCAGCGCTCAGGGTCTCGGCGTAGGATGCGCCCAGGTCGGCGCTCATACCCCAGGTGACCGAGTCGCCCAGGAGCAGTATCCTGGTTCTCTCTTCGTGATCATCTGGCAGGACGAAGTCCGCGGAATCAGCGTAGCCCTGGCGGTTGATGGCGCAGACGCGGCCCTCTAGTTGGCCCGATTCGCAGGCCGGCTGCACCGCATCGTAGTCATAGTGGCAGCCGGCGTCACCGCAAACCCACCATGGCAGCGCGCGCAGTTCATAATTGGAGGGTACAGCCGGGTAATGGACAGTCACTCCTGATGCCGTCAGCAAATGTTCAAGCGCAATGATAGTGACCAGCGTGATGACAATGGCCACAGCCAAGCTTCGGCGCGTCCGTCGCTTTATAGATCGACGGCGCCCGCCGCGTCGAACCAAGGCCGCGACAATCAGCAGCGCCAGACCCGCTGCGACCACGAGCAGCTGGGGAAGGTCGAATCCCGGACTCGCGCCCGGCAACAAACTAGTGATGCCAAGTAAGGCGATCACGATGCCGACGACGAGGAAAATTAACCACATCGGCTGTCGCATTGAACTCAGTCCTTAATGTCGCCAGATTTCAAGAAATATCAGTTACGCGCCTGCAACGCTTTGACCGCTTACGTCGCCGGTCTACTGCAACAGGGACTGCCTAGTAAATGCGAGTAAGTAATTAAACAGTCTGCCACAAATTCTACCCCCTCAGTCCCCCCCTGCTCCCCCTCTCCGATGATTCGGACGCTCGCCATAGAGATGGCGAGAGGGGCCGGGGGTGGGGTAGACCGGCACGAATGTCGCATGACTTACTTGCACTTACTCTGATTCGCGCGAACTCAAGCTCTGATGATAATGCCATTTTCACTGTACGGGCATTTTATCATCGGCTAAGCACCACAACAAAGACCATCAGCCCAATTTTTCGACGAGTCATACAGCAGCGGCTGCGCTCACGCCGCTATTGAGGCTGAACGAATTTCCTGTAGGCCAGCCGACATGCCTGTCTTTTGCTGCGAGTTAACAAACAATTACGTGTAACTTTATCGTAATGAGCGTGCCTTAACCTACGAAACTGACAGTCGACGGGCAAGGAAGGGGCTGCATGCAAACTATCAAGAATCTGTCTTTCGCTAACCATCGGGCAGTCCTCATCATACTTATGGCCGGCGCATGGCTTCTAGGCGCGGCGTTCAACGCCAGCGCCGACGATGGAGACTGCAGCCCATCCAACCTGAGGACGGTCAATTGGACGACCGACTTCTGCCAAAGCATCGTCGACTTCGAGGAAATCCTGGTCGGCAATCCTGTTAAAGACGGCATTCCGTCGGTCACCGACCCGGCCATGGAATCGATCGCTAGCGCGGCCGAGTGGCTCAACCAACGCTCGCCCGTGATCGCCGTTGAAATCGCCGGCGAGGCGCGCGCTTACCCGCTGGCGATTTTGATGTGGCATGAAATCGCCAATGACGAACTCGCCGACATTCCGATCGCCGTGACTTTCTGCCCACTTTGCAACAGCTCTATCACCTTTGAGCGGCAAATAGGCGAAGAAGCGCTTGAATTTGGCGTCAGCGGCCTGCTGCGCAACAGCGACCTGATCATGTTTGATCGGGCAAGCGAATCCTGGTGGCAGCAGTTGACCGGCGAAGCATTGGTCGGCGACTACGCCGGGACGCTGCTGGATATCGTGCCATCGCAAGTGATCAGCTTCGGCAGCTTCGCGCAGCGGCATCCCGATGGCCTGGTGATGTCGCGCGATACGGGCTACAACCGCCAATACGGCCTCAATCCCTATCGCGACTATGATACCCAGCCCGGCCGCCCCTTCCTGTTTCGGGGCGAGATCGACCCGCGGCTCGATTCGCCGGTGGACCGTGTGCTGGCGGCGACCATCGATGATGTCGCGGTCGCCTACCCTTTCGACATTCTGCGAGTTGAGCGTGTGATCAACGATGTCGTCGCGGATACGCCGCTGGCAGTTTTCTATCAGGCCGGCGTCGCCAGCGCGTTGGGCGACTCGGTGATCGATAACGCCCGCGATACTGGCACAGCCGGTATGTACGAAGCGACGCTGGATGACGGCAGCGCCCTGCGATTTGTCAACAATGGCGATGGCAGTTTTCGCGATGAGGCGACACAATCGACCTGGAATGCCTTCGGCGAAGCCATCGCCGGCGAACTTGAAGGCAGCCAACTGCGCTGGATAAACGCTTTCCCGCATTTCTGGTTTGCCTGGGCGGCGTTCCATCCTGCAACGGTTGTCTACGGAATCTAAGGTTTGGATCAGCTTTTGGCGACGCGCGGACAAATTGCGTTGCTGCGTTAACGCTCTTATTCAGGAGACTTGATGTCAAGGATACTGAGAAAGCGAAGGCTAAGACTGCTGCTGGCCGGGGCAATCGCGCTGGCGGCGTTGTGGTGGTTCGGCAATTCGATGATGGCTGGTCCCACATCCGGTTGGAAGACGGATTTCAGCAAGTCAATCATCGACTTGGACCAGGTCGTTTCCGGCGGCGTGCCGCGCGATGGCATCCCGCCAATTGACAATCCGCGCTTCCAGCCGGTGGGCAGCGTGTATCACCTGTCCGACAACTCGCCCGTGGTCGCGGTCAATGTCGCCGGCGATGCCCGCGCCTACCCGCTCGAAGTGCTGACGCGCCATGAAATCGTCAACGATGTCGTGGGCGAGATACCGGTCGCGGTAACCTTCTGCCCGCTTTGCAACAGCGCGCTGGTCTATGATCGGCGCGTCGATGGCGAAACGCTGCGCTTCGGCGTCTCCGGCAATTTGCTCAACAGCGACCTGATCATGTGGGATGATTTGACCGAATCGTGGTGGCAGCAACTGACTGGTTATGCCATCGTCGGCGAATATAGCGGGCGGCGGCTAGAATTCGTGACGTCGCAGATGATCAGTTTCGCCGTCTTCCGCGAGCGCTATCCCTCGGGCAAAGTTCTGCAGGGTCCCTTGGGCGCTTACGGCCGCAACCCTTACACCTTTTACGACAGCAGCGCCGAGCCCTTCCTGTTCCGCGGCACACTGGATGATCGGCTCCAGCCTACCGAACGCGTCCTGGGCGCTGAAGTAGCGGAACAGCCGCTGGCCTATAGTTTCCCGCTGCTGCGGCGGGTTCGCTTGGTCAATGATAGGGTCGGCGACATCGACATCGTCGTCTTCTGGCAAGCGGGCGCCGCCAGCGCGCTGGATCAGACAGATATCGACTCGTCGCGCGATGTCGGCATGGCGCTGATGTTTGAGCGGCGGCTGGACAGCGGCCAAACGCTGAGCTTCTTCCACGACGGCGACGGCTTTGTGGATTACGAAACAGGCAGCCGTTGGAATATCCTGGGCGAAGCCTACGAGGGTCCGCTGGCCGGGACGCAGCTGCGACAGACGCATGCGTCGACTCACTTCTGGTTTGCCTGGGCGGCATTTCATCCCGATACGCTGCTGAACGACGACGCGCGCGAGCCCTCCGGACGCTAGCGCGGGCAGGCCGAAAAACTCGCAGAGGCGAGAAATGACTCGAGGCAAGAGGCCAGAATCGCGCCAATCTTCTGATGCCCGGCATTACTCCAGTGAATATCGGGCGGTGTGGCATAGTCTCGCTCGCTATCCATGAGTCTCAAGGGGTCAATGTAAGCGATCTCAAGCTCATCAAGCAATTGGCGCGCGCTCCGATACAGAGGCCCGGCCGCGGCGATGTCATCACGCCCGGGTATCAGAAGGACGAGCAAATCCGACTTTGAATCGGACGCGTCCCGCAAGGCGGCGAGGTACTCGCGCGTGACCTCCACCCGGCGGTTCAAACGAGAACCCTCTGCCTTGCTGAACATCTGCAATACCGCATCGGCCGTGCGCAAGCCAAGGCTTCCGAGACGGGAAGTCCCGGCGATTCGGTGCAATTCGCTGACAGGAGGATCGACGCGGTGGTAGCGATAATACAGGTCTGACTGACGATCCAGTTTGATCAGATTGCCGCGCAAGTCAATCTGGTATTTGCGAATCGACAGCTGAAAGCCCGTTGAATCCAAGCCCATGAAGTAGCTGTCAACAGGCATCATATTGTCGTCAAAGTCATTTGTATAGAATCCGAGAATGGTTATTTGCGGTTGCAGTAGTGGAGCAAAGGCGTCGAAGCTCAAAAGCGCCTGATTGGTGCCAGTGCCAGGAATCGCCGCATTCCAGATCACAGACTCCGGGAATGCTTGCTCAACAAACTCGACGAAGGACTTGCCCGCATCAGCTGAACCGCCGAATGTAAACGAATCGCCTAAAACCAGCACCCTAAAGCGCTGGTCAAAATCTGGCTCGACAACAAAGTCTTGAGTGTCATGGAAACCCTGCCGATTGACAAGACAACGCAAATCTCTGAGCTCGCCGCGCTCACAGGCAGCGACCATCTCGTCGTACACATAGTGACAGCCCGCTTGGTCACAAGTCCACCAAGGCGCGGGATCCAGAAATTTATCCGGAATCTCCTGCGGGAAGTAGGTCGGAAATCCGGCCGCAGATAGCGCCAACTCCAGGAACAGCAGGGTCAACACGGTAATGATCGCGATTGCCCGAAAGTGCTGCCCCAGCGTCTTTCGCAAAACCCGCCGCGCTCCAGAATGTCGCAAGACCAGGCTGCCGGCAAGCAGCGCCAGTCCGCCAGCGACCAGCGCCAATTGCGGCGCGCTGAATCCCGGGCTGCTGCCCGGTACGAGGTCAAACCCGATACCGAGCAAGGCAACCAGGAATCCAACAAGCGCCAAGGCGCCTGGCGCCCGCTTTGCGACAGAATCCGGGCGAGACATTTGCGCCAGCATCCTTTTCCAAGAGCTTACGATAGCATACATATTATCCAAACTAAGGAGTTTTTCCAGCCGTCGGCAGATTGCGTTTGCCGTCCCGCAAAGATATGCTTCTCGTGCCCTTCCATTGCCAATACGCAGCCCAGCACGTTATCGTAACGTATTTGTAAGAGGGGTGAGCTACTTTATCTGCGTAAGTTGTTTATGTCATTGACAAAGTAGCCGCAAGACTATCAAAAAGGACAAGTCATGTATCAAGGACTCAGAATCATCGCCCTGGCGCTGCTCGTCATTGCATTGCCCGCCGTCTCCATAGCGCAGCTCAGCTGCGACGAGCCGTCGGCGCCCTTCAATGATGAAGCGCTGCTGAACAATTGGCAGAACGTCTGGAATCTCACCGATGTCTGCAAGAGCGCGGAGGGCGTATTCTACGAAATCATGTCGGGCGGCGTCGGGCGCGATGGCATCCCGCCCATCGACAATCCACAATTTGACGATTTGGCGACCGCCGACCTGTGGCTGCAAGCGAGCTCGCCGGTCATCGCGCTGGAAATCGACGGCATCGCGCGCGCCTATCCGCTGGCGATTTTGACGCGCCACGAGATCGCCAACGACATCATCGGCGATACGCCAGTGGCCGTGACCTTCTGCCCGCTTTGCAACAGCGCCATCGTTTTTGACCGCAGTGTCGGCGGCGATACCCTGCGCTTCGGCGTCAGCGGCTTGCTGCGCAACAGCGACCTGATCATGTGGGACGATTTGACGCAATCGCTGTGGCAGCAACTGACCGGCGAGGGCATCGTGGGGACCTATACCGGGACGCTGTTGGATATCGTGCCCTCGCAACTGGTCGGCTACGCGGCCTTCAAGGAGCAGTATCCGCAGGGCGAAGTGTTATCGACGCAGGGCCGTTTCTATGGCAGCAACCCCTACGTCAACTACGACAGCAGCCCGCGGCCCTTCCTGTTCATGGGTACGCCGGACGGGCGACTGATGGCGACCGAGCGCGTTTTGGGCGCGGCCATCGGCGACGTCAGCGTGGCCTATCCCTTCGCCGCATTGGCGGACGCGGTCGTCATCAATGACAGGCTCGCCGAGCGCGACGTGGTGGCTATCTGGCAGCCGGGCGCCTTCAGCGCGCTGGACGCCGCCAACATCGACCAATCGCGCGATGTCGGCATGGCGGCGCTCTTTGATCGCCAAGTCGACGGCCGGGCGCTCACCTTCCAGGTCGCAGACGGCGGCATCGTCGACCAAGAGACCGGCAGCGCCTGGAATATCTTCGGCAGCGCGACCAGCGGCGAGCTGGCCGGGACGCAGCTGCAAGCGATCAACGCCTTCCCGCATTTCTGGTTCGCCTGGGCCGCCTTCTACCCGGATACGCTGCTCTACGGCTACCAGCCGCCGAGCGCGGAGACTTTGGAGCGCCTGGAGCTGGATCCGATTCTGGGCAATCCGGAGGCGCCGGTCACGCTGATCGAGTACGGCGCCTATGGCTGCCACGCCTGCAAGTACTGGCACGAGGAAGGCATCATCGAGGCGCTGCTGGAAGGCTTCGGCGGGCAGGTGAATTTCGTCTATCGCGACATTCCCATCATCGTTCCGCCATACAGCCAGCGGGCGGCCGAAGTGGCGCAGTGCGCGCTTGATCAAGGCAACGAGCAATTCTGGACCATGCACGATGCGATTTACGTGCAGGCCGAGCAAGGCAAAGCCAGCGCCGACGATCTGATTCAGCTTGGCGGCGCGGTTGGCCTGGACGAAGCGGCGCTGCGCGGCTGCTATGAGGCGGGCACGCATGTAGCGACTGTGCGCTTTGATCACGACCGCGGCGCGGCCCTGGGCATACGCAGCACGCCCACCTTTGTCATCGGCGGCCGGCCCATCGAAAGCGCCAACCCTGAGACGCTGCGTGAAGCGCTGCAAGCCGAATTGGACAAGCTGAACAGCTAACGGCGAAGCAATCCGTCCCTCTCGGCAGTTCTGCGGGAGGGACTCGCTTTGCACGGTCAGTCTTACAAGATCTGGTCGAGGAATTCCTGCGTGCGCGGATGATGCACGATATCGGGGCTGAAGAAATTCTCCGGCGGTCCCTCCTCCACGATGCGGCCCATATCCATGAAGATGACGCGGTCGGCCACTTCGCGGGCGAAGCCCATCTCATGCGTGACCACCAGCATGGTCATGCCGCTGAGCGCCAGTTCCTTCATCACATCAAGCACTTCCTTGATCATCTCCGGATCCAGCGCCGAGGTCGGCTCGTCGAAGAGCATGATCCTGGGCTCCATCGCCAGCGCCCGCGCAATTGCCACGCGCTGCTGCTGCCCGCCCGATAGCTGACCCGGATACTTACAGGCTTGCTCGGGGATTTCTACGCGCTCCAGCAATTCCATCGCCCGCTGCTCGGCTTTGTCGCGCGCCCAGTGCCGCACCTTCATCGGCGCCAGCGTGATATTGTCCATGACAGTCAAATGCGGGAAGAGGTTAAATTGCTGGAAAACCATGCCGGTCTCGCGGCGGATCTCGGCGATATTCTGCACATCATGGCTCAGTTCAATGCCATTGACGACGATTCGGCCGTCTTGATGCTCTTCGAGGCGATTAATGCAGCGAATCAAGGTGGACTTGCCTGAGCCGGAGGGCCCAATGATGACGAGCACTTCTTGCGGCATCACTTCCAGCGTGATATTGCGCAGGACGTGGAAATCGCCAAACCACTTGTTCATTTCGCGACAAATGATTATCGGCTCGTCGCTCGCCATGACTTGCTGGTTAAGTTCTTGCATTGGAACCTCCGATGTTGACTGCCGGCAGCTGCATCAAGCCCTGTGAGACGCCAGGATCACAGCTGCTGCGCCCGGATTGCGCCCGAGCCGGTCGCTTCTATCTTGCGGCTGATGTAGGACATGATGTAGCTGAAGACGAAGAACAGGATGGCCACGTACAGAAAAGTCTCTTGCCGCCGCCCCAGAAATTCCGCCTGAGCGACCACGCGATTGGCGATGCCCACGATCTCGGCCAGTCCGACGATAAAGACCAGCGATGTGTCTTTGAATAAAGAGATGAATTGCCCAACCAGCGCCGGGATGACCGCCCGCAAAGCCTGCGGCAGCAGGATGTGCAGCGTCGTCTGCCAGGTGGACAAACCCACAGCTTGCGCCGCTTCCGTCTGGCCGCGGTCGATCGACTGCAAGCCGCCGCGGACATTTTCCGCCAGGTAGGCAGCGCTAAACAAGGTGATGCCCACCCAGGCGCGCACGGCGTTTTCGATGGAGGCCAGGGTCGGATCGACCAGCGGCACCATCAGCACGGCCAGGAAGAGCACGGTGATCAGCGGAACGCCGCGCACGACTTCAATGTAGAGGATGCAGGCATATTTCACGACGGGCAGATTGCTGCGCCGCCCCAGCGCCAGCGCCAGACCGATGGGGAAGGAGGCCCCCACGCCCAGGATCGTCAATTGCATGGTCAGCATCAAGCCGCCCCAGATGCGCTTGTCGGACAGGGGCAGCAATTCCTGGGGCGAGGTCTGTAGTATGCCCTGCGCGTTCAGGCCGGCTATCAGGCTGGGCAAAAGGAGCAGAGCCGCCAGCCAGACGCCCGCCGCCGCCAGCATGCCCTGAATGGAATAACGCCGGTAAATGGGGCTGCGCTGCATGTCTTCGGCTTTGTATGGTTCGGACTGCGCTCTTTCGCCGCGCTTAAACGTCAGCGCCCCGGCCGTCAACCAGAGCACGAAGTATATGGTCGACCAGCGATCGACCATGGTCCAGGACTGCATCCACAAGAAGGTGAGCAGCAGCAAACCGATGATGATTCGATTGGAGCTCCAGCGCGTGGCCCCGCTGAAGAACATCCAGGCCAGCCAGAATACGACAGCCAGGCCAGCCAGCAGCGTGGCGGAACCGTCCGCGCCGTCGGCGAGCGTGTTGGTATCAACAAAGATGAACAGGAATACGATGCAAGAAATCAGATAGCCGTAGCGCTTCATGCCCGCGGTCAGGCTGCCTCTCAGCGCCGCGCCGCGTTGACCCGCGATGACGCCGATGGCAGCGATGACCAGCCAGAGTAAGATGGCGCCGACCGCTTCGCTGTTCCAGCCCTCCCATACCAGATTAACCACAAAGGACTGCAGGATCTGGGCGAAGAATCCGCCGATCAGCAAGGCATAACCCAGCGCATTGCGATAATTCAGGCCGATGAAATACATCAGCAGCAGCCAGATCAAGCCGCCGACAATGCTGCCCAGCGCGCCGCCGGAAAGGCCGCTGACGCCCGAGACCACCAGGTACATAAGAAATGGGAATGCGCCCCAGCCGTACATCAGGAATCGGCTGAGCGAGCCTTCGGCGTCTTCGCCCGGGTTAGCGCGGCTCAGCCAGTCCTCAATATAACGCACCAATAGAACCACGCCCGCGGCGGCCGCAATCTTGAGAACAACTGCCGGCGCGCCTTGAATCGGGGCAGCGCCATCCAGAAGGCCGAAATATGCCAGCAAGACCAGCAAAGGCGTGGTCGACCAAGCCAACACGCTCAAGCGGCTGCTGGTGCTGTTGAAGATTGAGTTCTCGCCGGACATGTGCGCCAACGCGCGCCCCAGGGCGAATCCCCAGGCCAGCGTCATAAAGAAGGGCAGCAGCAGTCGCTCGGCTTGCTCGAAGAAGGGCGGGATGAAGTGGACCAGATAAGTTTTGAGGTCGCGCAGGCCACGGAACTGATTGTCGATCAAGACGACGAAGGGCGCGCTCTTGCCATCGATTTGCGGCCGGCTGTCGCTGATGACCAATTCGTTATCGGTCAGGCGCACAAAGCGGGATTCGGTCGCGCTGAGCGTGCGCTCGACGATGGGGTGAATGCCGTCCGCCGCCAGAATGGCCGTGCCGGTCTCGCCTGCTAGGGCGTCTTTGGACAAGATGTACCAGCCGTCCGCCGGCACGTCAAAGCTGACGGAATCGCTCGCCTCGCTGAGCACGGTTTCCGCCAGCAGGGCGTATGTCTGCGCGTCGCGGATGGCCACTGCCATCGGCGTTTGCCCAAGTTGATACAGATCAAGCACCGACTGCGGGGTCAGCAAGCGCACCCACATATCGCGCAGGAACGCGGCCTCACGCGGAAGCGGAGTGATCAGTTCTTCATCGTCGTTGCTCTGATCCGGCTGGCCGATCAAGTCTTCCGAGAGCTGGAGTATCAGCATTTCGCCCAGGTCTTCCAACTGTTCGCTTGCCAGCGTACGGGCGGTCAGTTCAGCGATGGCGTCATGCAGGACGGCCGGCACGCGATCGGTCATGGACAGGGTGGTCGCGCCATCCTCGACCGCTTCCACGGCGGCCAGGATCGCGTCTTCGCGCGGATCCAGCCCGAGGGCGGCGCGCTCCAGCCGGCCCAGCCACAGGCGCAATTCCGCCACGGTGCCGTCGGTCGCTGTCAACCGGCCCGTGATGGTTTCGACGTACTGCGCAGTCGAGGTCAGCATGTCATTGGTGCGTGTAAATGTTCGGATGTTGAGCCGCGTCCGTTCTTCCAGCCCTTCGGTCAATTCGCCGCTCAACATGCGATCAAAAGTCTCGCCGGTTATGACTTGGCGATCAAGCCGATTGTGGGCGGCATTGGCCAAGGCATTGGCGACGCGATCGGAAAAGCCGGCCAGATTGCTCAAGGTCTCGATATCAGCCACTTCGTCCAGCGCCAGGCGCAGCGACACGGTCTCGCCTGCCTGGGCGATGAAGGCCAGATCATGCTGCGGCGTCAAGGTGGAGGCGCGGTCGACGATTTCCACATTGCCGGCGGTGAAATAAGAAAGGGGCTGCGGAATCAGGGCGTCGATGATCGGCGGAAGCAGCGCCAGCGCCGCCAGCAAAGTCACGGACAGGCCCGCCAATACAAGCCAGGAACGGCGCGCCCAGGCCGCCAGGCTGATGCCGGTCAGCAAAGCGGAAAGCAGCACTGTCAACGCCAGGCGCCACTCGAATTCCGGTTCGAAGGACTCCATCATAAAGAGGCGCTGGTTGTTGATGACGGTGAACCAGTTGGCCGTTCGCACGGACCAGTCAAAGAAGCCGTAGACCAGCACCAGAATCAGCAGGGACGACAGAATTGTGACGACGGCATCGGCCGGCGAGCCAAAGAGATTCTGTCGCAGCCAGCCAACCAGGCCGACTTCCAGTTTCGGCGGCGGCAGCGTACCCTCGTCGTGACGATTGATAATCGTTCGGTTGGCGTCTGCGTTTCGCTGTTCTGACATCGCGCGCCTACCTTGTCACCAGCTGAAAACGCTGATTGACCAAGTTCATTCCCAGGGAGATAAGCAAGCTGATAAGCAGGTAAGCCAGCAAGACCATCAGAATGCCGGTCACCGACTGCCCCGACTGATTGATGATCGTGTTGGTCACTTGGTAGATATCAGTATAGGAAACCGCGATCGCCAAACTGGAGTTTTTGGACAGATTAAGGAATTGGTTGCCCAGCGGCGGGATAATCACGCGCAGCGCTTGCGGCAGGATGATCAAACGCAGCATGTCCCCCTGCGAGAGGCCTAGCGCCCGCGATGCCTCCAGCTGGCCCCTGGGCACGGCCTGGATGCCGGCTCGTACGATTTCGGCAATGAAGGCGGAGGTGTAGATCACCAAACCCAGGAAAACCGCCAGATAGGAGGGCGAGATTTCTATGCCGGTCTCAATGTTGCGACCGCGGCGATCGAGCGTTGGCGGACGGTATAAGAGCGGCTGCCGCGTATATTCCAGCTCCTGCTCGATTGTCAGCAGTCCCGACTCAAAGGCGTCGTCATAAGGCATCTCGACGACTTCGCCGCTTTCGTCAAGCACGGGGATGACGGAGGGCGTGGGGCGCATTCCCATGACCAGCCAGCCGAGCAGCGTGAAGCCGGCAAAGGCCAGCAGCGCATATCGCGTTCTGGGGATGGGCTTGCCGGTCGTCTCGGTGATGAATTGGAAGTAGCGCGACATGGCTATAGCGACTACCGCGCCGACCACGACAAAAACCATCCAGACGGCGAAGAGAGACGAGGGGATTAATTCAAATACCGCCACGCCCTTGATGCTGATGTAGATGCCCGGCCGAAATTCGATCGGGGTGCCCGTACCCACCAGAACCAGCCCGAGCAAATTCGCCAGTACGACGACGGCGACGCTCACTTGCCTTATTCCGTTGCGCCAGGCGGGCCGCCTCATGGAGCCGGTGGCTTGCCAAATCACCAGAATCACGAACAGTGAAAGCGCGTATTGCATCAGCGGCAGGCTGCGGATGCCTTCTTGCGGGAAGGCAAAGGACTGCTGCTGCTGCGGCAGCGCAAATATAACGATGAAGAACCAGGCAAAGATTTGCAGCAGGATGGGCGTATTGCGCAGCACTTCCACGTAGGCGCGCGAGATCGTCCGCAGCAGGAAGTTTCGGCTGAGCAAGAATATGCCGACCATGATGCCCAGCACGGTAGTCGCTACCAGGCCGAAAAGCACGACGCGAATCGTATTGATAAAGCCAACGCGGAAGGCGTCAATATAGCGGTCGTTTGAACTGTAACTGCCGGAGTCGGCAATGTCGAAGCCGGCGCGATTCTGCAGGAATTCGAAATTAGGCGACTGATTGGTGGATTCCAGCGCCGTGTTGATGCGTGTTTGCAGGTTGTTCAGGACGAGGACGACAATGGCGACGAAGATAATCTGCGCGATGCCTTGAAGGATGCGGCCGTCGCGAAAAATCGCGGGCAGCAGGTTCTCTGGCGGTGAACCGTCGGCGGGCCTCTCCATTGACTGGCTCTCGAGCATTACGAAGTTCCTAGTATGAAGCCAAAGCTAATATAGCCTATATTGTATGCAATCCGCCATCGACTGACAAATCTAAGTAAGTGCAAGTAAGTCATGCGACATACCTCTCGCCATCTCTATGGCGAGCGTCCGAATCATCGGAGCGGGGGAGCAGCACAAGTACGTCGCAGCTTCCCCCCGATGATTCGCTGAGGAGCGGACACGTATGGGTTGAGTTGCGGTAAATGGATTCATCATTACCCTTTCTATAGGAATAAACAACCGAAAGGGTATCTTATGAATCTAAGGGTACTTTATCAGTGGTTTGGTCAAATGGCCAGCAATCTGCCTAGTTTGAACTACTGGCAACTGTGCAATTTGACGGTGTTCTGCATAGGTGTGATGTTATCGGAAAGCAGTCAGCAGATGTGTATCGCGCGGAAAGTGGCTTGTGGACAGCGAGTTTCAAGCATGGAACGGCGATTGCGGCGATATTTGTCGAAGCAAAT
>JAGWBC010000051.1 GCA_021296115.1 Anaerolineae bacterium | reverse complement strand
CGCAGCTTCCGCTCCAGCACGCGCGACCGCGCATCCAGGCCCGCCACCCACTCGCCGACCGCCTCTACCGCCCGGTGCAAGCCAGCCGTCGACCGCGAGTGGCCCACCGCGCTCATCTTCACCAGGTACTCGCCCGCGCCAGCCCGCGGCGACAGCAGGAGCAGGGCGTGCTGCTCAATGGTCGGCTCCTCCACCACCACCTCAAAGACAGCCGTATCCCGACGGCGATCGGCATAAGCGCGCAGAATGGCAATATGCGTCCCGTCCGCTTCCCGCCGCGTCGCCTCAAAGCGGTCGACGATCTCGGCGGCGGACAGTGGAGACTGCAAGAAGAGATGAGGCATGTCCAGCTCCTTGATCACGGCCGGGTGCTGCACCGGCTCAGTATTGCGCTGATAGCGGAAGAAGTGCCCGCGCCGGCCTTCGCGGTAGCCCTTGATCTCGTATTTCGTGCGAAAGCGCCCTGCGACATCATGCACCCAGGGCGTCTCAAATTGATTCTTCAGCCCGGGCGTATTGGCCAGGACCTCGTTTGCCATCTGCGCGTATTCGCCGATATCTGTGGCCAGGCGCAGCGTCCCGCCAGGGCGCAGTCGGCTCGTTAGCAGATTCACCGTCTCGCATTTGATCAGCCGGCGGCGCTGATGCCGCTTCTTGAACCAGGGATCGGGATAATTGATGTGAAACTCGGCAACTGTCTGCGGGCTTAGTAGATGCGATAGCGCCGTCTCCGCGCGGCAGTGTATGGGACGCGCATTGGACAGGCGCCGCTGTTCGATCTTTGCTTCCGCCTTGTCCATGGATTGGCTGGAAATCTCGAAGCCGATGATGTTAAATTCCGGTCGCGTCTTGGCCAGGTGAATCAGGTAGTCGCCGTTGCCAAAGCCGATCTCGACGATCAGGGGCGCGGCGCGCGGGAACAGGCGCGTTTGCTGCAGCGGCCAGTCAACCGTCAAGTAATTGAGTTTGCGTAACATGGAGGCTTAATTCAGGATTGGCTATGAAGCCACCGCGAGCGGCGGTTTGCGCTTGAGCGTCTCCGGCACCAGGAACAGGAATATGCTCGCCGCCGCCAGGCCCGTGCCCGCGATGAACCAGATGGCGGAACTGAGCACGAGAAAATCAGCCACGACGCCGACGACCAGTGGCGCTCCGGTATGGCCCAGGTCGCCGATCAAGCGCCAGACGCCCAGGAACTCCCCGCGAGATCGATCCGGCGACAGATCCGAGCCCAGGGTCATCATGGAGCCGGCGCCCAAGCCATTGCCGAAGCCGATAAGCGCGGCCGCGAAGAGCAGACCGGCAAAACTGGCCGCGAAGGGCACCAGCGCCATGCCGATCGCCTGGATGCCGAAGCAGGGCACGATGGCGAATTTGCGCCCGAAGCGGTCCATCAGCCAGCCCGCGACCACGAACAAGCTGAAGTCAATGGCGACCGAGATGCTGACGATGTAGCCGATCTGGTCGACGCCGAGGCCCAAAATGTCGGCGGCGAATAGGGGAATGACAACGGTGCGGCCGGCGCGAATCATCTGCGCGAAAACTTGTGCCGTGCCCGCCGACGCCAGCACGCGGTAATTCGATTGCAGCATGGACAGCAGATGCAGCGGGCGCTCGTCGCGCGCGTCCGCCTTGCGTTTCTCTTTGCTGCTGCCGACCGTAAACAACGCGACCAGTATCAAGCCAAGCGCGGTAACCAGACCGCCGATGAGAAAGGCCGCGCGCAAGCCCAGCATCCCAGCGGCGATTCCGCCTATCGCCGGGCCGATGAAGCCGCCCAGTCGATGCGTGCCCCCATACATCGAGATTGCTTTGCCGCGTTGCCCCAAGGCGACATTGTTGGTCACATAGACGTGGGCTGACACGGTAAACATGGAGCGCCCAAAGCCCGCGAATATCCGCAGCAGCAGCACGGCCCAAATCGTGGGCGCGGCGAAAAGCAGCAGAATCGTGACGGACTTCAAGAGCAAGCCCATCATCATCACTTGTTTATTGCCGAAGCGGCGCTGAAGCAGCCCGGTCGGCACATCGGCAATCAGCGTGCCCAGCCCTTCGCCGGCCAGCACCAGGCCAATCAGCAGGTAGCCGATCTCAAAGTCGGCGGCGTAGAGCGGCAGGATCGGCACGAGCAAACCCTGCCCGAGCGTGGCCATCAGGGCCGGCAGATAAAAAGCCAGAATCAGCGCGCGCAGTCCGGTCGCGCCTTCGGCTGATTGTCGCATATTTCGCTTCAACTTCGGCATGGCTCAAGCCCGGCCACTAATGCAAACATTCAGTCGCCGTCGATTTGCCGAACGACGCCGGCCAACGTTTCAATCGCCGCTTCAATCGTCGCTTCATCGACGCGCGTGAAATTCAGGCGCATGGTCGGCAGACCGTCCTCAGGGTTGATGTAAAAGTATTTGCCAGGGACAAAGGCGACCTTCTGCTCCACTGCCTTCCAGTAGATTTGCTCGGCATCCACGTCCGCCGGTCCCTCGACCCAGATGAACATGCCGCCTTCCGGCTTGATCCAGCGGTACTCGCCGGGCATGTGACGCTCCAGCGCCGCCAGCATCGCCTCTTGCCGCGGCCGATACAATTCGATGATCTTGGGCACCTGCCGCTCGATGAATCCGCCGCAGATATACTCGGTCGCCAGCGCCTGCGCGTAAGTATTGCTGTGCAA
Organism: Anaerolineae bacterium; assembly: GCA_021296115.1. Taxonomy (GTDB): domain Bacteria; phylum Chloroflexota; class Anaerolineae; order Aggregatilineales; family Phototrophicaceae; genus UBA6055. The sequence continues at coordinate 9,546 of JAGWBC010000051.1, read as the reverse complement.
GTCCGCGCCTTGTTTTGCCCGATATAGCCATTCGCGGATCAGTGGCGGCGCAACGCAGAATCCCAGTCTTAAACCAGGCGCGAATATCTTGGACAAGGTGCTGACGTAGACGGTATTCTCCGGCGCGAAGGCGTGCAGCGCTGGCACGGGCTGGCCGCGAAAACGCAAATCGCCATAGGGGTCGTCCTCAATGACCAGCGCATTCTTCGCCTTGATAATCTCGGCCACTTCGCGCCGCCGCTGTACACTGAGCGTGCGCCCGGTGGGATTTTGAAAAGTCGTCACAAGATACAGGAATTTGATCGGCTGCTGATCCAGCACTCGCTCAAGCGACGCCGGCACAATGCCATCGTCATCGGTCTCGATGCTGACGTATTCCGGCGTGTAGCTGCTGAATGCGGAAATGGCGCCCAAATAACTGGGGGACTCCAAAGCGATAACATCGCCCGGTGTGATCAGGATCTTGCCCAGCGTGTCCAGCACACTCTGCGATCCGTTGAAGACCAGCAAGTTTTCGGCATCCGCGCTGATTCCCTTTTGGGTCAGGTAACCGACCAGCGCCTCGCGAAAGGGCGCGAAGCCCTCGGTCAAATCATATTGCAGCGCCGCCGCGCCATAGCGATCGAGCACCGTCTCGTTAATGCGATACAGCTCTTCGACCGGGAATGTTTCGGGCGCGGGAATGCCGCCGGCCAGCGACATCATGCCCGGCTGCGACACGACCCTCAGAATCTCGCGGATGACGTTTTTGCGCATCCCGAGGGCGCGCTTGCTTAGCAAATGCTCAAATGATTTCGACACTGTTTCTTCGCCCTATACAAAAAAGCCGACGAAAGGCTCAGCCCTTTCGTCCGCTTAAATCCAGCAAGAAACTGAATTGTAAATTATCCGAGATAGTCGCGCAAATTATGAGCCAGTTGCGGATGGCGCAAACGCCGCAGCGCTTCCTTCTCCAGTTGACGAATCCGCTCGCGGCTCAAGCCGAATTTATTGGCGATCTCTTCCAGGGTGTGCGGCTCGCCACCGCCCAAGCCGAAGCGCAGGCGCAGGATGTGGCTCTGCCGCGGCGTAAGCTCGGCCAATACCTCTTCAATGGCCTCTTCCAGCAGATTCTGCGTGGCCGATTCGACCGGGCTAACAGTCTCCTGGTCTTCAATAAAATCGCCGAATTCGCTGTCGCCATCATCGCCGACCGGCCGCTCAAGCGCAATGGCGTGCTGGCTAGCGTCCATCATGGCCCGAACCGCGTCAGCCGCCACTTCCATGGCTGAAGCAATCTCGTCGGCTGTGGGCCGCCGCCCCAGCGTCTGCTCGAGGTCCTGCGCGGCGCGATACATCTGCCGGATTCGTTCAGTCATGTGCAGCGGAATACGGATGGTGCGCGTCTTTTGCGCCAGGGCGCGGGTGATCGCCTGCCGAATCCACCAGGTAGCGTAGGTGCTGAAGCGATTGCCGCGCGAATAATCATATTTGTCGACCGCGCGCATCAGACCGACATTGCCCTCTTGAATGAGATCCGGGAAGGGCAAGCCTTGCCCCATATATCGCTTGGCGATACTAACAACCAGTCGGGTATTAGCCCGGCCCAAATGTTCCCGCGCGCATTGTCCGTCGAAAACCAGACGCCGCAGATGCCTGCGCCAGCGCGCGCTCTTCTGCATGACGTCCGGGCTCTCAAGGCGGCGCCGGGCTTTGAATCCGCGCTCTATACGTTTGGCCAGATCGATCTCGTCGGTGGCTGTCAGCAGCGGCTCTTGCGCCATCTGCCTAAAATAAAGTCCGACTGGGTCGTCGGACGATATGGCGCTGAGGTCGGCTACGATCTTGTTGGGAATCAAGTCGCGCCCGTCAAAATCATTTTCGATGTTGTCAGTGGCGCCTTTGGCTCTCGATCCCTCGGCATCACGACGCAGTTCAATGCCGAGTTCGCTTAGCTCGAAGAGGATATTTCGTAAGGCAACCCGGTCCTCACCATCGTCTTCCAGCGCTTCTATAATTTGTTCATAAGTCACATAACCACGTTTGTCAGCAAGCTCTACGAGTGCCTGTATCACGTTCTATCCTCGACTCAATGGGTGAATAAAACTAAGTTTAATTTTTGGCGCCGGCGCAGAGGTCTATGTCTGCACTATTTTGTGCGAATCGTTGCCGTATTGTCAACCGAGAAAATCTCACAGATTGCACCAAAATTGCGCCGAGAAAACTTCGCCGTCGGCTGCGCGCCAGTCAATGCAACGCGCCGGCCCAGTCTCGCATGAGCGGCAAAACGCTAATCTGTTTCTTAGCGCAAGGCGCGCGCTGGGTATTCGTAGGGACAGCGACAGTTTGTCGATGCGGCGATCGCGCCCGAATCGTTAGCGCCGCAGCAAGCGATTGACGATGCCGAACCAGAAGGGCGCTCCTTGCGCCGCTGCGACCACCGTCGCCGCGATTCCCAGGAATTTGGCCGCCAGCAGACCCAGCCAGCCATCCGGATTGTTATCGGGGAAATAATTCCACAGATTGTTGGGGTCGTTCAGGCGCTCGGGCTCTCCGCTGACATTCTGCACAGTCCAGCCTATCGGCAGGCGCAAATCTTCGATGTTCTGCAGCTGATTGGCGATATCCACGCCGGCTCCGACAGCGTCCTCGAGTTCGTTGGCGTTTTCAGCTTGATTGGCGCGGAACTCGTCATCGCCGGCCGGCTGAACAACATCCACCTGAGTTTGCAGCTCGCCGCTCTGTACCGAGTAATTCAGCGCGCTGCTGAGTTGCTCTCGCCGCGCCGGATCCTCCCAAAGCGTTCGCGTGATGTTCAGGGTGTCTATATTCAGCGCCAGCGCGATGACCAGAGCGACAACAACTGATAGTCCTTTCATGCGCGCCTTGTAATGTGCGCTGGCGCGGCTCATGGAATTGCTGAACCAGGTCTCCAGATTCTGGCGCGCCGCGTCCATGCTGTCCGCGCTGTACATCACCGTGGCCAAGGAGTTGCGCAGGTTCTGGCTTTCGATCTGTCTAATGCCCGCCATCAGCGCCACATTTTCGCTCGGCTCTACGCCAAGCAGGCTGACCTCTTCGTCGATCTGATTGATGATGTCCGAGAGCGCGCTGCGATAGCGGCGGTCTTGCACGTAGGGCAGCGCGTTGCGCAGCTCTTTCATGCCTTGCCCGCTGGTGACGATCCGGTTGACCATGGCGCGCAACCCGCGTCGCTCGGGCCCCGCCGGCATCCCATCGATGACATTTAGCAGCGAGCCGAAAAGCTGCTGGTCGGATTCCGCCTTGATGGTATTGAGCACGACATCGACGAAGGTCTTGGGGTCGATAAAATCGACCGAGCTAACGCGGCCATTGGCGACCTTGGCCGCTTCTTCATGCGAAATGCGCTGGCTGGGCGCGATGGGGTCGGCCTTCACCAACTGTATGAGCGGATGCGTATACACCTTGGCCTGGATGACCGGGTCTTCGATGATCTGGTTGATATTGTTGCGCAGGTTCTTCGCGCGCAGCTTGGTCGCCCGCGCGATAAGATTGTTGGCCTCCGTCACCACGATGCTGAGCAGGATGAAGACAAAACCCAGGCCGGCGACGACTTGAATAATTGCAGTCAAACGCAATCCCTTTCGCCCGCGCCAGACGGCGGGTGAGATCATAAAAACCTGCAATCAGTATAGTCGAAGGGTAAGTTCTCGCAAGCTAAAGGCTGATGCTCGGCGCGGTTGCCGTGGCGCTGGGCGTTGCGGTGGGCGAGGGCAGCCGCGTCGTTGATGTTGCGGCTTGCGTCGGGGCGACCGTCGGTACGGGCGTATCTGTGGGCGTCGCGCTGGCCGTCGGCGTCAAGGTGTTAGTCGGCGTGGGCGTTATCGTTGGCGTCGCCGTCGGATTTAATGCGCGGATGATGTCGCGATGCATGTAGACGCTCTCAATGCGGCGCGTCCGCTCATTCTGGTCGATAAGATACCATTCGGAATCCGGCAGCAGCGTGATCACGCAAACGGTCTCGCCTTCGCGCAGGCCGGTGACGATGCTGCTGCTGGTGCTCGGTCCGGAGCGGACGGTGGCGATAGGCACGCGTACGACAAAGTCCTGGCAGGGCGGCACGGGCGTGATGCTCGGCAGCAGGGTCGGCGCGTTGAACTCGATCTCTTCAAAACGAATCGCGGTCGCCGTGTCTTCTTCAATCGCCTGCAAGGTTGATTCGGAAGCGGATACACCCGTCGACATGAAATTCCGCAGGCCCATCCAAAGATAATAGACACCAAAGACGATGGCTATGCCGAGCAAGATGATGAACCAGGATGGCGGCCCTGACCGCTGACCGTAACGCATAGGCGCCTCGCAGGACGATTACACTCAAAAATAATGGAAAAGGCGCCGCATTAAAGCAAACGTTGACCAAGCGTCGGCTGATCGCAGACTAAGCGTAGGCGCCAAGACGCTTGCATTATGCCCGGCATGACATATCATGTGGCCTCAGTTCCGAGGAGATATTCATGCAGTTTAGGCATTTGGCCGCGTTGTTGCTGTCCTTGTGCTTCTGCCTGACCAGCACCGCGCAAGAGCGATCGGCGCAAAAATTAACCGTATTCGCCGCGACTTCCCTGACTGACGTCTTTGAGGCGCTGCGGGAGCAGTTTCTGGCGGAAAATCCGGATGCGGACATTCTCCTGAATTTCTCCAGTTCATCGACCTTGGCGGCGCAACTGATCCAGGGCGCGCCGGCCGATGTCTTCGCCAGCGCTAACGAGCGCCAGATGGAGCTGGTTGTCGAGAGCGGTATTATTGATGCAGATGACGCGCGAGTTTTCGCGCACAATCAACTGGTGTTAATCACCCCCAGCGGGAACCCGGCCGCAGTGGACTCCGTTCGCGACTTGGCCGGCGAGGGCGTTCTGCTGGTCCTGGCCGCCCAGGGTACGCCGATCCGCGCCTACACCGACGCCATGTTCGCTTCGCACAGCAGTGAAATTGGCGCTGACTTCGTCGAGAATGTCTATCACAATCTGGTGTCGGAAGAAAGCAACGTACGACAGGTTACAGCGCGCGTCGCGCTGGGTGAAGCCGACGCGGGAATCGTCTACCAGTCGGATGTCATCGGCGATGTCGGCGGTCAGCTGCGGGCTATCGAAATTGAGCCGGCGCATAATCAACTGGCTTCGTATCCCATTGCCCTCTTGTCAGAATCCGCCAATTTATCGCTGGCCGCCGGTTTTGTCGACTTCGTGCTGTCGGATGAGGCGCGGCCGATTCTGGCTGCCTTTGGCTTCTGCGCGCCTGCTATACTAGCTGAAGATCCGCCGCTAGAGATGACCCCGGAGCCCACACTTGAAGCTGCCGAGGAATACGCAGAGCCGGAAACCGCCTGCCCGTCGCAGCCGCCCCCAAGCGGATAAGCTGCTGGTTGTTTCCGTCAGCGCCTTCGCCTTCTTGCTGCTGGCGCTGCCGGTAGCGGTGCTGATGGCGCGGGGTGTTAGCTCGCGCGCTTGGGAAGGCTTGCCCAATTCCTCGACGATTCTCTCGGCCACGCTGCTCAGCTTCGCGTCTACGTTCGCGGTGGTTTGCCTGGCAGCGGTCCTGGGCACGCCGCTGGCTTATGCCCTGTCTCGCTACCGATTCCGCGGCAAGCGATTTGTCAGCCTGTTTATCGAGCTCCCCATCGTTATGCCGCCGGCCGTGGCCGGGCTGGCGCTTCTGCTGACATTCGGGCGAACCGGCTTCATTGGCTCGCTGCTGGCGGATTCGGGCGTCATCATTCCCTTTTCTATTCTGGCTGTCATCATCGCTCAATTCTTCATCTCAGCACCCTTTTATATCCGCTCGGCACAAGTCGGCTTCTCAAGCATCGCCAACGAAATCGAAGACGCCGCCCGCGTCGATGGCGCCCACGGCTGGCTGATGTTTTGGTATATCACGCTGCCGATTGCCTGGCGGGCGCTGATATCTGGCATGATTCTGAGTTGGGCCCGCGCCCTGGGCGAATTCGGCGCGACTATTCTGTTCGCTGGCAACTTGCAAGGCAAAACACAGACCATGCCGCTGCTGGTCTACAGTATATTCGAGCGCGACATCGACGCCGCTATATGGACCGGCCTGGTCTTGATCGTGCTGGCTATGATCGCGCTCTTCTTGTCGCAGTCTTTTGCCCGCGCCCAAGACCGCCTGACGTGACTCCGGCATGTATCGCTCACGCTGTTGACGAAGTTTGAAGCGCGTCTCAAATCAGCAAAGGAAGGAACTCATGAAGGTACTCATCCTCTGCACGGCGAATTCCGCCCGTTCCCAAATGGGCGAAGGACTACTGCGCCACCTGGCCGGCGACAAGGTCGAGGTGTACAGCGCCGGCGCCAAGCCGTCTACGGTCAATCCCTTCGCGGTTCGCGCTATGCAAAATCGCGGCATAGACATTTCGGGGCAGCGTTCCGAACATCTTGCCCAATACCTTGAGACTGAATTTGACTATGTGATCACCGTCTGTGATCAAGCCGCCGACGCCTGCCCGCATTTTCCCGGACCGGCTCAGCGCATCCACTGGAGCTTTCCCGACCCAGCCGCGGTTGACGGCGATGACAGCTTGATCCTGGCGTCTTTTGAAGCGGTTCGCGACGGCTTGGAAGAGAAGCTGCGCGACTGGATCAAAACTGTGCTTTGATCACGCCCTTATTCTGGGATCGCAGGGCGTCGAGGCTGCGCGCCGCCGGATCAAACTCCGGATTGAGGCGCAGCGCATGCTCGAAATCAGCCAGCGCCTCGCGGCTTCGGCCGGCTTGCTGCCGGGCTAGTCCGCGATTGTAGAATGACTCCGGCCGTTTTGGACCCAGCTTGATGGCGGCTTCAAAGTCAGCCATTGCGCCCTCATAATCATCCAGGCGATAGCAGGCGGTCCCGCGCAAATTGTAAAGCTCCGCAGTCTGAGGCAGGAATTGCAGCGCCGCCGAGCAGTCATCGCGCAGGCTGATCCAATCTCCCAACGCAGCCCGCGCCAGCGCGCGCATGCGATAAACTTCATGCCGCTGGGGATCCAGGCGCAGCGTCGTCGTCAGATCGTTAACTGCCTTGTCCAGGTCTCGCCGCGCAAAGTATCGCGCCGAACCGCGGCCGAAATAGGCGGCAGCCGAGTCAGGGGCTTGGCGAATGATGGACGAATACGTTGCGATCGCCTCGATGTACTGTTTGTGGGACAGTTGTCGCTCAGCAATGCGAGTGAGGCTTTGAATCCGCTCGTCCGCCTCTGCGCGCCCGGTCGACTTTTCCAGGTGGCGAAGTCGCTTGATAAGCGCCCAGAGTGTGCCGGGATAGGGCGTCAGGCTCGTCAATTCGGCCACGCCCAGCGCGCTGGATATGCCGACGATTTCCTCCAAGGGCGGCGGCACGTAACCAGCCAGAACTTGCTCTTCAAAAACAAGGGGCTTGCCATGCACGTCAATCACCATGCGAACAAAACAAGTCTCCTGGTCGCGATCCGCCAGCAAATTGCGTTCGACGCCGGTTTTGCAGCGAAAAGGCGCTTGCAATTGGATGTCATATCCGCCGCCTGTGACGGTGAATTCAGCATTGTCCAGGCGCGCCTTTACTCGTCTCGTCCGCGTCCTAAGCGCCAAGAGGAAGACTGACGCCGTTACGAGCGCTGTAATGGGCAATGCCGACATAGGCGACAGCAGCGTAAAGCTCGCCGCGAGCAAGGCGCCTGCTATCAGGAGGACGAGCAATGCCGGCCTTGCGCTTCGCTGGGACCGCGTTCGCGTGAAATATCCTTCAATGGCTTCGTAATCGCTTGGCATCATTCAGCGGCCAGGCAATTGGGCGCAATACTTTAGCTTATTCTACTGTCGATTCCAGTTCGCGCAGACCTGTATTCGAAGTCAAGTCAGGATGTTTTGGGGCAATTGCATCCGCTGGCCGGGGCAAACTCGATGTAGCCGTGCGTGAATTGCATAAAGGGCGACCCGCCGGATCGCCCTAACACTGATTTCGAATCTGAGGAACTAGACCGCGTACATGTTTTCGATAATGCGCGTGGCAAACTCGCTCGTAGCCACTTTGGCAGCGTTGTCCATCTGGCGCGCAAAGTCATAAGTGACGTAGCGCTGTTCGATGGTTTTCTCATAGGCGCGCGTGATTAGATCGGCCGCCTCGAACCAATCGAGATGCTCCAGCATCATGACGCCGCTGAAGAGCAGCGAACCGGGATTGACCATGTCCTTGTTGGTGTACTTTGGCGCGGTGCCATGGGTGGCTTCAAACAGCGCGATCTCGTCGCCGATATTGGCGCCCGGCGCGATGCCGACGCCGCCAACTTCGGCCGCCAGCGCGTCGCTTAGATAGTCGCCGTTGAGATTTGTCGTGGCGATCACATCGTGCTCCCGCGGGCGCAGCAGCATTTTCTGGAACATGATATCGGCAATGGTGTCTTGAATCAGGATCTTGCCATCGGGGACGCTGCCGCCATGATTAGCCGCGACTTCGTCCCAGGAGATCGTCTGTTCGGGGAATTCCTCGCAGGCCAGCTCGTAGCCCCATTTCTGGAAGGCGCCTTCGGTGAATTTCTGAATATTGCCTTTGTGCACCAGTGTGACGCTTTTGCGCTTGCGCTCTATCGCATACTGAATGGCGGCGCGGATCAGCCGTTTGCTGCCGAAGGGACTGATCGGCTTGATGCCAAGACCGGCATCCTCGAAGAAATTGGTAGCGCCCAGTTCGTTCTTGAGGAATTCGGCCAGCTTCTTGTTCTCTTCAGTTCCTGACTCGTACTCGATGCCGGCGTAGGTGTCTTCGGTGTTTTCGCGGAAGATCACAACATCTACGTCTTGAGGCTGCTTGACCGGGCTGGGCACGCCCTCATACCAGCGCACGGGACGCACGCAGCTGTACAGGTCCAGCACTTGGCGCAGCGTCACATTCAAGCTGCGGAATCCGCCGCCGACTGGCGTTGTCAGCGGGCCCTTGATCCCAACTTTATACTCGCGAAAGGCCGCGAATGTCTCCTCGGGCATGTAATCGCCGTCATAGACCCCGGCCGCTTTTTCGCCCGCGTAGACTTCCATCCAGGAGATTTACCGTTTGCCTGCGTAGGCCTTCGCCACAGCCGCATCCCAGATTCGCTTGCTGGCAGTCATGATGTCATAGCCGATGCCGTCGCCTTCAATGAACAGCAAGATTGGATTATCTGGCACCTGCATTTTCCCATTGCTGAAGCTGATCTTCTCGCCGGAGTTGGGCGCATTGATTCTGTCGTAAGCCATTACCTACTGGTCTCCTTCGTATGCTGCATCCACTTTTAACGCGCGGCATTATATCATAGTTTGGCTTGCTGCGAATTGGCGGTTTATAATCTGCCGAATCCTTTGACTCCTGTAATTCGCATGGCGTAACATTATACTGCGGTGGCATTTCTGAATTTGATTCCTGCGCGTGGATCAACCATTCATGCGGTCAACGCTCGCAATTGCATAGCCCATACACTAGGCAAATCTGGCGGAAGCCGACAGGCATGAAAGCGAATCTGTCCGCTATAATTCGATACAATGCCAATCGACTGAAGGAATGGACGGTGGGTAATTCCGCTGG
>JAGWBC010000050.1 GCA_021296115.1 Anaerolineae bacterium | reverse complement strand
TTGCTTTCTCGTCCATCTTTCAGTTCTCTCCTCGCCAGCGTCAACGCCGCCTGCGACCCCCAATACGCCTCAAGTCTACTATCTAGCCTTGTCGCCGCTCAACACAAGTAGAACCAACTAAGTGATGCGAAATTCGCTGAATCTCCCAATCAAAACGGCGCGTCACCCTTTCCTGATGATTCGCGTAAGGGCCGGGGATGGGGTAGAAAAACGGCGATTTCGGCATTCTCGTTACTTTCTTGGAACTACTCAGGGCAATTGCATCAAATTATTTTCAACACAGAGAGCGCAGAGGGCACAGAGTTTTTGGAGTTTAGACGAGTATTCTACTAAATCTGCGGCTGGAATAGGCAACAGTCACTAGCGAAACGTGAACCACAAATTACAGTTCAAATAAGACATGAACACATATTTTTTGTTTTTCTCTGTGCTCTCTGTGCCCTCTGTAGTTGATTTTCAGTTTAGATTCCCACCTTTTCAGCCGCTATCATTTTGATGCGATTGCCCTGCCCGGTCAACAAAGCATAACTCTCAATCATGCAATTCATACAGAATCGCCGGATTCGGCTCGGCTTCAATCTGCTTCAAATTAGCGATGGACAACTGCCCATGCTGATACAGGTATTCGATATGCGCGCCGGCTTCTTCAAGCGCCAGCAGAATATGATAGCCTTCCACATCCGGGTACATCGCTTGAGAAATCTCGACGATAGTCATGGGCGCGCCCTGATCGCGCATGATCTTGCGGATGCGGTCAAGTTTGCGGTTGTGGCTGGCGCGGATGGCGTTGATGCGCCCGTATAGATCGTGAATCGCGTCTTCGTGGCTGCCCAGCGCCAGCTCGATGCCCTCAACGCGCAGCAGCTTGCGCAGCGAATCGGCATAATGATCCAAACCCATGTAATGCGTGATGCTCTCGGGAGACTGGTGCGGCGTCGTCCGCGACAGCACATGATCGGCGCTGAGCAGGATATCGCCCAGCCGGATGCAAACTTGTCCGGGGCAATGGCCCGGCGTATGAATGAATTCCATCCCGTCGATGATCTGCTCGTCTTCGATGCTGAAATCGACCGCGATGGACGTGACGTGTTTCTTGGCGAACCCGTACATGGAAAACAGCGCTTCCCGCTGCGATGGCGCTATGCCGGCCCGGTCAAAGTAGATGCCCAGCGCTTTGGTCGCCACGATCACGCGTTCTTCGTAATTGGTGAGCACGCGCAGGTCCAGTTCGTGTATGCCGACGGCCGCGTCCGTCTGCTCCAAAACGAAGGCCAAGCCGCCGAAGTGATCAATATGCCCATGCGTGATGATGATGCGCTTGATGTCGCCCAGTGTAATCGTCTTGCCGTAGCGCTCGCCGATCTGCCGGAAGCCGTCCAGCAAGTCTTGGTTGCTGCGCCCCATGCCCGAGCCGGTATCCACCAGGGTCAGCGGTCCCGCGCCGTCCAGAATAAAGGCGTGGCCGGTGAAGTCACTGGGGAAGAGCAGCATCGGCAGGCGATAGATATCGACGCCGCTGCTGCTGGTGAAGCGCTCAACCGGTGGCAGATTTGTCATCTCGATGCATCCCCTTCGCTTGACGAATCTTGGCGACCGCCCCTGGCTACAGTGTACCGCAATGCGCAGACTAGGGCTTAGATCTCAGCGCAGCCAAGCAGCCTCTGGCGCCGCGCTGCCGGCCGCGATGCTGTAAATCACGAAGGCGATGTATGCGCCTAGGAAAAGCGCCGCCCCCCGCCGACCCAGCCGCTGATGCCGCATGAAGGGAATGAGCAGCACGGCAAAGGCGATCATCACGATGAACTCAAATTGCACAGCGCCGCGCTCCACTTGTATGGGCTGCACGAATGCGGTCACGCCCAGGATGAGCAGCAGATTGGCGATATTCGAGCCGACAACGTTTCCAATCGCCAGATCCGTCTCGCGGTGATAAGCCGCCGAAAGCGAAGCCGCCAACTCAGGCAGTGAGGTGCCAAAGGCCACCAGCGTGATGGCGATCACCAATTCGCTGATGCCGAACAATCGCGCCAGGTTGACCGCGCCCTCGACCATCATGCGCGAGCCCAATACCAGCGCCACCACCCCGGCGAACAAGAACAGAAATTCGCGCCCCCGGCTGACCTTGCCGTCGGGGCTGTCCTCCAGGTCGGACAGCAGACGCTCCTGCGTCTCGGATTCGCGCCGCGCCAACCAGTAAAACAGCAGGTTAAAGGCGACAAAGGAAAGCAGCAAGATGGCGCCGTCAAACCGGCTGATCAGGCCGTCAATAGTCAAGGCAAAAGCTAGCAGCGAGATCAGAATCATGATCGGAACTTCGCGCCGCAGCAGAATGGCTTTGACGCTCAGCGGCGCGATCAAGCCGGTCGCGCCCAGGATCAAGCCAATATTAGCGATGTTCGAGCCGATCACATTGCCCACCGCCAGGTCGCTCTTGCCCGCCATCGCCGCCTGTAGGCTCACCAGCAATTCCGGCATGGACGTGCCGATAGCGACAAATGTCAAGGCGATGATCAGCACCGACACGCCGAAAGACAGCGCCAGGTTGGAAGCGCCGCGCACCAGCCAGTTGCCGCCGAAAAACAGGCCGACCAATCCGGCGAGCAGCAGCGCAACTTGATCAATCATCGCTTCGATTCCTCATTGGAGCAAAGGCGGCGCTGGAACAGCGCTGTGTCTGAGGCTTTAGATAAAGAAGTGGAAAGGAACGGTCAGGCATATATCACATGCTGCAGCAGAAAGCGTTCGATTTTGTCGTAATAAGTTTCGATGGTTTCCGGCATGCGCCAGCCATGACCCTCGCCTTCAAACAGGTGGTATTCATGCGGCACGCCGCGGCGTTTCAGCGAAGCCACAATGGTATCCGATTGATCTTGCGGCACGACGACATCGTCCGTGCCCTGAAAGACGATGATGGGATCGACGATATTGTCGGCGTGGAATATCGGCGAGCGCGCGCGATACACCTCGGCCGCTTCCGGCAATTCGCCCAGCAGCCAGTAGGTATAGCGTTCCTCGAATTTATGCGTGTCCATCAGCAGGCCGAATTGATTGGAAACGCCGTAAGAACAGATCCCCGCGCGGTAGAAGCCGGCGTATTCCACCAGCGACTGCAGCACGGTGAAGCCGCCGGCGCTGCCGCCCATGATGACGGCTTTCTCGCGGTCGATTTGTCCGGCGTCGGCCAGATGCTTCACGCCCGCAATCGAATCCGTGACATCGTATGTGCCCCAGTTGCCGCGATGCATATTCATATAAGCCTTGCCGTAGCCGGTGCTGCCGCGATGGTTGACTTGCAGCACGGCGTATCCGCGCGTGGTGAAAAACTGGACTTCACTAGCGTAAGCGGCGCGGCGCTGCGATGTGGGGCCGCCGTGTATATTGACGATCAGCGGCGGCAGGCCGGCTGGCATCTCGTCTTGAAGCACCGGCGGATAAAACAGGCCATGCGCCTCCCCGCCATCTTCACAGGGCCAGGTGATGGCCTCGGCCGCGGACTGCTCATCGGCGGCCAAGTTTTCCGGGCCCCGCCGGCGATGAACCAGCGCCCGTCCTTGCCCGCTGACCGACACGATGCGCGGCGGAATCAGCGAAGACGAGGCGATCGCGGCCACGGCGCCTGACTTCGGCGACACCGCCACCTGCTCCAGATCGCTGTATCCCTCCCAGCCGGCGACTGCGGCGCTTTGCCCGCTATCAAGTTCAATGCGTTTCAGCGCGCAGAATCCACGGCTGTTCTCGATATAAACCAGCGAGCCACTGTCGCCGCTCCAGGCGTAAGTGCGCAAGCCCTGCGCCCAGGCCGGCGTGCCGTGCTCGGCTGCGGCAGTCGTGAGCTGACGATGTTCTTGCGCTTCCAAGTCGTAAACGCACAGCTGGCTCCAGCCACTGGCGTCGCTGACGTAGGCCAGGTAAGTCCCGTCTGGCGAGAATTCCGGCTGAAATATGGCCGTCTCCGTGTCGCCTGTCAGGGTCAGGATATCCCGCGCGTAGAGGCCGCCGGAAGTTTGGGGTGTCAGCGAAACAATGCGCAATTCGCTGCCGTTCCAGGGCATCTGCGGGTGATTCCAGGCCACGAATGCCAGCTGTTCGCCGGACGGATGCCAGGTCGGCTGCATGACGAAGTCCGTGCCGTAAGCCAGTTTGCGCGGAAACTCCTCGCCTTCCGCATCCACGAGCACGAGACCATCAAGGCCTTCATAGTTGTGCGCGCAGGCGACCCAGCGGCCATCGGCTGAAATTGCCGGCGAGGCGTAGCTGCCGAATTGCGGCGTGATAGCCCGCGCCGCGCCGCCAGCCAAGGCCTGACGGTAAAGCCTGCCCTCAGCGGCGAAGACGACCTGGCCACCGCCGACAGTAAAAGCGCCACCGCCGTAGCCGACGCGTCCGGCCACGTTCAGTCGCCGGTCCGTCAAATCCCGGGGCGCGTCAAGGCCGGTTTGCGCTTTTAAGACGCCGATCTTGCCGCGGCTCTCCCACCACACCAAGGTATCGTCGCTGTCATTCCACTGCACATCGCGCAGACTGACGCCGCTGGCGATAGACGCGCCATCAATCGCGCTCTCCCATGTACCAAATGCTTTGCTCATGCTTTGCCTAGAGTCGACTCGCGAACGGCTACAGATTTTACCTGAGGCTCGGCAAAACAAAATGCCCACTTGCGTGAGCCTAAATCCAGTTGTACGAAATGATACATTCCGGGTTGCCGCAGCAACTGCGCGGAATATTGCCGGGCAATGCCGATCAGTCAAGCATCAAGCAGCAGCGCGGCGCCAGCCAGGCTTTATGCCGATCTTTGCGCTGCTTAGGCCGAGATCGGCCGGTAGTTGGTGTCGACGGTGCCGATATATTCCTTGGCGTACTTGGCCAATTCACTCTCAGGAGCGAATTCGTCGGAAATGATTTCGACCATCGTGCCGATCTCAGCCCATTCGTACAAGTCTTTCGCCCATTTGTCCACGGACATGATGCAGCCGAAGGTCGACGGTTCGTAGACCCCGCCGCCGCCCAGATAGCCGCCGTTTGGCAGCAGAACAGCGCCGTGGAACCCATTCATCAAGCCCGGCACAACCTCGTAAATGCCCATAAACCAGGCCATCTCCCATTGGTTGCAATTGGTGCCCGCTTCGTTGCAGAGCGCGAAACTGCCGCCAAAAGCCTTTTCGTCATGAGTCAAGATCTGAAAGATGCCCGGGTAGGTCGGCGCTTCTTCACGCCCGGAAGAAATGCCCCAGTCGAAGATCAGCTCGCCATTCTCGAAACCAACCAGCCATTGCGCGTCAAGGTCAACGACGATGCGCTTGTGCGGCACCGGATCTTCGGGGATCATCACATCACGCGAGGGAATCTGCACCGACTGGCCGACCACCAGGCTGTTCCAGTTCACCGTAGGATTGGCGTCCCGAATCAGTTCGTAAGGAATCCCGCGCTTGCGGCCAATTCGATAACCCGTGTCCTGGCGCACAATATCATACTCTTCCGCCAAGTAATTCAAACGCAATATCACTTCCGGGTCGCTGGCGCTTAGCGCTTCCTGCAAGGTCTGGGTGGCCAGCAGCTTGTCAATATAACGGCCGCCTTTGACCAGCTTCTCATTCTCGTCGTCGATAAACTGTCCGAATGCGTCAGCGCGCACCGACAAACCGTTTTCGCCGGCGATGATCCACTCGGCCGCCAACTGCTGATTCACGCTGAAGGAAAACATCTGATCCCTGAAAGGATCATAGCCCGTTAGTCGAATGCCTTTGTTCAGAAATACCAGCGCCTCATCCAGGAAGGGCGCGCTGTCCAGAACGGTCGGATTGAGTTGAATCGTCTGTAAATTGAAGCGCCGCTCCGTCACGACGGTTGCCGCGTTTTCTTTCAGGCTGTCCAAACTCTGCTTGATATCCAGATGTCTGCCGCGCCTTCCCGGCACAGTGATCAAGCGCCCGCCCGACCACTTGTAGCCGGCTTCGTATTGCTGCACGTAGATGGACTCGGTCAAATCCAGCAGCACGGTTTGGGCGCGGCTATGGGATACCGACACGATCGGATTCACGTCGTAGCCAAAGGGAATGCCGGCGATACCCGCCGCCCGGGCGCTGCCCGCCATAGCCCCGGCATCAAGCGTCAGGCCCAATTCGTCGGGGCTAATCCACTCCACATGCTCGCCATCTACCCGAATATCAATGCTGAGACCGGCATTCCAGTGGTCGCTGATGACTGCTTCCGCCTCGTGCGGCGTTAGCTCGCCGACCGGCAGCCCCATCGCGTAGACATTCGGGAAGATGCGATCGGATAGCACATAGCTGCCGATAAAGAACACCAGCACCGATATCGCCACCACCGTGGTCACCTTGGCGACCGGCGAACGGCTTGAGAACAACCAGGCCAGAGCGCGATGCGCCAGCTTGGTCTCGTCGTAAGACGGAAAATGCCTGCGAAAGAAGGCATGGTCGCCACGCTCGCGGCCCTCCATCATCGCCAGCCGCCGCTGTTGCCGCGCCAGATAACGATCGCGCGCTCGGCCAGTCTTGCGTTTTCGCGGTCTGCCAAAGTTCTCGGTCATGGCGCAGTCTTCCTGTACTGCCGACAATGCTGCCTGCATTTATTGTATTCATGCTGGCGAATGGGGCAAATTGGAACAGCGCCGCTATCAACCGCCGCGCGCAAGTCTTAGAAACGTATCAAAATTCTCCGCTATACACGAACACTGATATTATTTTTACGCGTCTATATGTAAAGTAAGGTGAGCAGCCGAGTTATCGCTTACGAATCCGCAAGGCGACGAAATTCCCCACGCGGTGTTTTGGCGGACGCTATTGCCAGGCTGTCGGACTACATACGCTGAGGAACTGCATCCATGACATTTTGGGAAGTGATATTGAGCGATATGGACGCGCCGCAAGACACTGTCAACTTCACGCTCGGCGAAGAGCTGGAGGACGAAGGCACAGCGATAGACTTGCCGGAAGAACTGCCGATTCTGCCCTTGCGCGGATTGGTCGTCTATCCGCAAACCGCGATTCCCTTGACTGTCGGCCAGGAACGCAGCATCCAGCTGGTGGACGACGTGGTGGCCGGCAACCGCATGGTCGGCCTGGTCGCGTCCAAAGACCCCAGCCTGGGCACCCCGGGCCCCGATCAAGTGCAGTCGATAGGCACGCTCGCCACCATCCATCGCTTGTTTCGCAGTCCCGATGGCACGGTGCGCCTGCTGATTCAGGGCTTGCAGCGCATTCAAATTGACGAATTCATCGAGACCTCGCCGTATCTCAAGGCGCGCGTGACGCGTATTCCAGAAGACGAAGTGGTCTTCGCCGACGACATCGAGATGGAAGCGATGGTGCGCAGCGTGGTGGACCGCTTCAAGGCGCTGGCCGAGCTGGTGCCAAGCATTCCGCAAGAATTGGTCACCAACGCCATCAACGTCGAAGACCCGCTGCAGCTGGTGTATTCCATCGCCACCTACGTCCGCATTGAACTCGACGACGCGCAGCGCCTGCTCGAAATGAACAACGCCGGCGACAAGATCCGCCACCTGCTGCAGCTGCTCAGCAAAGAATATGACGTGCTGTCGCTGGGCCGCAAGATCCAGGAAGACGCGCAGCAAGAAATGGAAAAGACCCAGCGCGACTACTACCTGCGCGAACAAATGAAGGCCATCCAGCGCGAATTGGAAGAAGACGACGATCAACAGGAAGTCGAGCGCTTCCGCGAACTGATCGAAGCAGCCAATATGCCCGAGGAAGCGCGGCGGGAAGCCGAGCGCGAATTGAGCCGCCTGTCCAAGCTATCGGTCGCCGCCGCCGAGTATGGCGTCATCCGCACCTACCTGGACTGGATCTGCAGCCTGCCCTGGAACGAGCGCACCGAAGACAAGCTCGACATCGCCGTGGCGCGCGAAATCCTGGACGAAGACCACTATGGTTTGCAAGACGTCAAAGAGCGCATCCTCGAATTCCTGGCGGTGCGCAAGCTGCGCGCCGAGCGCGAAGATGAATTTGCCGAGGGCGAGGGATTCGATCCCGTCCGGCGCGATCGCTCCGGCGCCATCCTGCTCTTTGTCGGCCCGCCCGGCGTGGGCAAGACCTCGCTGGGCGCTTCCATCGCCCGCGCCATGGGCCGCAAATTCATCCGCATGAGCCTGGGCGGCATCCGCGACGAAGCCGAGATTCGCGGTTTCCGCCGCACTTACGTTGGGGCCATGCCCGGCCGCATCATACAGGCCATTCGCCGCGCGAAGTCTCGCAATCCGCTGATTATGCTGGACGAGATCGACAAGCTGGGCCGCGACTTTCGCGGCGACCCCGGCTCCGCGCTGCTGGAAGTGCTGGATCCGGAACAGAACGCCGAATTCCGCGATCACTACCTCGATGTCGCTTTCGACCTGAGCGATGCCATGTTCATCACCACCGCCAACTCGCTGGATACCATCCCCGGTCCCTTGAGAGACCGCATGGAAGTTATCCAGCTGAGCGGCTATACCGAGCTGGAAAAGCTGGCCATCGCGGCGCAGTATCTGGCGCCGAGGCAACGGCGCGAAAACGGCTTGCACGCGGAAGAACTAGAATTCAGCGACGACGCGCTGCTGCAAATCATCCGCGATTACACGCGTGAGGCGGGCGTGCGCAGCCTGGAACGCGAGATCGGCAAAGCCGCGCGCAAAGTCGTGACCCAAATCGCCGAAGGCGAGCTGGAAAAGCGCCATGTAGACCGAGACACGGTCAAGGAGTTGCTGGGCAAAGCGCGCTTTGGCTACCGCAGCGAGCTGCAAGACCGCACCGAGATTCCCGGCGTGGCTACCGGGCTGGCCTGGACGCCGGTCGGCGGCGACGCGCTATTCATCGAAGCCACCAAGATGAAAGGCGGCAAGGGCTTCGAATACACCGGCCAGCTGGGAGACATCATGCAAGAGAGCGCCAAAATCGCCTACAGTTTTGCCCGATCGCGGGCCGATCAGCTGGGCGTCGACCCGGCCTTCTACGACGAATACGACATCCACTTGCATGTGCCGGCGGGCGCCGTGCCCAAAGACGGCCCCAGCGCCGGTGTCACTATGGCGACCGCCCTGGCTTCCCTGCTGACCGGGCGCACAGCCAAGAGCAATATCGCCATGACCGGCGAGCTGACGCTAAGCGGAAAGGTGCTGCCCGTCGGCGGCATTAAAGACAAGGTGCTGGCGGCGCATCGGCTGGGCGCGGACACGGTCATCTTGCCGCGCAAGAACGAGAACGATCTGGACGATGTGCCCGATGACGTGCGTGACGACCTCAGTTTCGTGCTGGTGGATCATCTGGACGACGTCCTCGATATCGCTCTGGTCGACGCGCAGCCCATCGCCATGAGCGAGCCGCAAGTCGCGGTCGGATAAACCCGGCCGGGAGCGAACTCCATGCCGCTCGCCAGACTGACCACAGGCGCCACGCTGCACTACGAAGACATGCGACCCGGCAGCGAGCAGACCCCGGTGATACTCCTGCACGGCATGTTGGGCACAGCGCGCATCCACCTAGGCCAGGTCATGGACCGTCTGCACAGTGAAGGCTATCGAGTAATCGGCTTGACCCTGCGCGGATACGGCCAGTCACTGCCCAAACCGCGCGACTTTCCCGACGACTTCTACCAGCGCGATGGCGCAGACCTCATCGCCTTCATGGACGCCACGGGCATCGACAAGGCGCACCTGATCGGCTATTCCGATGGCGGAGAAATTGCGCTGATTGCCGCGGGCAAACACCCGGCGCGCGTCGCCTCCTGCATCGCTATCGGCGCCATCGGTAACTTCGGGCCCGAGCTGCGGCCGGTCTTTCAGCGCATGTACCCGGGCGATTGGATCACCGCTGAGGAGAAGCGCATCCACGGCTTCAGCGACGCGGCGGCCTTCACCGGCGACTGGGTGCGCGCCATGACACGGACTATCGACGCCGGCGGAGATGTCAGCCTGAGCCTGGCGCCTAATATCACCTGCCCGCTTGTCATCATGCTCGGGCGCGCCGACAAGCTCAACCCCTGGCAGTACGGTCAGCGCTTTGTGGACAAGGTCGAATCGGGCCGCCTCGAGCTATTCGACTGCGGACACGCCGTACACGACGAAGCGAGCGAAGACTTCTACCGCCTGACGCTGCAGCATCTCTCCGCTGCCGGCGCCTGAAGTCCGCAAAATCCGACTGGATTCGCTTCTAATCGCTGCTAGACTTCACCTTCAATTGTGATTCCGCCTACTATGTTGCCGCCTTTTCAATGAGCCTGCTGCAAGACACCCGCGTCAATCCAGCCGAGAGCGCGCCCGCCAATTGGCCAGCGCATCCTCTCATCTACGAGATCAACACCTGGGTCTGGCTGCGCCGCCTCAGCAGCAAGTATCAGCAGAACATCACCTTGGCCAATGTGCCCGCCGCCGAGTTGCTTGAGTTAGCCGCCTGGGGTTTCGACGCCGTCTGGCTGATGGGAGTCTGGCATCGCGGCCGAGCTACGCGCATGAGCGCCCTCAATTATTTGCATGAGTACCGCCAAGCCCTGCCCGATGTCACCGATGCCGATGTGCCCGGCTCCGCCTACGCCATTCGCGATTATCAGGTCGAGCATGAGCTGGGCGGCCGCGACGGCTTGGCCAGCTTCCGCAATGAACTGCGCCGTATGGGCATCAAGCTGATTCTCGACTTCGTGCCCAATCATGTGGCCACAGATCATCGCTGGACATTCGAGCATCCCGAGTACTTTGCGCGCGGTTCGCTCCTGGATTTCGAAGAGCGGCCGTCCGACTATTTCGTCGCCGACACAGCCGACAGCGGCGGCGCGGTCATCGCCCGCGGGCGCGACCCCTACTTCCCCGCCTGGATCGATACGGCGCAACTGGACGCCTTTCAGCCGGGCTTGCGGCAAGCCGCCGTCGATACCCTGATCGACATCGGCATTCAGTGCGACGGCGTCCGCTGCGACATGGCCATGCTGATGATGAATGCGGTTTTCGCCGATACCTGGAACCGAGACGCCGACGCCTTGCCCCCGCGCGACTACTGGCTGGAGGTCATCCCGGCCGTGCGCGAGGCGCATCCGCAAATGCTGTTCATGGCGGAAGTGTATTGGGACCTGGAGCACGAGCTCCTGCGGCAGGGCTTCGACTATACCTACGACAAGCGCCTTTACGACCGGCTGGCCAATGGCGAGATCGGCGAAATCAAGTCGCATCTCAAGGCGGACCTGGACTTTCTGCGCTCGAACATTCGCTTCATCGAGAACCATGACGAGCGGCGCGCCATGGAAGTCTTTGGCGAAGACCGACAGCGACCGGCGGCCGCGCTGATTTGCACCTTGCCCGGCGCAGCGCTTCTGCATCAGGGTCAGCTCAGCGGACGCCGCATCAAGCTGCCGGTGCAGATCAACCGCGGCGCGGAAGAAGACAGCCATCCGCTGCTGGCGCGTTTCTACCGCCGGCTGCTGAACGAAGTCCGAAGCGAGCTATACCGCGCGGGCAGCTGGCAGTTGCGCGCGGCGCAGGCCATTCACAGCGGCGACCACACGCAGGAAAACCTGATTGCCTATAGCTGGCAACAACGAGAGACGACGCGCCTGATCATCGTCAACCTCAGCAGCGAGTGGTCGCGCGCCCGTCTCGACCTGTCCGATTGGACCTGGCTGGCGCAGCGGCGCTGGCGGCTCTACGACGCGCTCAGCGAGTCATTCGCCCGGCAAGACGGCGACGCCATGCTGCAGGACGGTCTACTGCTCGAAGTTCCGCCCGGTTCCGCGCAAATACTGCGCTTCGACCAAGACGCCGCTGCCAAGCCATGAAACCCTCAGCAACAGCCGGCGAAAAACTGAGGCGATGCGCGCTGCTGCTGACCGGCCTGGCGATCTTGCTCTGGTCAAGCCTGGAAGACAAGGACCCGACCGCCGCCGTGACGCTGGGCGCGCTCGCGTCGATAGCGCTTACGCTGTGGCTGCTGTCGCGCCTGGCGGCTGGCCGAGCCCTCAAGCCGGCCCACATCGCGCTTTCCGGCGCGGTTGCCGGCGCCCTCGCCTCCCTGTGTACAGCAGCGCTGATGCTGTTCAAGAACCTGCGGCACGCCCACGTCTTTCCCGATTATCCCGCCGAGATGCTGCTGGCGGTTTTGCAGCGGCTGCCCCCTTGGACCATCGCGGGCGGGCTGGCCGGCCTGGGCATCGGCCTGCTGCTGGCGTCTCGGCTCAACGAAGCAAACAAGCGGCGCGCAATCAAATCAAGTTAAACACAGAAGTAGTACCAAATTAATCATGCAAAAATCAAATCGCCCGATGTTGTAATCTTGAATTTGCGGGCGACATACAATGTCGCCCCTACAACCGACGTTATTCCGGTTTCTCATTACTTGGTTGGAACTACTTCTGTGTTTGAATAGAATCTGACGCATGTTCGCTGAGCCCCACAGACGCTGAGCGGTATCCGCCGCAGCTATGCGTTACAATGTTCCGAAGATTCGACCACTAAGCAAGGGGCTCGAACGCACATGGCCAAATACATCTTGTCGCTCGATCAAGGCACGACATCGTCCCGCGCCATTCTTTTCGACCACGACGGCAATGTCGTCCGCAGCGCCCAAAGCGAATTCCGGCAGATCTACCCGCAGCCGGGCTGGGTCGAGCATGACCCGGGCGACATCTGGGCCTCGCAGCTCAGCGTAGCGCAAGAAATCGTCGCTGACCCGGCCGAAATCGCCGCCATCGGCATCAGCAACCAGCGCGAAACCACCCTGATTTGGGACCGGCTCAGCGGCGAGCCGATTCACAACGCCATCGTCTGGCAAGACCGCCGTACCTCCGCCTTCTGCGACGCCCTGAAAGCCGAGGGCTTCGACCAAACGATCCTGAACGAAACAGGACTGGTCACCGACGCCTATTTCTCCGGCACAAAAGTAGCCTGGCTCTTGGAGAATGTCGCCGGCGCGCGTGAAAAAGCGGAAGCCGGCGAGTTGGCTTTCGGCACGGTCGACAGCTACCTGGCCTGGAAGCTGACCGGCGGCGCGCTGCATATCACGGATGTCAGCAACGCCGCCCGCACCATGCTTTTCGACATTCATCGCGGCGACTGGTCAAAGGCCATCCTGGAGCGCCTGAATATTCCGCGCGCGCTGCTTCCCGAAGTGCGCCCCTGCAGCCAGATATACGGCGATACGCTGCCTGAGTTTTTTGGCGCGGCGCTGCCGATCGCCGGCATGGCGGGCGACCAGCAAGCGGCGACATTCGGGCAAGCCGCCTACCAGGCCGGCATGGCGAAAAACACCTATGGCACCGGCTGCTTCATGCTGATGAACACCGGCGACAAGCCGCAATCCTCAGCCAACAATCTGCTGACCACCGTGGCCTGGCAG
This sequence comes from Anaerolineae bacterium, assembly GCA_021296115.1. Classification (GTDB taxonomy): domain Bacteria; phylum Chloroflexota; class Anaerolineae; order Aggregatilineales; family Phototrophicaceae; genus UBA6055. The sequence continues at coordinate 9,967 of JAGWBC010000050.1, read as the reverse complement.
GTCAGCGAAGATCCGCTGCAATATGCGTTGGAAGGCAGCATCTTCATGGCCGGCGCCGCCGTGCAGTGGCTGCGAGATGAGGTGAAGCTGCTCGCTGACGCCGCCGAAAGCGAAGCCATCGCGGCCAGCATCGACAGCGCCGACGGCGTCTACGTCGTGCCCGCTTTCGTCGGCTTGGGCGCGCCTTATTGGGACCAGTACGCCCGCGGCGCCATCGTCGGCATGACGCGCGGCAGCGGACGCGCCCAGATCGTCCGCGCTACGCTCGAGTCGATCGCCTACCAAACGCGCGATGTGGTCGACGCCATGTCAGCCGATTCGGGCTTGCCGCTTGACACACTCAAAGTCGACGGCGGCGCGGTCGTCAACGATTTCCTGATGCAATTCCAAGCCGACATACTGGGCGTGCCCGTGCAGCGCCCGGCGGTCACGGAGACGACTGCTCTGGGCGCGGCCTATCTGGCTGGTTTGGCGACCGGCTACTGGTCATCCCAGGACGAGATCGCCAAACAGTGGCAGTTGGAGCGCGAATTTGAGCCGGCCATGTCCGCCGATCAGCGTGAATCGCTCTATGCCGGCTGGCAACGCGCCGTCGAACGGGCGCGCGCTTGGGCGACGGACTAGCTAGTCGCTCCCTTCGACAGCGCCGGTTTTCGTTATATGATGAAGACCTGCGCCTGACAGGATCATTTGATGCTCACTTTCGTCCTCAGAAGACTGACGTATTCCCTGCCGGTATTGTTCGGCATACTGGTCGTCACCTTTACCCTGGCGCGCGCCATACCCGGCGACCCTTGCCTGGCCGTACTGGGCGAACGCGCCACCAAAGACATTTGCGAGAGTTTCTTCCGCCGCAACGGTCTCGACCAGCCCGCGCCCATTCAGCTTCTCATCTACATGCGCAACTTTGCCCAGGGCGACCTGGGCGACTCGATGCGCTTCCATCGCCCGGTGATGGAGCTTCTGGTCGACCGGCTGCCGACAACCGTCGAGCTGGGCTTCTTCGCGCTCATGTTTGCCATCAGCGTCGGTGTGCCGCTCGGCGTATTGAGCGCCTATCGCCATAAATCGGCCATCGATGTCGGCACCATGATCGGCGCCAATATCGGCGTCTCCATGCCCGTGTTTTGGCTAGGACTGATGCTGGCCTACCTCTTCGCCGTGCTGCTGAAGGACACGCCGCTAGCCTTGCCGCCGTCCGGTCGCCTGACGCCCGGCGCCAACCCGGAACCCTTTTATCTGGCGCTTGGCTGGGTGGCTGAGGGCGAAGAGCCGCTGGAAATCCTGCGCTTCTTTTCGCGCATCAACACGCTTAACGCCGTGCTCACGCTCAACCGCGAGCTGCTGATCGACGCGCTGCGACACCTCATATTGCCGGCGGTCGCAGTCGGCACGATTCCGCTGGCTATCATCGCCCGCATGAGCCGGTCGAGCGTATTGGAGGTATTGAACCAGGATTACGTCCGCACGGCGCGCGCCAAGGGCTTGCGCGAACGCAGCGTCGTGGGCAAACACGCCCTGAAGAACGCCATGCTGCCGGTAATCACCGTAATCGGGCTGAACTTCGGCCTGATCATCAGCGGCGCTGTGCTGACCGAGACCATCTTCAGCCTTACGGGCGTCGGCCGCACCCTGGTCGATAGCATCACTTCGCGCGATTACACACTCGTCCAAGGCTTCACGGTCGTGATCGCGGCCGGTTTCGTTCTCATCAACATGGTGGTTGACATGCTCTACGGCTACCTTGATCCGCGCATTCGTTTCAACTAGCGGCGCGCGAAAGACAAATTCATGGCCGACGCCCAACCAGCCGACCTGGCGCCCGAAGCCAACTATCGTTCCGCCAGTCTCTGGCTGGAAGCGCTGCGCAATCTGCGCCACAGCCCGTCGGCCGTGCTCGGCTCCATCATCATCGGCGCGCTGATCATCACCGCCGTCGCCGCGCCGGTCTTCGCCACGCACGACCCGATCAAAACCATGATCGGTGTGCCGGGAGAGACGGGACGCCTGCCCAGCAAGAAACCCTGCATCCCCCTCTTCGGCTGCGAAGACCAGCAGCATATACTCGGGCTCGACCTCAACGCGCGCGATCTATACAGCCGCGTCATCTTCGGCACGCGCACATCGCTCTCGGTCGGCATCATCACCATCAGTCTGTCGATCGTGGCCGGCACCGCCCTGGGCATCACTGCCGGATTTATGGGCGGGCGCGTTGACAACGTCATCATGCGCCTGATGGATGTCGTGCTGGCTTTTCCCGCCCTGCTGCTGGCCATCTCCATCGTCACCATACTCGGTCCAGGCTTGACCAATGCCCTGCTCGGCATCACCATCACCTTTATCCCGCAGTACGCCCGCTTGTCCCGCGCCAGCGTGCTGTCGCTCAAAGAGCAGGAATTCGTCGTGGCCGAGCGGGCCCTGGGCGCCAGTCCGCTGCGCATCGTTCTCGCGCATATCCTGCCCAACGCCATCACGCCTATAATCGTGCAAGGCACACTCGGCGTCGGCACTGCTATTCTGGACGCGGCGGCGTTGTCATTTCTGGGGCTGGGCGCGCAGCCGCCGACGCCGGAATGGGGCCAGATACTCAGCGAGTCGCGCAATTATCTCTTCACTTCGCCGCACCTGGTCTTCTTCCCCGGCATCGCCATCATGATCACAGTGCTCGGTTTTAACCTGCTGGGCGATGGCATGCGCGACGCGCTGGATCCGCGGCTGAATCGCAGTTAGCTATTTAATCCCTACAGCAATCTTTATTGGAAATGTAGGGGCGAACCTTGGCTCGCCCCTGCAAGGCTTGCTTGATATTGCGATTTGGCGTCCAATTCTTTTAGCTGTCCCTCAGCCCGTTCCCGCCATCTCTATGGCGAGCATCCCATATCTACGGGGAAGGGTGACTCGACGGTGATCTAGGCAGATAATGAATTATCGCTACCGCGTTTGGGCAGAATATCTCATGTTCGGTAAACGCGCTCCCCTTCCCTAGCTTGCTGGGGAAGGGGCCGGGGGATGGGGTAGAAAGATTGCCATTACGTGAATGAGTACCAGACAAACCTTACACAAAATACGTTTATTGAACGGGACGAGCCAAGGCTCGCCCCTACAGCGTTGCGTTGATTGAAGCGGGCGACTCACAGAGTCGCCCCTACGATCTTATGCTGGATCTTCTAACACTGATCGGCGTTAATGAACTGCTGGAAGATCGACTTGTAGATGGCGAAGGCCTGTCCCGTACCGGTGTGGTTGGGGCTGGCGCAATCAGCCGAGGCTTGCCAGGACACGACTACGTCATTGGCATCCAGGCTGGAGCCATCGTGGAAGAGGACGCCGTCGCGCAGGTTGAAGGTCCAGGTCTTGCCGTCGTCCGAAACCGACCAGGTCTCGGCCAAGCCCGGTATGACATCAACGCCGCCGCGCTCGAAATCGAGCAAGGCTTCGCTCACCTGGTGGCAGGCGCGGAAAGTCTCGCCGTCCCAGGTATCGTTGCAGTAGAGCGAAATCGGCTCGGCATTCTGCATGTAGATGACATTGTCATCGTCCGGATCTTCAATGCGTGAGAATTCTTCCGTGCCGTCCAGCAAACCCGGATGCACGCCAACCATGCGCAACTGCCATACATCGGCGGCGCCGGCATGCCCAAAGGGCACCCAGGGCACATGTTCCGACATCGCCTTGGCGACTTGCCGGAAATAGCCCATGCGCTCTTCGGGATCTAGCACCTGGGACGCCGAGACCAGCGGCTCATACAACGCCGGATTCGGCTCGCCCAGTTGCGTGTTGTTGGGGCCGAAGCAGCAGCTGTAGAAATTAGACGCGTCGGGGAAATCGGCATGCCAGCCCAGGATATGCAAAGGTTCATTGCCGGCATTTGCCGATGCCAGGAAGGCGCCGGATTCAACCACTTGCACATCGGCGATCACTCCGATCTCCGCCAGCTGCGCCTGCACATCGTTGGCGATGATGCCCGGATTGGGCAGATAACCGCGGACGACATCGCGCCAGGTCAGCGTCAGCGCGCGCGATTCGCCGGTGCGTGTATCAACCAGGGAGTCGAGCGGCAGCTCAAAGCCCAGGTCGGCGGCGGCTTCTTCCAGCAAGGCTTTGGCCGCGTCTTGATCAAAGCCGGGCACGCCGTCTTCACCAACATGACCGAAGACCGCTGGCGGCGCAAAGTCCGATGTCAGCGGCGAACCGGGCGGGAAGAAGTTGTCGACGATACGCTGCCGATCGATGCCCATGGCGATGGCCCTGCGAACGCGCACATCGTTGAGCGGCTCGTAGTAATTGCTCATCGCGACATAGACGCCGGTCAAAGGCGGAATATCAACCAGATTGAAGTTGGGATCGGCGCGGAAAACCGGAATATCATCCGGGTTGGCGAACTTCATGCCGTCGATAGTGCCGGCGCGCAGCTCAGTCGCGCGGGCGGCCGCCTCTGAATTCCAGCGCAAAATGACGGTCTGCTCTATCGATGGCTCGCCCCAATAGTCATCATAGCGCTCAAACACGATCTCGTTGCCCTGGTCCCAATTGACCAACTTTAGCGGTCCGGTGCCGATGGCATGCGTCAGCAGGTCGCCCTCGCCGCCGGTGGCATTCACATATTCAGCCGGGTGAATCGATAGACCGAGACTGGCGACTTTTTGTTCAAAAAGCGCGTCCGTGTTGCAGAGCGTGATTTGGACCGTCAACGAATCCAGCGCCTCTACGGAATTCAAATTTCCGCCGTAGTCGCAATCGGCGGCCGAGAAGCTCAGCATCTCGTCCTGCCCGGCCGCCGGCGCGATGAGCAGCCCGATCACGAGCAGAAGCATGAGCAATCGACATAGAACTTTCATTATGAAATCTCCTTCATCGGTTTGGTAGACAAGGGAAATTGTAATGCAGTCGGCGATGAATCACCACATCTGCGGGAAATTGGACATGGCGGCGTCCGCCAAATCAGCGTGAGATTTCGCCGGTGGCTTCCGCCAATTCGTTATCCAGCTCGTCGTCGAGCGCGCCAAGCGGGAGGTCACTGAGGCGGGCGGCGCTGTTGGCGTCGTTCTGCAGCAGATCTTGGTTCAGTCGGCTGGCGATGTAGCTGGCATACTCCTCAACAAGATCGCCATAGACCAGCCGGCGACCGCCATCTAGCGAATTTGCCCAGACTTGATAACGCGGCGTATCGTAGCCTTCGCTCTGCGAAGCGGCAGTTTCTTGGGCGCTGAAGGAGTCAATGCCTTCCAGGCTGACCTGCCGCGCCTGCGTCAAGGAGGGCAAGGGACGCCTCTCGACACGGATCGCGTCGGCATCCCAGACGAGATGTGTGCTGTTGTAGACGATGGACGCCAGCGAATAAATCGCCGCGACAGCCATCAGCAAGAAGACAAAGGGCAAGATGATCGGTACTTCCCCTTCCAGGTTCAGTCCCAGCATCAGCAGCGCCATCAGGCTGAACATGCCGCTCATCACAGCGCTGGATAGAAATCTCTCGCTCTTATCCAAGCGAAAGTTGGTGCGGAAGGCGAGATGCAATGGCGCTTCCGACAACAAGCGAAGCGCCGCGGGGCGCTTGACTTTGCGGCGCTTGGCTTTATGGCGCTGGTGGTCGATGTCGAATATGCTGCCGCAATCCTCGCACAAGGCGACCATCCGCTGGATATTGATTTGCTCAGCTTTTACCCTCTGTTGGCACTGCGGGCAACGCGGCTGCATGGCGGCAACCGCTAAAACTCGAATTCGTCGAAGTCGCGGCAGAGGTGGACCGGACCATCAAAGGCTGCGGCCGCCTCCTCGACCAGCAGCTCCGGGTCCTGGTTCCACACTTGATAGTGGATCAAGCGCAACTCCTTGGCCTCGGCTTCCGTGGCCGCCTCGCCCGCCATACGCGCCGTACTGTGCCCAGGCGGCGGGCCGCCCGCTTCATGTATGAAAATATCCGCGCCCTGGCCGATTTTCAGCGCGTTCAGGCAGGGTTCGGTATCGCAGCTGTAGGCCAGCACCTTGCCGTTATGCTTGTTGGTGATGCGCATGCCGATGGTCGGGATGAAATGCACCACCGGGAAAGAATGGATGGCAAAATCCCTGTTTTCAAAAAGCAGCGTATTGTCGTGCAATCCTATCCGCGAAAACGAAACCGGGAAAAAATTCGGCCAGTATTCCCAGCCGTACATTTCCATCGTCTCTTCCACCCGATTGACGCAGTGAGGAATGCCGTAGAAGCGCATAGGCGTCTTTCGCCCCATCTGCCACATGTGCATCAACATATTGGGTACGCCGGCCACGTGATCCGAGTGAAAATGCGTCAGGATGATGTCTTGCAGCTGGTCGTCATCAATGCCCAGGTCTTTTATTTTGTCCAATGGATTCGAGCCGGCATCCACCAGAACAGGTGAGTCCTGCTCGCCAACCAGCAAAAAGTGCGTGTAGTCATGGTCGGCGTTATTAACTGCGCCGGCGCTACCCAGAATGATGACGCGCGCCATACCTTCGCCTATGATCTGCTGAGCGACAGCCTCAACCGGGTTCTGCGTATCAGCACCCGTAGCCTCGCGCTAGTGACGATACCATAATACAGCGAAATGCAAAACAATGTAATGTGTCTCGATACTAAGGCGCGCTTACTCGGATTCCGCCGGCCCGGCAATCTCCGCGCCTTCGGCTTGCTCGTCGGCGGCTTTGGCCGCGCTGAAACCACCGCCTCGATGACGCTGCAGCAGCAAGCCTGCCGCCACCACAAAGGCGATCAGGGTGACTGTCTGCGAGCTATTAATCCCGGACTGACCGATAACCGCGATTTCAACGCGCAAGAATTCCAGCAGAAAGCGTCCGAAGGAGTACTGCGCCACGTACAAGAGCAAGATATCGCCGCTGAGCAAGCGACCGCGATACTGATGATATATCCGCCACAAGACGTAAAAGGCGACCAGGCTCCAAAGCGCCTCATAGGCCCAAATCGGATGAAAAAGCGTGTCAATGGGGTAGTCGATCAAGCTCTCGAAAGGCGCCACGCGCGCGTCCCGCGGGATTTGAATGCCCCAGGGCAGATTAGTCGGCGCGCCATACAGCTCCTGATTCACGTAGTTGGCGAAGCGGCCAATCGCCTGCCCCAGCGGGATCGACACGCCGGCGATGTCCATCCAGGGCGAAAGGCGCATGCCGTCGTCGGGGAAGGTGCTGGCGGGCCGCTGATAGCGAAATGCCGCCGCGTCCTTGCCGGTCGCTCGCCGCGCAATCATCTTCACCAGCCATTCTAGCCACTGTATCAGCCACAATACCGGCGTGAGAATCGTGGTCAGCAAACCGATGATGCGGTTGTGCCAGGCGCTGAGATACAGATAAACGCCCAGCGCGCCGCCGATAATCGCGCCGAATATGCTTAATCCGCCGCTCCAAATGGCGATGGCGCCGCTCTGAGTATCGAAGAAATTCTCGAAGAACCAGGCCGTATTCTGGCAAACTTCGCCTTCAATGCCGCAGCCCTGGATCAGCGACACCGGCGGGAAAAGAATGAACCACAGACGCGCGCCCACAATTCCCGGCACAATGGCCCAGGTCAAGCCGCCCCAGATATGATCGCTGTCGCGGCCGCTGCGGCTGGCCAGCAACGAGGCCACATAAGCCCCGGCCAGCAAGGCGATCACGATGATGATGCCGTAATAGCGTATCTGCAGGTTGCCGATCACAAGATGGGCTTGTTCGAATTCCATTTACTCACCTCGGTTTTTTAATGTCGAATAGACATGCCGTAATCGCTGCAGCGCCGTGAGATTCGTGCCCAGCGCCAATAGCAGTATGCCGATCTCCAGCGGCAGCGTCGAGCCCAGCAAGCCGCTGCCGAGCGTCATGATCAGGATGACGACCACGCGCTCCATTCGCGTGAACAGGCCGACTGTCGTGGCTACCGCGACTTTGGCGTCATCAGCGCGAGCGCGCACATAACTCACCAGATAGCTGCCTGCCAGCGCCGCCAGCGCCAGCGCCAGCATATCAAGACGCCCCTGCGCTGCAAAATAATAGCCCAAAGCGCCGAAAATTAAACCGTCAGCATAGCGGTCCAGCGTCGAATCCAGCACCATGCCAAAGGCGCCAGTCCGCCCCATCGCCCGCGCCACCGCGCCGTCCAGCGCATCCAGCGGCAGACTGACCAGCAGGATCAATCCGCCCGCCAGCAACTCGCCGCGCGCCAGGCTGATCGCAGCGACAGCCACCAGCGCCAAACCAGCTACGGTGACCCAGTCCGGGTGGATGCCCAGCCGGGCCAGCGCGCCGCCGCAGCGGTTTACAGGCCGCATCGTCAGTTTTCGCAGCCGGTCCGTCAGCGTATGCGGAGCGCCTTCAGGCATTATCTGACCTTGTAAGCCATAGTCGGTTTCGCTACACTAGCCTCGATTTTGTCGGGGCGTGGCGCAGCCCGGTAGCGCGCACCGTTCGGGTCGGTGAGGTCGTGGGTTCAAATCCCGCCGCCCCGACTGACGCAAGAAAACTGTCACGGAAACCGTGGCAGTTTTTTGTCGCGGCTAAACCGCCCATCCCACACCTTTCTTCGCCGGATTGCTGCGCGCCCACTGCCACAACATCGCGGCCGGAATCAGCGCCGTACAATACAAGATGCCGCCCAGCCAGTTGGGCAGCGTCGGATCAAGCGCGAACAGCGTACCGGACACAGCCGTGGAAATGATCACGCCCAGGCTCATCACCGAATGATACAGGCCCAGCACCGCGCCACGCAGCTCGATAGCTACCGTCTTGGTAACCAGCGACTGCAGCGGCGGAAGCAGCAATCCGCTGCCGATGGCGAAAAAGACCATACTGGCGGAACCGATTATCGGCTCGGTCGCAACAGCCAGCAGGAACATCGCCACCGTGCGCGAGCCAGCGCCCAGCAATACAATCAGCGGATCACTGTAGCGCTTCAAGGCCGCCGGCAACAGCACAATCTGAGTGACAAACTGGCCCACGCCCACCACCATCAAGAGCAGGCCCACGCCCAGGCTGACCGCGGCAAAGTCATAGCCGGCGAAAAGGACTTTCTCCGCGAAAAGCGCGAATGTGCCAATCAGCAGACCAAAACCAAAGCGGCTGACGAAGGAAACGGTCAATACTGCCAACAGCGGCACATTCCGGACTAATAGCGCCGGATTCATACGCGCGCGTTTGCTGTCGCGGTTGCGCGCCTGATCGCTCTTGCTCAGCGTCTCTTCCAGCGCGAACCAGGTTAATATGACCGTCGCCAAGGCCGCGCCCGCGGCGAATAGAAAGGGGATATGCGGTCCGAATTGGCTGGCCAGCAAGCCGCCAACGCCCGGCCCCACGATGAAGCCCATGCCAAAAGCTGCCATCACATAGCCCAAGGCCTGCGTACGCTTGTTCTCCGGCATGATGTCCGTGACGTAAGCCTGCGCCACGATGATATTGCCGCCGGTGACGCCATCAAGAACGCGCGCGAAGAAGAGCAGCGCCGCCGATTGCGCGAAGCCGATCATCAAGAAAGCGATGACCGTGCCCACCTGGCTCAGCAGCAGCACCGGCAAGCGACCGCGCCTGTCGGACAAGCGGCCGATGAAGGGCCCGGCGATAAACTGCGCGGCGAAAAACGAGGTCAGCAGCAGCGTGATGACTTCCGGCGACAAGTTGAATACGCTCTGCGCGTAGAGCGGCAGAATCGGATTCACCATCGCGGTGCCGATCATCTGCACAAATACGATTAAGAGGATGGTCAGAAAGCGGCGGTCAAACGCCCAATGCTCGAATCGCAAAAGAGGACTGCCTCGGAAAACGCGCAAAATGCTTTCGTCTTATCGTATGCCAATTCTCAGGCAAAGGTAAGCCGCAATACCGCACAGGGCAATCGCATCAAATTATTTTCAACACAGAGAGCGCAGAGGGTCGCGTAGGGCGCGTAGGGCGCGTAGACACAGCCCGTCGACACCGAGTTTAGTTCTATTCAAGGCAGAACTCCTCGTAGGATCTTGGCGCTAATGGG
>JAGWBC010000292.1:2453-3809 GCA_021296115.1 Anaerolineae bacterium | reverse complement strand
AAGCACAAGCGCAATGGCTATGGCTGCGACATTGTTGAAGAATATATCTCCATTGCCCGCGAGCGAGTCGAAGACTTTCTGTCTGGCGACCTCAAAACTCGTCCAATGGGCAAACCAGTCTACGATCCAGCGCTTCCAAATGGCGGAGTTGAGAGATTCTAGTAGTGCCTCTAATTGTTCCTAGATTTATACTCTGGTCGAAACGTTACAAACTCACCCAATCATATCTGCGTAACTCCGACAGATGCCGATGGAGTTGGAAATGCCCCAATACGACCTCTTGCTGAAAAATGGCCACGTCATAGACCCGGCCAACAATATCGACGCGCCCATGGACGTGGCGGTCAGCGGCGACAAAATCGCCCAGGTGGCGCCAGCTATCTCCTCCGCCCACGCCGCGCAGACCGTCGATGTCGCCGGTCTCTACGTCACGCCCGGCTTGATCGACATGCACGTCCACGTCTACCACACGCGCGAGCCGGAGACCCTCAGCATCATCGCCGACCACCACAGTTTCCGCTCCGGCGTCACCACTGTGGTCGATACCGGCACCGCCGGCGCCAGGCACTTCCTGCACTTCAAGCGCACCGTCATCGACCGCTGGAAGACGCGCATCTTCGCTTATATCAATATCGTCAAGTCGGGCATGATCGGCCCCTTCGAGCAGGACGTTGACGAAATGGACCCCGAACTGGCCGCCTCTATCGTGCTGGCGTATCCCGACGACTGCGTCGGCATCAAGACGGCGCACTACTGGGTATCCGAACCCTTCGACCAGGCGCATCCGCCCTGGGCAGCAGTCGACCGCGCGCTGGAAGCCTCCGATATATGCAAGAAGCCGCTAATGGTCGACTTCTGGCACCGCGAGGGCCGCACATACCAGGAGCTGCTGCAAAAGATGCAGCCGGGCGATATCCACACCCACGTCTACGCGCAGCAATTCCCCATCCTCAACGCCGATAATAAGCCGGCCGACTTCATGTTTGAGGCGCGCGAACGCGGCATCATCTTCGACCTGGGCCATGGCGCCGGCAGCTTCTGGTTCCGCCAGGCGATTCCCGCTTACGAAGGCGGCTTCGGGCCCGATTCCATCAGCACCGATCTGCACATCGGCAACGTCAATGGCGTAGTGCACGATATGCTCAACACCATGTCCAAGCTGCTCTGCATGGGCATGCCGCTAAGCGAAGTCATCACCCGCTCGACCCTTACGCCGGCGCAGGAAATCGGCCATCCGGAGCTGGGAACGCTGAGCATCGGCGCTGAAGCCGACATCGCTGTTCTGCGCCAGGAACGCGGCCAGTTCGGCTACGTGGATTGCGGCGCCGCCCGTATGAATGGCGACCGCAAGCTCTG
>JAGWBC010000292.1:0-2328 GCA_021296115.1 Anaerolineae bacterium | reverse complement strand
CTGGGCATTCGCCCCGTCATCAACGCCTACGCCACTGTGACCAAATTCGGTGGCTCGCTCATGCCGCCGGAAGTCGTCAGCGCCATGAATGAGGCGGCGGGCAGTTTTGTCGATCTGGCGCAATTGCAGCGCCGGGTAGGGAAGCGCATCGCCCAGCTGACCCGCAACGAAGCGGCCTACGTCACCTCGGGCGCAGCTGCCGGCATTGAACTGGCCGCGGCCGCTGCCGTCATCTGCAAGCACCCGCAGGCGCTCAAATGCTTCCCCGATATCGCCGCCTTCCATAACGAAGCCATCATCTTCCGAAGCCAGCGCAACCCATACGACTACAGTATTCAGGCGGTCGGCTTGAAATATGTCGAGATCGACGGCACGCCGGCTGATCTGCGCGCCGCCATCAGTGACCGTAGCGCTTGCGCCTTCTGGTTCCCTCGCGGCCAGTCGGATGCCGATGACATCACGCTTGCGGAACTCATCGCCATCGCCGCGGAGCGCGACATCCCGGTCATCGTCGATGCCGCGGCGCAGTTGCCGCCGGTGGAGAATCTGTGGCGCTTCACCGAGATGGGCGCGGCGCTCGCCTTGTTCAGCGGCGGTAAAGACCTGCGCGGGCCGCAGTCAACCGGCCTTATGCTCGGCCGCCGCGACCTGATCGATTCGATTCGTCCCATCAGCAATCCCAACCACGGCTTGGGCCGGCCCTTCAAAGTGGGCAAGGAAGAGATGATGGGCGCTCTGGCCGCCCTTGAACGTTATCTGACGCTCGATCACGACGCCCGCGCCCGCTACTGCGAAGAGGCGGTGCGGCTGTTCTGCGAGGCGCTGAACCCGCTGGATGGCGTCTGCGCAGAACGTGAATTTCCCAACGAAGCGGGTCAGCCGCTGCCCTGGTGCCGCGTCACCGTCGACGCCGGCGTGCTGGGCAGGACAGTGGGCGACCTGGTGCAGGCCTTCCTGGAGCACGAGCCCGCTATCGCCGTCTCGCCACTGAGCGAATCACAATTCCATCTCAACCCGATGACGCTCAATCCCGGCGAGGAGGTCATTGTGCGCGACGCCTGCCAACAGCTGCTTGCCTAAGGTCCGGCATGAACCGACCCTTTGAACTCTACGACTTGCGCGTCACCGTCGAGCGCATTGAGGGCCGCTCGGTTTGTGGCCTCGAAGTCGGCGATTACTTTGAACTGACCGAAAGCGCCAAGCTGCGCATCCCCGCCGGCAAGCACTTCTGCATCTATGCCCTGTCCGCTGTGCTGCCCCTGCTGGCCGCCAAGCAGCGCGAGCTCAGCGAAAACGACTGGATGACGCGCGATACAGTCGCCGCCTGCCCCGATGCGGATGAGCGCCTCATCATGCGCATCGAGCGCGTCCGCAAACGGACGATGGACAGCGACGAGCTGACCTGAGCAAATCAGGAATTGACCAATTCTATTGTTCCTATCATAATTGCTTGGTTAATGAGACGGCCGCGGTCCAGCGAATTGGATTTCTTTGCATAGGTCGTGATTCACTCTCGGGGGAAGGGGTAGATCATGCTTCGTCTAATTTTGCTTCCGATATTATTTTTGCTGCCTGCCATTCCGGCTTTAGCCGCCACCATCAACGTCGACAGCAACTGCACCCTTGCCCAAGCCGTCATCTCCGCCGGTAACGACAGCGCGCCGGCCGACAGCGGCTGCGAGGACGGCGACAACGACGACACCATCCAGCTCAGCTACTATGTTAGGATAACAGCAACCCTGCCAATAGTTTCCTCTGGCGACAAAATCACCATAGACGGCGGGGGCTACACCGTCAGGGGCGGCGGCAGCGGCAGCGATTTCCGCATGCTCAGCGTACCTTCTGATGTGTCCGTGGTTTTGCAAAATATTACCATTGCCGATTTCCACGTGAGCGCAAGCGGCAATGACTCTGGCGGCGCGATAATCGTAAACGGCGGCATAGAAAATAACACCGTTGTCATCCGCAATGCTGTCTTCCGCGATAATTCCGCCACCGGCAGGGACCCAGTCGGCGGGGCGATTTGGTTCTCCGGCGGGGTCGATTCGATACTCATTGAGGACAGCTTCTTCATCGACAACCATACCATTGGGAGTGGCGGCGCAATATTTTTGGAATCGTCCGCGACCATCAATAACACTGCTTTCATCGGCAACAGCGCGCAAAACGGCGGCGCAATCCATGTGAATAACGACGTCGAGCTTACACTCACCAACTCCAGCTTCATTAACAACGAGGTGCCCGAATCCAACGGCACGGGCGGCGCCCTGCGTTTTTTCAATAACAGCGGCAGCACCGTGGAATCGACCCTCACACATGTTACTTTTA
>JAGWBC010000291.1:2372-2867 GCA_021296115.1 Anaerolineae bacterium | reverse complement strand
TCTTCGCTATTCCGGCGCTGCGGCGTTATTTGGGCGCGCGCCTGGGACCGATGGCTTGCGTGGTGCGCGACGGCCAATGGGAGACGCTGCAGGCGAAATTGGGCGAGCACGGCATTGAAGTTGATGTCTCCCGGCTGCAAAGCGACGGCGAATGAGGCAAAGGTCTCAGCCGTCCTTGATGCCCAGCTGATAAACCTTGTTCTTTGGCCAGCCGGCTGATTTGGCTACAGCGCGCGCCGCCCGCGACAACGCCTCCCCGGCTGCCAGCCGTTGGTTCAAGGCGGACCGGACTTGTTCTTCTGTCCACTGGGCGTCCTCTGGGTCCGCGCCCGAGATCACCAGCGTGACTTCGCCACGGGGATTATCGGCCGCGAAATGGTCGCGCAGTTCCTGGGCGTTGCCGCGATAAAATTGCTCGAACTTCTTGCTCAGTTCGCGCGCCACACAGACGCGCCGCTCCGCGCCCATGACCTCGGCAATCAGCGCCAGCGTATC
>JAGWBC010000291.1:0-2329 GCA_021296115.1 Anaerolineae bacterium | reverse complement strand
CTCGCGCAGGGCCTTAGGCTTGCGCGGCAGAAATCCCACATAGCGAAAGCTGTCGGTCGCCATACCGGAGCCGACCAAGGCGGTGGTGATGGCGCAGGCGCCGGGCAAGGGCAGGACTTCGATATCGCGCTCCAGCGCCGCCGCGATCAGCTCAAAGCCGGGGTCGGAGATGCCCGGCGTGCCGGCGTCGGAGATCAAGGCCACATCGGCGGTCTCCAGCGCGGCGAAAATCTCATCCAACTTGGACAGCTTGTTGTGTTCGTGATAGCTTGTCATGGGCGTGTCGATGTCGAAATGCCGCGTCAGCACGCGCGATGTGCGGGTGTCTTCAGCCGCGATCAGGGCCGCCTCCCGCAGGACTCTCAAGGCGCGCAGGGTGATGTCCTCGAGGTTGCCGATGGGGGTCGGTACGATGAATAGCGTTCCCATGCGCGCCTAACCGGGCGGGAATACGTGCGCCAGCGCTTCCGGCAAAACGCTCTTGAATGCGGCCAGGCTGTGCCCGCTGCCCAACTCAACAAAGCGGTATTGCAGTTCCGGATCGTGGCTCATGCGCCGCTCGAGGATGCCGCGCAGGGCCAGGGCCGGCTGGTAGAAACGCAAGTCTTGTTCATAACGCCCGACCGACTGGAAGATCCGATTGGGCAGAACCGGCAAGTCGCGGAAGCGTTGCGCGTAGTCTTTCAGCAGTTGCACCGCCGGTTCGCGCCCCAGCGGCGGTGAGATCATGATGAGGTGATCGAAAATGACCGGGTTCTTCATCGCCGCGTGCACGGCCGCTATGGCGCCTTCACCAACGCCGCCCAGCCCCAGGTCAAGCGGATCAATGCGATGCTCGGCTTGCAGGAAGGGCAGCAATTCCGCCGCGATCATGGCGTAGTGTTTGTCATTGCCGACGTATTCCGCTACGCGCTGCGACTGCGAGCCGCTGGCCAGCATGGCGATGATGATGGGCTGCATGCGCCGGTGCTTGATCAGCGCGTCGGCGATATAAGGCGCCTCCAGCACATTCACCGCCCACTGACCGTCCATCAGCACCAGCAGCCGATAGTTCACCCCATCATTGGCGTCATAACCGGGCGGCGTATACACCCACAAGCTGCGGTTGCTGAAACCCAGCTGCACTGAACTGAATCTGTGGCGATAGACGCGCCCGCGCGGCACCGCCGCCATCGCCCCCCAGTTGGGAAAGGGCCGAGCGCGCGGCATCTGCAAAACCGAGCTGTCGACCTGGCTGGCGCTGATTGACAGGGCGTTGAGCGTATCCGCCTGCCAGAAGCGGCCGACGCGGTCCATCAGATCAATCTCTTGCGCCAGGGGCGTGCCGGGATCGTCAACAGCAAACATATAGTCAACCAGCGCGTCCCGTTCGAAGTAGCGCTGGAAGTACCACAGTGATGTGTCCTCCAGCCGCGCCATATTTTCGAAGGGCGGGTCGCGACTGATAATGTCGAGGTTCAGGGCCACATTTTGCGCCGTCCAGGAGTCATAGACGAAGGTCGCCTTGTCGCGCTCCACCCAGGGCCACTCGTCGTGCGTCGTGAGCAATTCGTCCACCAATCCCTGCCGTTCGCCGGCGTCCGGAGTCTGGTATATCTCGCACAAAAACTGGATGAACGAATCCCATCTGGAGGTCACCAAAACTTGTTCCTCTCGCGGCAATCCGCTGGACACAACCATTCTAGCACCGGCCATCACATCGGGAAAACCCGCAGGCCGATCGCCTCGCGAGCTGTATGAAGTCGAGCCGGGCAATCCGAACAAAACCTGATCGACCGGCGATGCTTTGCGGTATGATGTGCGCGGGGCTGGCGCAAGCTTCCCAGCCTGCTCGCATTCATCGTTTAGAGGAGGGCGCAGCCAATGCCGACGCGTTATATTTACTCGTTCACCGAACCCATCAACCCCGAAGAACTCCGCCGCCTGCTGCTGCAAACCAGTTGGGCTAATGACCGTGGCCCGCTGGACATCCAGCAGATGCTGGATCGCAGTCAGATTACCTTGGGAGTCTGGCACGAAGATCAGCTCATCGGCTTCTCGCGCGTGATCACGGACGATCGTTAACGCGCGCTGATCGATGACGTGGTGGTCGACAGCGCCTACCGCGAGCAAGGCGTCGCCGCGGAAATGCTGGAGAAAATCCTCAAGCGCACAGAGCATGTTGAGATCGTGATGCTGGATTGCGATTCAAATCTCGCCGGCTTCTACGGCAAATTCGGCTTCGAGCAAAAAGGCGGCGCGTCGATGGAGCTGCGCAACAAGCGCTAGCGATATACCCCTCGGCGGGCTTCTACGAGTTCACGACACTTTTACCAGCGAGGGCACAGAA
>JAGWBC010000290.1:2496-2846 GCA_021296115.1 Anaerolineae bacterium | reverse complement strand
GAACTGTTCTCGCCATTCGCGGCGGCCCGCGGCCTGACCGGCGATCCCTGCGACGTGACCAACATCAACGACGCGCCGGACACCAACCGTCAGGCCAACTGTATCGCCGCGGCGCAAATGCTGGGCTTCGCAGGGGCGACCATCGGCACGATCATGGGCCAAACCGGCCTGATCTTGGCGCCGGGCGACAATATTTACACGACCCCGTCGGTGATCGCGTCGATCCCGCTTCTGGCCGGCGGCAATCCGAACCTCAACTTTGAGATCGGCGACTCCTGGACGGCAGGCTTCACCCTGCAGCCGAATGCGGTGCCGGGGCTGACCTTCCGGGCCGACTGGGTCGACATTAC
>JAGWBC010000290.1:0-2344 GCA_021296115.1 Anaerolineae bacterium | reverse complement strand
CCGGCTTCATCGAACTCCAGGCTCTGCAGGCGCAGATCCGCTACGGCTATGACGTGGCTGACGCGTTAGAGTTCATGAATCTCGGCAGAGGCGAAAACGACTGGGGCAATTTCTCAATCCAGGTGACGTTCTATGCCCCGATCACCTACCGCGACAGCGCTTCTAATGCGGGTCTCGACGCCTCGGGACAGCCGGCCAACCAGGTGGGCTCGACCAGCAATATCGACGGGCCGATCCCGACCAGCAATATCTACTCGCCGCTCCAGTTCACGGCCGACTTCGGCTGGGCGTGGAGACAGTGGGATCTGTTCTGGCGCACGAGCTATTGGGGCAGCGTAAATCCGTGCTTCGTTAACGTGCCGGGCGACTGTGACGACATTCCGGATGAAGCTTCCGAGTTACCGCGCGATGTCGAGCATGATGTCTCGATCGGTTACAACCATAATGATCATGTGAGAATCCGGGCCGGCATCAGCAACGTCCTCAACAATGAGTCGACGCTGGAGCAGGAAGCCTTGTGTGCCGCTGGGCTCCGCGGCTGCGGCAACCCCTTTGGCCGCAACATCTTCGTGCGGTTGAATATCAGAGGCTAATCAATCAACGGCGAGGCCGGGCGACCGGTCTCGTCAACACTACCTTCGCCGCCGGAACCTTAAAGGTTCCGGCGGTTTCTTTTTGCGAAGGAGTTTTTTGTTTGTTGCGCGGCGATTAGTGGCATGGTCGTTGGCGTCCAAAGCCGCCATTTGCGCATTCAATCAATTTGCAATAGGAACGCCTTCGCCGCCGACATATGCGCCTTGATCAACGAACAAGGCGGTTGCGCGCTAATCATCGATTACGGCCATTTGCAGTCCAGGCTGTGCGATACGCTGCAGGCCGTGCGCGATCATCGCTACTGGCCGCCGCTCGCATCGCCGGGTCGCGCAGATATTACGGCGCATGTCGATTTTGATGCACTCGCCCGGGTCGCCCTCGAAGCTGGCGCTGTCGCCCACGGGCCGGTCACTCAGGGCGCGTTTCTCGAAAAGCTTGGCATCCGCGTCCGAATGGAAATGCTGTGCAAAGGCAAAACCGACGCTGAAGCGGAAAAAATTCGCCTCGGCGCGGAGCGTATCGCCATGCCCGACCAGATGGGCGAAATATTCAAAGTCTCATGTTTCGCTTCGCCCAATCTCCCGACGCCCGCGGGCTTCCACGATTGATGACGGCGCCGATGCTGCGCGCATTTGCGCCGCTCTCGGGCCCTGCCTGCACCAGTCCAATTTTGAGGTCGGCCTCGAATTGGTCGATGCTTTTAAACAGAGCTTCCCGCAGGCGGAACGGTATTTCTCCCCAGGGCGGGAGAGCGAAAAGCGCCAGCTTGATCTTGCCGGTTTTGCAGCCTGGCGACTGACGAGCGTCGGTGTTGTACAGGTTGACGATCTTGAAATCTGCACGCTGGCCGCGCCGGGAAAAATATTTCAGCTATCGCGCCAGCCGACGACGCGGCGATACGGATTACGGCCGTAATATCTTCGCAATTGCGCTTGCGCAAAAAATTCTCATGCGCGACTTGCGCGATTGTCAATAAACCGTCATGAAACGCTCGCGGACCTTGGAAATCGGGCGTTAGGGGATGGGGCCATGAAGCTGATCGCCGGAAACTCCAACCGACGGTTGAGCGAAGCGATATCAAAACGGCGCGCCACTTCTCTCGCCAATGCCGACATAAAGACCTTCAAGGACGGCGAAGTCTTCGTCGAGATCCAGGAAAACGTGCGCGGGGAAGACGTGTTCGTCATTCAGTCAACCTCGCGCCCTGCAAACGATCATTTGATGGAGCTCTTGATCACGATCGACGCGCTGCCGCGCGCGTCGGCAAGCCGCATCACGGCTGTGATCCCTTATTTCGGCTATGCCCGTCAGGACCGCAAGGCCGGCCCCCGCACGCCGATTTCCGCCAAACAGGTGGCTAATCTCATCACCACTGCCGGCGCCGACCGCGTGCTCACGGTTGATCTCCACGCAGGCCAGATCCAGGGGTTTTTCGACATTCCGACCGACAATCTCTACGCGGTGAAAGAGTTCGAGCGGCGAGTACGTGATATCCACAATGGAGGCCTGGACGAGGTGACCGTCATCTCGCCTGACGCCGGCGGCGTGGTTCGCGCGCGCGTTAGGCAAGCGACTAAACGACCGACCGCTCGCCATCGTTGATAAACGCCGCACAAGCACTGATAGACAAAGGCGCCAAAAGCGTCTCCGCCTGTGTAACCCATGGCGTTCCTTCCGATCACGCAGAAGTACGGTTCATGAAATCGGACGCATTAAGCCGCATGATCATCACTGATTCCATTGAAGCGCG
>JAGWBC010000289.1 GCA_021296115.1 Anaerolineae bacterium | reverse complement strand
AGATTTGATGGTGAAGTTTCAGGCGTAACTGTTCTGAGCAAATGGGGCAAAGACGCTGAAATCTTGTATCCACTGAGCGCTGTACCGGCAAGATTTGGGAGCGCCAGTGAATTCTGGAGTGAGAGGACACCACATGAAATTGGCTAAGGATTTCGAGTCCATAGAAAGTTTGGAGTTTATGGTTCAGTTTTCCGTGCTTAGCAGCTTTAATTCTCTGCGGCAGGCTTTCGCAATTGACGCGACGGTTGAAGCATTGCGCTCGAAGTTGCGCGGTCAGCCTGGTGCCTGCCAGTCGGTTGCCGGACGCATTAGTCAAGTACTAGGCAAGAGCGATGTTGAACTCTATGACGAAAGTATCGCAGCGTATCTGTATTGTTTGTCCCACGAAGACCGAGCGCTAGCCCAAAAAGCTAGCGAAGAGATTCTTGAGTCTGGTGGGCTATGGTGGTCGGTACAGCTTGCACGACGCGTGATCGAAATGACTGAGACCGAAGCTGCCTAAACCTCCAAATCAGCAAGCGAGCCCGCTGAGTAGACTCGCTCCTTTCCTCTGATTCTATTTTCCTGATTACGCCCCCGTCACAGCGCCGTCGTTGGCTTGCGAGACCTGGCGCGCGTACTTGGCCATGACGCCTTTGCTGTAGTTCGGCTCAGGCGCGCTCCACGCGGCCCGCCGCGCGGCCAGCTCGGCATCGCTGAGATCGACTTGCAGCAGCCGCTGCGACACGTCAATCGTGATCATGTCGCCCTCTTGCAGCAGCGCGATGGGTCCGCCGACGGCCGCTTCGGGCGCTGTGTGGCCGATCATCAAGCCGCGCGTGCCGCCGGAGAAGCGCCCATCGGTAATCAGCCCGACATTACCGCCCAGCCCCTGCCCGTAGAGCGCCGCTGTGATCTGCAGCATCTCGCGCATGCCCGGCCCGCCAACGGGGCCCTCGTAGCGGATGACCAGCACATCGCCGGCCACGATCTGCCGGTTGGAGACGGCTTCGAAAGCGTCCTCTTCGGTATCGAAGACGCGCGCTGGACCGGTCAGCGGAGCGGGCGTGTCCTTGAGCTTGACCACCGCGCCATCGGGCGCCAGGTTGCCGCGCAGCACGACCAGGCCGCCGCTGGGCTTGATGGCGTCATCGAGATCGCGCACGACACCTTGGCCGGGCGTCTCGACCGCGTCAGCGCAGGCTTGCGCCAGGGTCTGGCCGGTGACGGTGGGCGTATCGCCGCTCATGTAGCCGCCGTCGATCAGGCGATTGACCAGAATGGGCACGCCGCCGGCTTTGAAGAGGTCGAGCGCTACGTATTGGCCGGTCGGGCGCATATCGCCGATGATGGGCGTGCGCCGACTGATGGCCTCGATATCGTCCAGCGTGAATTCGATGCCGGCTTCACGCGCGAAAGCCAGGCAGTGCAGGATGCTGTTGGTACTGCCGGCGGTGGCGGCTGAGGCGGCAAGCGCGTTCTCCAGCGAGCGGCGCGTCACCAGGTCGGAGGGGCGGATGTTCCGCTCCAGAATGTCGAGCATCATCTCGCCGGCTTGATAGGACACGGTCTCTTTCTCGGGGTCTTCGGCGGGCACATCGCCCATGCCCATGGGGCAGATGCCGATGATTTCGCTGATCATGGCCATGGTGTTGGCGGTGAATTGTCCGCCGCAAGCGCCCGGCCCGGGGCAAGCGACATTCTCGACATCCATCAGCTCCTCATAGCTGATCTGCCCGGCCTGGAATTGGCCCAGCGCTTCAAAGACGTTGACCAGGTCGATATCACGGCCCTTGTGCACCCCGGGATAGATGGTGCCGCCGTAGAGCATCAGCGAGGGCAGGTCGAGGCGGATCAGCGCCATGATTGTGCCCGGAATCGTCTTGTCGCAGGCGGAGAGCGCCACCACGCCATCGAGCATATTGGACATGGCCACCAGTTCGATGCTGTCGGCGATGACTTCGCGGCTGATCAGCGAGCCTTTCATGCCTTCGGTGCCCATGGTGATGCCGTCCGAGATGCTGATGGTGTTGAACTCGAAGGGTGTGCCGCCGGCCGCGCGGATGCCGCGCTTGACATCGACCGCCAGCTTGCGCAGATGGAAGTTGCAGGGGCCGATTTCGGTCCAGGTGTTGGCGACGCCGATTAGGGGCTTGGCCAGGTCGTCATCGCTGTAGCCGACGGCTTTGAGCATGGCGCGGGCGCCGGCGCGTTCGGCGCCATGGACGAGGGTTCGGCTGCGCTGGTTGAGGGCGGCGCGGACGCCGTTGGTGGTGGACATGGAGGGCTCCTTTTGTGGCTGGATCGTGATTGGGCGTATTGTAGCGTAAGGAGGCAAGAATGGCTGGCGCGTGTGGGGCGAAGGGCTTTATGGGCTTTTTG
>JAGWBC010000049.1 GCA_021296115.1 Anaerolineae bacterium | reverse complement strand
TCACCTCGGCGATTAGATTGCCGATTTCCTTGTCCTGCGCGGAGAAGCTGGCGACGTTGGCGATCTCATCTTTGGTTTCGATCGGCGTCGACTGAGTCAGGATGTTGCCGGCCACGATATCAGCAGCGTGGATGATACCGCGCTTCAAGAGCATGGGGTTGGCGCCAGCGGCTACGTTCTTCAGGCCTTCGTTGACGATGGCCTGCGCCAGGACGGTCGCGGTGGTGGTGCCGTCGCCGGCGATGTCGTTGGTCTTGGTAGCCGCCTCTTTCAGCAGCTGCGCGCCCATGTTTTCGTAGGGATCTTCCAATTCGATCTCTTTGGCGACGGTGACGCCATCGTGGGTCACGGTAGGCGCGCCAAATTTCTTGTCCAGCGCGACGTTGCGCCCCTTGGGACCGAGGGTCGTGCTTACCGCATTGGCGACCTTGTCAACGCCGGCCTGCAATTTGCGGCGCGCGTCTTCTTTGAATACGAGTTGCTTTGCCATTGATTCCTCCTGGTTTCACTCCATTTATTTGTGGCGCGATTCTTGATTACAATTGCACGATGCCGAGGATGTCGGATTCTTTCATGATCAGCATCTTGACGCCGTCAAGCTTGACCTCGGTGCCGGCGTACTTGGCGAAGAGCACACGGTCGCCTTCCTGAACATCCATAGGAATGCGTTTGTCGCCGTCTTCATCATACTTGCCAGGACCGGCTGCGCGAATCAGACCCTGTTGCGGCTTTTCCTTGGCCGTCTCCGGCAAGACAAAGGCGCCGCCGCCGAAGGTCTCCTCGGACTCTACAGGTTCGACCAAAACGCGGTCACCAAGCGGGCGGATCGATATAGCCATTTTCTTCTCCCTCTTGAACTATCAATACTCGTGAACAGCATCTGCGCTCGCATCGCGAGCCGCTAGCACTCGTTCACCGAGAGTGCTAAGTTGACCGGGTTAAAATAGCATAGTCAGTCGAGAGAGTCAATGGAATTGGCAGAGCAAAAGCAAGATTGCCAAGATTTTTATGCGATTCTTATATCTTGGTGTTGCAGTCGGGCCGGGGACAAAGCGCTCCAACTGGCAACGCGGTGTTACGCTTTACGAGCCCGAAGCGCCCTGAGGATTGTCGTTTTCAGCTTGGCTCACTTGCACGATCGTGTCTACTCCGTAGAATTGTTCGGCAGAGCGAAGCGTGCCCAGGCCCAGATAATCGGCCAGGTCAAAGGACAGCGGCTCCACCTTGATATGCGCCCTGCCGCTCTGCCGCTGGCCGATGATATAGGCGTGGCGAACGTCCCATTCAGCGGCGTAGGTCCGTAGCTTGGGCAGGAGCTTTGCCTGGCCCAGGAATATGCCGCCGCCAATCACTACAGCCACAGTCAGGCTGCCGATTGCCAGCCAGCGTTTCCACGCCAGTGGAATATCGTCGGCGAAAGCGCTTGACTTCACCAGATAGCCCAAGTACAGGCCCCAGACCAGACCGGACAAGACCTGCAGCCAGGCTGAACCCGACATGATGCGGTCCGCGGTGAAGCCGTGGCCGATAAAGGTGACGCAGTATTGCGCGGCGATGGTGAGCCAGGCAATCGGCAGCGATGCGAGCGCTACTGCGCCTAGCATATTGCTTCTGCGGTCGGCTGCGCCGCTTTGCCACAGCAGCGCCAGCATCACCAGCAGCGAGAGCGCTGATACAAACAGAAAGGTAGACGCGCGCGAATCGATGCGTCTGACTTGCGTCAAGGCAAAGAGCAGAATAAACGCCAGCAAAATCACGGCGGATACTATGGGCAAGCCATGTCGTCTCCGCTCTAGCAAGCGCTGCAGCCGGCGCCGCTGCCAAAACGCTGCAGCGAAGGCCAAGAGCAGGGACATGTGAAGGGCGAGCACCATGAGGTAGCTCAGGCTATATCGACCCAGATACAGAAGATTGTCGCTCTCGTGCGCCAGCATGATGGGCAGGAAGACCAGTTGCGCCGCCAGACCGAGACTGAGCGCGACTGCCAGACGCCCGCCCGGCAACTCAGTCCTGGAGGTCGCCGCCGGCTTTGACGTGGCCAGCACGGTGAACAGACCCGCCGCCAGCAGCAAGACGAATCCGGCGAAGGAATCGGGCCGGCCGATGCTCTCGAAAGTCAATTGTATAGTCAGGGTCGCCAGCAGGGAAAGCGATTTCACAGGCGGTCGATAACGCTCGGCGTCGGCCGCAAGTCGGTTGGCTACGCCGGGAGAGGTTACTTGAATGATCAGCCCGAGCGCCGTCGCCAGCAGCATGGCAGCTGCGATGATCGCCAGGGCCCGACGCTTGCGCTTATCCGCGACCGCGATGGCCAGCGCCGCCAATGCCGCCAGAAATACAAATTGAAATACGACGTACATCTCAGCTGCGCCCGCGGTGAGAAACATGATCAGCGCGCAGACGGCCGCTCCCATATACAAAATGGTTGAGTTGGCAGAACGTTTGAGTATGCAAATTCCCAAGGCCAGGCAGCCGGCCAGCGCGCCTAGCGGCAAGGTATAGGTCATATTTGACGAGAACCAGTAGAAGGATTGGGGTGAATAAAATGCGTTGATAGCGGCGGCTGCCAGCAGCGCGGCCCCCGAAAGCGCGATGAGCCGCCTGGGGCCTTCCAAGCCGAGCAGCGCTATCGCTTCGCGCATAAGCAAATAGAAACCGAGCATCCAGAGACTGACGATGAGCAAGGTTGACAGCGGCGGCAGCAGCTCGCCCAGCGATGACAGCGCCGCTTTTATGTAGACCGTCGTATAAGCCGGAGACCAACGGTTGTAGTAGTGGATCATCGTATCCCAGGCGCCCAATTCCCGCCCGGCGGCGGTGTAGCCAAAGTCGTCGTGGATCAAGCGCGTATGCTGGCCCATATAGGCGAACATCAAGACGGGCGCCAGGGCCAACGCTAGCAAGCCTGCTTGAATCAGTTGTTTAATGCGCATCATCGGCTGCTCACAAGGCGCTGCGCATCATGAAAACCAGCACATTCCAGCGCAGCTACAGCGATAGACTGCGGCGCCAAGACCCTCACGTCTCATCCCCCTGTACGCTTATTGAATTGACGCCGTAGTATTTCGAGGCCGCGCGTCTTACCCCAGGCTTGGACATCCGCTGAAACGTCAGATGCCAAGACAAATCGAAGCTCAGTGGCTTTACGACCACATCCAGCAGGCCACTGTCGCGTTGACTGATGATCAGTCGCTCACGTTCATCCCATTCCCGCGCATAGGCCTGTAAATTCGGGATTAGCGTGGCCCGGCCCAACATAATGCCCGCGCCGATAAGCAATGCAAGCGCCAGCCCCGATAGCCCCGTACGCCGCAGCCAGGTCTCGTGAGCGGGGATCGCTGAGCTGGCTCTGCGCATGAGATAGCCTGTGTAGGCGCCCCAAACCAGGCCCAATGAAACGTGCATGAATACGGCGGGCATGGTAATGCGCCCGTTGAGCTTTCCCAAGGTGTAAAGGGGAATTACGACCATGACAATGTACGATAGCGCGCCTGCTATCGTAATCAGCATAGCGGCCTGGCCGTATCGTTTCAGCAGCTCGTCGTCCAGCGCTGCCGTCAACTGCCAGGCCAGCATACATATCAACAAGGTGGCCGAAGCGAATAAGAAGCGCGAAGCCCGAAGGTGGACGCTTCTGAAAAGGGCGCCGGCGAACAGCGCAAATACGACCAGCAAGACGACGCCCGAAGCGATCAGCAGGCGATCGCGGTTCATGAGCAGCAGAGCGCCGAAGCTGCGGCGACGCCACAGCAGAAAGAGGAATATGAGCAACAAGCCCAGATTAATGACTATCACGCTGGAATAGGCATAGCTGAATTGACCCAGCACTGCTGGATGATCGCTTGTATGCATCCACAGTATGGGCGCGAATATCAGCTGGACGATGATTCCACAGCAGAGGGGCCCCCGGGCCAATTCCGCGCGACGACGCAGCGGGGCGCCGGGGGGCGGCTTGTGTATGAGCAGGCCCGCGAATAACCCGACCCCGAAGAGCATGGCGAACCCGGCAAAAGTCTTTTCTTGCCCGGCTAGCCAGAAAAGCCCTTCCGCCAAGGCTTGCGCCAGGTCGGGCAATGCCCGCTTCGAAACCGATTCTATCGGCGAGATACTGGCCGAACGGAGGGCAACGCCGGGCGCGCTAATATGGATCAGAAAGCTGGCAGCGCTTGAGGCTAGCCCCGCCGCGATCAGAACAACAGTGGTCTTGCGCCCGCTGCGCTTTGCGAAGGGCACTGCGAGAAGAAGTAGATAGGCAAGCGCGCAGAATTGAAGAACCATGAATAGCTCGCCAAAACCGGCCGCCAAAAAACAGTAAGCCAGGCCGAAAATCGCCGCCGGAATCAGCCACTTTGAATCGTCAACTACACTGGTCGATTTCAAAACCAACACCAGATAGAGAAAAAATGCGGCCAGAGGTACGCCGTAGGTTACATTGGCCGTAAACCAATACAAGGATTGTTGAGTATGAAAGGCGTTGATCATAGCGGCGATCGCAAGCGCGGCCGCTGCCAGGGAGATGCTCTTGCGATGGCTTTCAAGTTTCAGCCGGCACAGCGCGCACTTGATAAGCCAGGTTAGCGAAAGCAGCCAGACGGCCAACTGCAATACCGTTAGCATTCGCGGGGCGTCCGAGCCGAATCGCGCGAAAATGCCGTAAATGACTTGGTCGGTGTAGCGACCGTTCCAGTTATTTCGCCAAAAGATAATGGCCTCCCAAAGTCCAAGGTCGCGGGCTACCCCCAGATAATCGTAGTCATCCAAAATCAGACGAGAAAATTGTCCCATATAGGCAAATTGAAGCAGCGGCAAACAGGCCAGAATCAACAGTATCGCTTTAGTTATTCGCGCAAGGCGCATTACACGCAGCCTTTCAGCCAAGGCATTTCGCGGACGGCAGCTCAACAGAGGCGGTCATTCGCATTTCCCTGCTGCAGGCAGCCAGCCCGAATGCTGAGCATATTCCCATTTCCTTGTCTGCGACAGCGACGAACCGTTTAATCTCAGCCATCGCCGGGCCGCGTGATGGACTCCAGGCCATAATACAGCGTGGCGCAAGCATTGTAAGTGTCGTCAAAAATGTGGAAGCCATCAACGCGCTCACCCAGGTTGTAGCTGAGCTCCGGCACAACAATGGCATCGCGTCCGCTGTCTCGCTGGCGGATAATTTCCTCGTGCCGCGTATCCCACTCGCTGGCGAATGCAGTCAGCGCCGGCAACTGACGGCTCTGCCCGTTGAGGATTCCGATCGCCAAGATTATAGTGACCAAGGCCGCGCCGAGTCGATACTGGCGTCCCGCAGCGTCATCCACATTTGAGATTAGTCCGCTGCGCAGGAGCAGCAGGCCGAGACCAAGACCCCAAGGCAACCCGCTGGCTACGTGCAGAAATGCCGTGCCGGCCAGTATTCGTTCCGACAGAAAACCCAGGGAAAATAGCGACAAGCTTATCAGAGCCAGATAGCAGAACAGCGTCGCGCCGGCCGCAAATAGTGGGAGCTGGCGCCACAGCCGAGAATCCGCATCCGAAACGCGGTCCGCCAACTGCCACAATAGCAGACAGAGCAAGGCAAAGGCGCTGGAGAACAAGTACGTTGCAGCCTTGTAATGGATGCTGCGCGCCTGGTCCATGGCGAAGAGCAGCGCAGCGGCGAGGATAATGGCAGTGATGTAGACTCGCCAGATCGACTCATTGCCGCGCAATAACTTGTCTATTCTCTTCCTGGACGCAATCAGCAGCGCAAATGCCGAAATCTGCGCAATGTTCAGGCAGATGACCAAGAAAAAAGCGGCGCTGAAACGGCCCAGGAATTGCGTAGCATCACTGGTGTGCGCCCACAATATGGGCAGGAAAAGCAGCTGCGCGATGAATCCGGCCCAGAGCGGCCGCTTTGCCAGCGCCGGCGGCCGAAAAGGACCCAGAGCGGGCTGCGGACGATACAGGCTAAGCGTCACGAAAAGGGACAGGCTTAGCATGAGCGCGAAGCCAGCAAAGGCCGGCTGATGTCCGACCTGCTCAAACATGGTCTCAAGCGATTTCAGCAAGAGCTCTGGCAGCTCCCGAACCGGCGGTCCCTGGTTGAGTTCGGCATATTTCTCGCTGGCCAGCCGGCCCGAGAAACCCGGCGCGGTCACCAGGACAAGCGCGGCCGCGGCCGTCGACAGCCAGCCCGCGCCCAGCAGAATGAGGCAGCGCCGCCGAAAGGTATCATGCAGGAACAGCATCGCCCCCAGCATAAGCGCTGACAAAGCCGCGGCCTGAAAAACCAGGTACATGGGCGAGAAACCGGCATTAAATAGACAGACAGCCGCGACCAAGCACACTACCGCGCTAATCCGCAGGCTGGGCCGGAGCGCCAAGTGTATGCCGACCGCGATGATCAGGACAAGCAGCGCCACAGGCAAGGCGTAGGCCACGTTGGCCGACAACCAGAGAAATGATTGGTCGGAATGAAACCCGTTTATGGCGGCGACAACAAGCAGCCCGGCCACCGTAAGCGCCAGCGGCAGTCGGCGCCTCTCGACGCGCAGTTGCTTGAGCGCAATCAGCGTCAGCCAGGTCAGCCCAATCAGCCAGCTGACGATGATCAGCGGAGGAAAGACTGCCGGCGCCGCCTCCCCATTTGACGCAAACAAGAACTGAACAAAGTAATTGGAATAGCTGCCGTTCCACGAATTGCGGACGCGAAGCAGAGCGTCGAGCATGCCAAATTGCTCGCTCCAGGCGATGTGACAATAGTCGTCCGCGAACAATCGACTGAGACTGCCCATGTATGCCATTACTGCCGGCGGCAGCAATGCCAGCAGCGCCACTATCCAGGCCACAGCGCCGTCTCGCCTCATGCCCGTCCCTTAGCCGTCGACGACAAGCAGCGCCAAGCTCGATTCAGCGCGATTGCCGACCTGGTCGAAGACCAAGGCCCGAAAGCGTTCCTCGCCGGCTCGGTCGGCTTCAAGCTCAATGCCGTAGGGCCAGTCGCGATCGACCAGCAGCAGTTGATCATCTCGATAGAATTCAACTCGCTCAATCGCCAGGTTGTCGCTGACCTCAGCCAATAGCGAGACCACTTCGCCCAGGGCGATTGACGCGGAGTCGGCGCCGCTGTTCGCCTGCAATTTCACCGCTGGCGGCGTATTGTCGAAGGTCAGCAATTTGGAATCCGTCAGTCGGCTGCCGTCCGCAAAGTCTACTGTCAATCGCAAGGTATGGATACCGCTGAGCAAGATGGTTTGCCAGGTTGCCGAAATCGTACCGCCGGCGTCGACTGAGCGGCGATCGCCGATGGGGTACCAGCGATCCGGGTTGACATCCGCGCCATATTCGAGCAACCAGCTTTCGGCGCCGTCGCGGTTGATCGTCGCAACCACTTCCACCGACGAGCCGGCATAGGCGTAATCCGCCGGCGACGTCAAGAGCAGGTCTTTGCTGGCGGCCCGGTCTTGGTCGGCGCTGTAGCTGCTGGGCGGCAAGGGCTTGTCGTTTTCAATCCACCAGTCGAGAATATCGTCCGGCGGCACGAAGTAAGCTGCTTCCTCGCGTAGATTCGCGGGTGTATGCACCGTGGACAGCTGCTTGGTCGCGCTATTGATCTCGATCGTTTGCCAACGGTTGTCCCGCCGCAATTCGGAGCCGGCCGGCACCAGTTCCTGGCGCGTGGGGCAATGATCGGTGGTGGCGGGCAGCCTGCCGGAAAGCTCGCAGACCAGGTATTCCTCGATATCGGCCGGCGCCGTCCAAGCTCGCGGCGGCAGATTGAGGGTCTCATGCGCGCTTCGCATCAACGCGCTCCAAAGGGGCGCTGTGCCAAGCCGCTGATAGGCGTCGATGCTCATCCCGGCTTCATCGCTTCGACCGCTATGCGCCGCCAATACCAGATCCGGCGTATAACCCACCGTCCAACTTTCGCGTTTGTCCTGGCTCAATCCATCGATCGCGGCGGCCTGCCGACCCAGCTGCAGCGCAAGATCCGGCTGCTGCAGAGTCGCGCGGCGCGCGTCGGCGTCCGCCAGAATGTCATTGACCAGGTAAGCCAAGCTGGGCTCAATGAGGGCTGTCTGTCTGGCGCCCGGCGGCAAGCCCTCAAGCGACCACAGCACGCGCCCGGCGGCGTCCTCGATGCGCAGCACGGCGACGGGGTCCAGACGACGATTGCCCGCGACCGGCGCCGAAGTTTCGATGCCGCGCATGACGCCCGCTGCCGCCAGTACGCTATAGGCGTAGGCGGTATCGAGCACGGAAACCGCCCCGCCCCGCTCCAGCAAATCCAGACCGGCGCCGCCCCCGTCCAGGCTGTTGAAACCCAGTGTTTGCGCCATCCGCAGGGCCGAGGGCATGCCGGTTACGCTGGCCACTTGAACAACCGGCGGCAGCAGACCGGCTGACATGGCATCGCGCAAGAGCAGCGGACCGCGATAACGCCCATCGGGATTGGCTGGCGCATAGATCAGATCGGCCGCCCGGCCGGGATACGTCTGCGGGATGTCGTAGAGCATTGACGCAGGCGTGAATTCTCGGCGCAGAAAGGCGTCCATATACACAAAGGGTTGCAGCAGGACCGCCGGCTGATATTGGGCTGCATCCGCCTCGCCGACCAGGCTCAAGATTTCGCCGCTGTCGACATGAATCAACGCGAGCGCGCCGCTGTCTGGTGGCGCCGCCAGCGGTTCTCCTGGCAGTCCGATTCGGCTATCAGCCGGGCAAGGCATGCCGCCCGCCTCCAGCGCCGCCGACGATTCGCCGCGCAGGCCATTCAGATGCGCTCGCAGCAGACAGGCCGCGCGCCGCTGCAGATCCAAGTCAAGCGTGGTGATGACGCGCAAGCCGCCCCGCGCCATCAGCCTGGCGCCGTCCAGCCCCAGGCGATCCAGTATCACCGCCGCCTGCCGCTTGGCGTAGCGGGAGAAGACCGGCGCGATTTCAGCGCTGTAGTCCGATGGCGCGCGCGTGGCAAGGCGGTTGGCCGATGCCGCGTCGAATGCGGCTTTGTCGATCAGCCCGGCGTCCAGCATCTCAAAGAGCAGGTTGGCGCCGCGTTCCTGGCTGCGGCGGGCATCATCAAGCGGGTTGATGGCGGGCTGCGCCGCGGTCATTGCCAAGACAGCCGCTTCGGCCAGGGTCAAGCGCTCAGCCGGCTTGCCGAAGTACACCTGGGCCGCCGCGTCCAGTCCGAAGGCATCGTGGCCGTAGCCGCGGCTGTTGAGCCGCCACTCCAGCAGCTCCTCCGCCGACCGGGTTCGCCGGCTCTCGGCGATCAGCACGATTTCCAGCAAGCGCTCGTCCAGGCCGCTTGAGCGCGTCAGCGGCAGTATGGTCTCGCGCGTCAAATCTCCGGCCAGGCCGCCCTCGACCCTCAGGGGCAGTCCAATGATATAGCGCCAGAGCTGCAGCGCGGTTTCCAACGGCGCGAAGCCCCCCTGCGAGTCCGGGTGATTCGCATCTTCCGCCAGCCGCGCCGCGTCGACTACATAGGGCGGCAGGTCAGCAAGCCGCAGCCAGCGCCGCCGATCACCCAGCGGGTCGTACGCCTGGAAAATTTCGTGCTGCCCGTCGCGGTCATAGAAGCGGGTCAAGCCTTGGTCGCTGTCCAGAAAAACGGTCTCTTGCGGCGTCGGCATAGTGCTGGCCGCCTGCACATACAGCGCGGCGGACAAGCCGACGAGCGCCAGGGGCGGCGTCAGCGCCAGGGTTAGCGGCAAGAAAATTATGATTGTCAGCCAGAGCGCTGAACGGCGGCCTTCGCGCTGAGCGCGCTTTCTTCGGTTGTGTCGGCGGCGGATGATATGCGCGACTGCGGGCATGAGCCGGTCCTGATCATTGCCTCAGTATCCTGCGCCCAGTGTACTCTGAATTCGCGATGGCGGTTTTGTGCAAGGGGTGAAATCCGCGCACAAAGGCTGCAAAAGAAAAGACGGCTGAGCCAGCGCGCTGCAGCCGCCGAACTATGCGCCTGAGTCGATTATTGTTGAAGTTCGTCAGCGAAACGGGCTAGAGCGTCCCAATCGCCCTTGGCTGCCAGTTCAGCTTGCTGCGGCCAAGTTTCGAGCCGACCGGGCCGGCTGCGTCCGCTAGCCTCGATGAGCGCTTCCAATTCGTCGACAGAGGCCCGCGCCAGGGTCGCGTAGGTGCGGATGCCGGCCTCATTCAGCACCGTCTGGAATACCGCGCCGATGCCGTTGATCCTGGTCAAGTCGTCCGCTTCGGCATTGGCGTCGTCTTCCCGCCGCACGATGGTCCGTTTCATCAGGTCTTCAGCTTCTTGCACGGCTTCTTCGGCCGCTTCGGCAGCGCCAGCGTCGCTTTCCGCTGTAGCTTCGCGGCGCGACCAGAGCCAAAAGAAGATCGCCAGGGCGACCAAGCCGATGGTCCAGGAGAACATGTCGCGGTTGCTCTCGGGTGATATCGCCATGTTCAGCGCTAAAATGATCGCCAGCACCAGCGCTATCGTCGCTATCATGTCCTTCGCTTCATGACTGAGTCTCATAAGGTTCGCCACCGTCTCGGTTCGTCAACTTGCTGCCGATTATAGCATATTCAGCCTGCGGAAAAGCCTGGCGCCGCGTCAAATTTGGACGGGCCGGCTACTGCCCTCAAGGCAGAAGCGCTGCTTACGATTACTACGCATTCGGTAGCGAAGATGTTTCCAAACGCGCTAAGATCAGGACTTGCTCGACCATTACAAAGATCTAATCCGGCAGCGCAAGGCGGGCGCCGGTGCGTGATTGTGCGGGCGAGCCAAGGCTCGCCCCTACACCTAAACCAAAGTGGCGAAAGCGGCAGGAGTCATGTGCTGGAATGACGTGATACAATCCACATTTGATGTATACATTCAACGATAAAGGATCGACAAATGATAATCGGCATTACAGGCGTACTCGTGGACGACCAATCCAAAGCGCTGAAATTTTATACGGAAGTGCTGGGTTTCCTGGTGAAGCACGATATCCCCATGGGCAACCCGGAAGGCGACCGCTGGCTGACGCTGGTATCGCCGGAGCGGCCCGATGGCGTGGAGCTGCTGCTGGAGCCCAATCGCAATCCGATATCCAGCGCGTTTCAGCAGGGGCTGATGGAACAGGGCCTCCCCGCTACCATTTTCACCGTCGAAGATACGCAGGCGGAATACGACCGGCTGGTCGCACTGGGTGTGGAATTCACCATGCCGCCGACCGACATCGGGCCGGCCATCATAGCAGTCTTCAAAGATACTTGCGGCAACCTGATAAACTTGACGCAGTACAAGAGCGGCTAAGCGGCTGGATTGCACGCAGGCTCCTCAGCCGCCGTGCTGGCGCAGGAGGCGCAGGGCGCTCTCGGCCATGACACCGACGCCGACCGGCATGCAGTCTTCGTGAATATCGAAAATCGGGCTGTGATGCGGGCGGTTATGCTCGTCCAGTTGCGCGCCTAATCTCATCATGGCGCCGGGCGCTTGCTGCGTCATGAAGGCGAAATCTTCGCCCGCCATGATGGGCGCGCCTTCGCCGGTATGGGCCTCGCCCACCAGGTCGCTGCTGACGGAGCGCATCAGCGCGGCCACGCCCGGATCGTTGTACAGGGCCGGATAGCCGGTCGAGATACTGAGTTCGTAGTCGCCGCCGAAGTGGCGCGCCAGGGCAAAAGCCTCCTCTACCAAGCGGTGGATGTCTTCGCGCGCTGCTTGCTCGAAAGTGCGGATGGTGCCGGTGATCAGCACTTCGTTGGGGATGACGTTGGGCGCGATGCCGGCGTGGATGGAGCCGATGGTGACGACCGAGCGCTCGGTGGGGTCGCGCCGCCGCGAGCGGATGGCTTGCAGCGCGTTGACGACCTGCGCCTGCAACCAGATCGGGTCCAGGCCGTTATGTGGCGCCGCGCCGTGTGTGCCCTCGCCGATGATCTTGGCCTCGAAAGTATCGGGCGCCGCCAGCGAGAAGCCATCGCAGACCTCGACCAGGCCCACTGGCGAGCCGCTGGAGACGTGGCAAGCGATGACGGCATCCAGGCCGTCCAGCGCCTTCTGCTCGACCATGAGGCTGCCGCCGCTGTGCCCGTCCGATGGACGCCACTTTTCTTCGCTGGGCTGGAAGAGCAGGCGAATTTCCCCGGCCGGCCGATCGGGCATGTCGTTGAGCAGCTTGGCCACGCCCAGCAGCATGGACGTATGGGCGTCGTGGCCGCAGGCGTGCATCAGCCCGGGCGTCTGCGATTTATAAGGCACATCGTTGGCTTCCTGGATGGGAAGCGCGTCCATGTCGGCGCGGATGCCGACGGCGGGCCGGCCTTCGCCGATGCGCGCCACCACACCGGTTTCCGCCACGCCGACTTCAATCTCGATGCCCATTTCACGCAGCGAATCGGCCACCAGGCGCGAGGTGCGCTGCTCCTCGAAGCCGAGCTCGGGGTGCATGTGGATATCGCGGCGCCAGGCCACGAGCTGCTCCTGCATGTCCTTGGCTTTGTCCAGCAATGTCATTGCTCTGTCCTCTGGCTGTCAATCTTAGTGGCTGAATGATACCGCAGAATTGCAGTGACGACAGGTGACGTCCCGTAAGGCGATTGCATGATTTTATTAACCACAGAGTTGATCGCCCGTAATTCGGGGCAGCCACAAAATCACAACCATCCCGCGAATTCTGACGGTAGGTAG
>JAGWBC010000288.1 GCA_021296115.1 Anaerolineae bacterium | reverse complement strand
TTAACTTCATGACCACCAGCGTATACAAGCCGGTCGGGCGCTCGCCGATACCCGCGGCATCGACGCGTTCTGCCTTGCTACGCTCACTCATAACGAATCCGCGGATCGACGAAAGCATAGATGATATCGACGATGAGATTGACGAAGACAAAGGAGGCGGCCACCAAAATGACAGTGCCCTGAATCATAGGATAATCACGATTGCTGATGGCGTCGATCGCCAGGCGCCCGACCCCCGGCAAGCCAAAAATGCTCTCGGTGATGACGGCGCCGCCCAGCAATCCGCCCACCGACAAGCCCACCACTGTGATGACGGGAATCAGCGTGTTTTGCAGGGCGTGGCTGATCAGAACCCGCCGCGGCGCCAAACCCTTCGAGCGCGCGGTGCGCACATAATCCGTGCTCAGTACCTCGATCATGCTGGAGCGCGTCAAGCGGGCGATGAGGGCGCTTTGACCCACCGCCAGCGTCGCCACCGGCATGATGAAGTGCCGCCAGCTGCCGGCGCCTTGCACGGGCAATACCCGCAAACCCACGGCGAATATCAGAATCAGCATCAAGCCCAGCCAAAATGTCGGTATGGAGAAGAAAAATACCGTCACCACGATACCCAGGTTATCGACCCAGGTGCGCTGGTACACCGCCGTCATGACGCCAATCAGCAGGCCGATGCCGGTGCCGACTGTGACGCTGAGAACGGTGATTTTGGCGGTAAAAGGAAAAGCCTTGGCGATGACGCCCAGCACCGGCTCGCGGAATTTGACCGAGCGCCCCAAGTCCCCTTGCGCGAAGTTGCGCAGGAAGATGAGGTACTGCTCGATGACCGGGCGATCCAGGCCCAGCTTGCGGCGGATCAGCTCAATCTGTTCCGGCGATGCCCGGTCGCCCGCCATCACTTTGGCCGGGTCGCCGGGCAGCGCCACCCGCAGCATGACGAAGACGACCGTCGTCACCGCCAGGATCAGGGGGAAGGCGATCAAAATGCGGTGCAGGATGTACTTGCTCAAGTGAAAGCACCCTCCACTGCGAGTTGAGATTTCAACGGGCGATTCAATGAGTCGCCCCTACATTCACGCCGAGGATTGCAGGGGTCAGGTTGCGTAGACTCCGGCCCACGCCATTGGCTGACCCCTACCGATTCAAGCCCGCCATTTCCCCTTCTCCATTGCGATGGGTAGGGGGTTAGGGGGAGGGGTGTTCCCACCCTACTCTGTCTCGAAGTACGCGTTCCAGTACAGGAAGCTCGTATCGGGGTGAATGCGCCAATTCATCAATTCAGCGCGCACGCCCGTCAGCGCCGGCGGTACCGCCAGGTAGACCCAGGGTGATGCCTCGATGATGTACTGGCTAACCGCCGTCACCGCTTCATAACGCATATCCGGATCCAACTGCGAATCAGCGGCGACCAGCAGATCGGTCAATTCTTCAGTCGAGAACCAGGCGCGGTTGCTGCCGCCCTTGCGTTCGGGATCGAAGAAATAGGTCAAGATGCTGGGATCTTGATAGCCGTAGAGCAGCAGGAAGAGGTCGTGCGTACCGGTGGTGGTCAGGTCAACCAGGGCCGCGAATTCCAGCACGTCAATCTGCAAAGGAATGCCGACCGCGCGCCATTGCGCCTCCAGCACTTCGGCTTGTCGCAGCCACTCATCGGGCGAGGCGGTTGCCAATGGCACAGTCCAATCGTTGCCGTCGGGGTCCTCACGCAAGCCGTCGCCGTCCACATCGACATAGCCCAGTTCGTCCAACATGGACATGGCTTTGTCGGGGTCGAAGCTGGGCGCAATCGCGTTCAGCTCGGGATTGTGCCCCCAAATCGTCGGCGGCAAGGGCTGATACAGCGGCTGCGCCAGGTCGTCCCAAGCCAGCGTGACAAATTCCTCCCGATCGGTGGCGTAGGCGAAAGCCTTGCGCAGATCCGGGTTGGTCCAGGGATCTTTCGAAGTATTGAAACCGACATAACGAATCTGGCTCAATTGCGCCACATGCACGTCGATGTCCGGGTTGGCCTGGGCATCAACCAGGTTCTGCGTCGGGATGCCAGCCAGCGAAATCTCGCCCGTTTCCAAAGCGGCCAGTACCGTCTGCTCCTCACCGATGAAGAGAATCTGCAGCTCATCGAGGAAGACCGGTCCCGGGTGATCGTACAGTTCAGGCGGCGCCCAGTTGAAGTCAGGATTGCGCTCGAACAGCGCGTAGTTGTCCGTGACCAATTCCTTCAAAATGAAGGGTCCGCCGCCGACCGGATTGGTGCCGAAGTCGTCCGGTCCGATTTCCTCGTAAGCTGTCGGCGATACGATCTCCAGCCCCGCCAGCACGAAGAATAGCGGCGCGTGCGGCGAATTCATGTGCATGGTGAAGCTGTAATCGTCGTGCAGCTCGATAATGTCCAGCA
>JAGWBC010000048.1 GCA_021296115.1 Anaerolineae bacterium | reverse complement strand
GGGTACCAGCGGTTGGGACAGAATAGCAGAATCCGCCCGCCGACTTTGGCGACGCGCAGCATCTCTTGCAGCGAACGCCGGTCGTCATCGACGTGCTCTATGACCTCGTGAGACAGCACAACGTCGAAACTACTCGCCGCGTAGGGCAGCGCCTCGCCCGCCGAAACCAGGGCGCCGCGGATGCCATCACGCGCCACTTGCACCCGGTCATACTCAATATCGAAGGCGTCTAAATAAGGCGTGAAGCGCTGGCGGATCTGACGGGCGTACATGCCGACGCCGCAGCCCGCCACCAATACGCGCGCGTCGCGCAGGTCGGCCCAATGCGCCATCATCCCCAGGCGGCGCTCCTGCCCCGCGCGCCAGACATAGCTCGGCTCCCCGCGCAGCGACGCCAGATCGGAGTGGCTCATGCTACCGCCTCAGCCGCTCTGCCCGACGCCGCATGGCCATAGCAAGTTTGCTCCCGTCTTTTCAACGACAAGCAAATGGACAGCTTACTGATCTTGGTTATGCCTTTCGCCATCTTTCTGCAATCCGCGCCCAAACAGTGGCACGCTGGCCGTCGATCAGCCATCGCAGCCGAATCTGCGCTATCCATTTTACACCACCTTGCGGCCGGCTCTCCGCAAAAACAGCCGATAGCAAATCGCCCTTGTCGCGACGCGCGGCGCCGTCAAGCAATTGCCCCAGCCGCGGGCTACCTACCCTTTTATCGAAACTTCAAAGCGGCTACACTTCTCGCGATTTGTACTCGTTTCGATCACTTGCGAGGTTAAGCAATGCCAAGCCCAACCCAACTGGCGAAGAAAATAGCCAAATCGCCGACAATTGCGATGAATGACAAAGCGAAACAACTGGCGGCGGAGGGTCATGCGGTGATCGGCCTGGCCGGCGGAGAGCCCGACTTTGATACGCCGCCGCATATCGTCGAAGCCGCCATGAAAGCGCTGCGCGATGGCGAAACCCGCTATGCCGCGCCCTCCAAGGGCATCCGCCCGCTGCTCGAAGCTATCGCGGCGAAAATGGAATGCGACAACGGCCTGCGCCTCGATCCCATGAGCGATATCATCGTCACGCCCGGCGGCAAGCTGGCGCTCTTCCTGGTGCTGAAAGCCATGCTCGACCCCGGCGACGAAGTCTTGACGCCTGCGCCCTACTGGGTCAGCTATCCGTCGATCACGACTATGGTCGGCGGCCTGCCCGTGTCCGTCGAAACCACAGGCGCCGACAATTATCGGCTGCAAATGGAGCATCTGCGCGAATTCGTCACCGAACGGACCAAAGCCATCATCAT
Organism: Anaerolineae bacterium; assembly: GCA_021296115.1. GTDB lineage: Bacteria > Chloroflexota > Anaerolineae > Aggregatilineales > Phototrophicaceae > UBA6055. The sequence continues at coordinate 23,301 of JAGWBC010000048.1, read as the reverse complement.
CAACTCGCCCTGCAATCCAACCGGGCACATGCTCTCCTCCGCCGAGATTGAAGCAGTGGCGACCCTGGCGCTGGAGCATGACCTGTACATCATCTCGGACGAGATTTACGAAAAGCTGAACTTCGACGGCCGCCCGGCGGTTTCAATGGCCTCGATTCCCGAGATCGCTGATCGCGTCGTCGTCATCAACGGCATGTCAAAAGCATACGCCATGACCGGCTGGCGCCTGGGCTGGATAGCCGGACCGACCGAACTGGTCGCTGTGGCCGGCAAGTTCAATTCGCAGACGGCCACATCCGCCGCCACCTTTACCCAGCATGCCGCCGTCGCCGCGCTGACCGGGCCGCAAGACTGCGTCGAGATGATGCGGCAATCTTACGAAGAGCGCCGCAATTTCATGGTCCAGGCCTTTAACGACATTCCCAATATGTCGAGCCCCGATATTGAAGGCGCCTTTTACGCCTTCCCCAAGGTTAACGAAACCAGCAAGACCAGCGAAGAAGTCGCCAATATCATCCTGGATGAAGCGGTGGTGGTCGGCGTGCCAGGCAGCGCTTTTGGCGTCACCAAAGACGCGCATATCCGTTTTTCCTTCGCCGAAGACTTCGGCAAACTCAAAGAAGCCGTCGAGCGTATTCGCAATATCGCCGACAAACTTGCCTGAAAACCGCGCCGTCTATAGTCTACGCTGACTCCGAGGAGTCATTGCATGCGCCCGTTGGTGCCTCTCCTCTTGGCTTCGGCGCTGCTGCTGACTGGCTGCAGCCTGAAAAGCGCGACTGCGCCAACGCCCGCGCCGACCGCTACAGCGACTTCCGCCTGGCAAACCCTTGCTGACGGGATGGCATGGCGTACGCTCATTCCCCAGGGCGATGAGCTGGCGCAGATCATCGTCATCCGCGTCGATCCGCAGCGCTTCCGCTTCCGGGCGATCTACCGCGAGGGCGACCCACAGAGCCTGGCCGATTGGCGGGCGCTGGAAAACGATGCCAGCCTCATCGTCAACGCCAACTTTTTCGACCAGCATCATCGCGTTCTGGGCGCGGTCGTAAGCGATGGCGTTCGTTATGGCGCCGCCTATAGCGATCGTGGCGGGAGCTTCATCGTACGCGGCGAGGCGCCGACCGTAGCGGGGCCGCAAACGCAAATTGACAGCGCCGTCCAGCAAGCCATCCAGGGTTTTCCGCTGCTAGCGCGCGATGGTCAGCAAGCCTATTTCAGCTCGTCCGAGGGCGAGCGCAATCGCCGCACGCTCATAGCCGAGGACAAAAGCGGCAATATCTTGATCCTGGTATCGCCCTTTCTGGGTCTTTCGCTGCACGACCTCAGCGCTTACCTGCCGACGACCGGGCTCGAAATCGTCACGGCGGTCAACCTCGATGGCGGCGGATCGACCATGCTCGCGCTGCCGTCCGCCGACTTCTTCGTCCCCTCTTTTGACGCCGTCCCGACAATCCTGGCCGTTTATCCTCGTTAGCGCAAGGATATGGACTATCGTCAGAACCTGAAATCTTGTACGCTCGCCCCAGAAAATCTAGCGGTGGATTGAATATGCCTAGATTGGCTCAGGTGGCCACGGCCAGGCAAGCGCAACTGGCGGACGGGCGGCGTCTTGGCTTCGCCGAATACGGCGATCCCGAGGGCAAACCGGTAATCCTGTTCCATGACCTCTGGGGCAATCACAGCTTGCGTCACCCGGACGACTCGATCCTGGAGCGCCTCGGCCTGCGGCTGATCGGCGTGGATCGACCCGGATTTGGCATGTCGACGCGCAAGCCCGGCCGCGGCATCATGGACGTTGTCGATGATGTTATGATGCTGAGCAAAGCGCTGAAACTGGAGCGCTTCGCCTTGCTCGGCTATTCGGCCGGCGGACCTTACGCCCTGGCCTGCGCCTATCGCTTTCCGCAGATTGTGCGGCGCTGCGCGGTCGTCAGCTGCCTGCCGCCGCTCGACCACGAGCAGGGATTCCGCGCCTTGCACGCCTTTTACGGCCGGTTGTTTCAGCTTGCCAGCGGCAACGAAGCCTTCTTCCGGCTGCTGATGCGCGGCTTCTTCTGGTTCGATGCGCAGCGCAATTCGGATCAGTACATTCGCGAGCTTGGCAGTTCCTTCTCGCGGGCCGATCAGGACGTCCTGAGCAACCTGGACCTGTTCAACCGCCGCCAGGAAATGTGGCGCGAGATACGCCGCGCGGGCAGCGACTTCCTGGTGGACGAGATCGTTTCGCTGACGCGCCCCTGGGGCTATCACCTGCAATCGATAGAGACGCCGGTCGACGTCTGGTGGGGCGAAACCGATCTTTTCTGTTCACCAGTCGTGAGCGAGCGCATGGCGGCAATGATCCCCAACGCCAGCGCGCGCTGCGACCCGCAAGCAGGCCATCTCATCCTCTTCTCGCACTGGGAAGCGATACTGCAAGCGCTGATCGCCGACTGACGCGAACGCCTAATACGGGCTGCCGACTCCGTTGCTGCTGTCATTCTCCACCGTTTCCAGCGCCAAGGTATGCAACTCGGCCACAGCCCGCTCCAAATCACGCTGCTCAATGATGAAGGAAATGCTGCATTCGGATGAACCCTGCGCGATCGCCAGCACATTAATACGGTTCTCTCCCAATAGCGAAAAGACCCGCCCAGCCACGCCCGGCGTGCCGCGCATGCCGGAGCCGACCACCGTGATGATGACGATGTCGCTGAGCACGTCGACACTGTCGATATTGTTATGCTGAATCTCGCGCTGCAGCTCGCTCTCAACGGCCGACTTGACATTCTGCGCCAGCGCGTCAACCACGGTGAAGCAGAAGCTCTGCTCGGATGAGGATTGCGAGATCATCAGGATGCTGGCGCCGGCATTGGCTGATGCCAGGAAGGTGCGGCCGGCGATGCCGGGCACGCCTAACATGCCCCTGCCGCTGACCGTCAGCATGGAGACATCGCGGATGCCGGTGATAGCTTTGATGACCGTCTCGCTGGGCCGAGTCTTGGCGCCAACGACTGTGCCGCTATGGCTCGGATTGAAGGTATTGCGGACGCGCAGCGGAATATCGCGGCTGATGATGGGCTGCACCGTCTTGGGATGCAGCACCTTGGCGCCATAAAAGGCCAGCTCGCCAATCTCCTGATACGATACGTAGGGCAACACGCGCGCGCGGGCATCCAGGCGCGGGTCGGTGGTCATGACGCCGTCGACATCGGTCCAGATGACCAACTCATCGCTGTCCAGATAAGCGGCGATAATCGCGGCGATGAAGTCGCTGCCGCCGCGCCCCAGCGTCGTTATCGTGCCATCGGGAGTCGCGCCGAAGAAGCCGGTGATGATCGGCGTAATGCCAGCTTCCAACTGCGAACGCAGGCCATTGGCGATGCGCGCCTCGGTCTCTTCCCAAAGCGGGTCGGCATCCTGGAACTGATTATCGGTCACGATCAAGTGGTTGCTGTCGAACTGCTTGACCGGCAGCCCCTCAACATTCATAACGGCAGTGATGACCCGGCTGCTGAGCCGCTCGCCAAAAGAAACCAGCGTATCAGAAATCCGCGGCGTGGCTTCTCCAAGTACGCGCACCGCTTCGCAAAGCTCGAGCTGTTGCCGCAGCAGCTCGTCCACTTCCGCCTCGATGGCAGCGCGCGCCGCCCCCGAGGCAATAAGCGCGTCGATCACGACTTGGTGCTTCCGGCGGACAGTGTCGTTGATGGCGACGTATTTCTCTTTGTCGCCAGCGGCGGCCGATCGCGCCGACTCCAGCAGCAAGTCGGTAACGCCGGACATGGCCGAGACCACCACGGCCAGCTCGTCGCCATCCGCCAGGAAATCGCGCACGATCGCGACCACCTGCTTGATCGCGTCCGCCGAGCCCACAGACGTTCCGCCGAATTTCATCGTTCTCCGAGCCATGCCCCCACCCTTTCTCGTCTATCGCTTATGCCTGTCTTCCGCTTTAGCAGCTTCGTCGCCAGCGATGCCGCGTTAGGGCGCAGAAACAAAAAAGGCGCGTGGAAGGTTTCCACACGCCCTTTTGCTGTCCGCTTCTTCGCCCCTACAACAAATGGAAACCTCCACGTTGCGCCTCTATGCGCATCGTAGTCATAGTCATCGTAGTGGTAGTGATCGTTATTTTCGCCATGTCACCGGATACCTTATCAGCTATGCGCGCCGCTGTCAAGTTAGTAGTCGCCAACTTGATTACGACGCGATTTCGTATCGCGCCGGCATGAGCTGCCAACGACAAGGTCGTATTTGCGTCTATTGCCTTGCCGCCGCCCTGTGCTAAAATCGCCACTTGCCGTCCGATGTGCCCCGGCTGATAACGTGTCAGAAGCGAACAGCCACTCAAACGTCAGCAGTCACAAGCGTCTTACAAACTTGCGTGTTGTTGCCTTGTGCCTTTGCCTCGCGGCTGCGCTGATCGCCGCCAATCTGGTGTACAGCGCGCTGACGGGGCACAGTGACGCCTTAACCGGCAGCGCCGGCGAGCTGCTCTATGTCGCCAGTTTTTCCGGTTTCGCCGACGAATGGAACTTGTACGAGGGCCAGCAGAGCGCCAGGATCGCCGACGACCAACTTGAACTCTCGGTCAGCGCGCCGCAAACGGCAACCTGGTCCGCCGCCCGCCCGCAATTTGCCGACTTTGATGTCAGCGTACAGACAGTCGCCAGCGACGGCCCGCTGGACAACGCTTTCGGCCTCGTCTTTCACATCCGCAACGACGAGCAGGCCGACTGCGATATGCCCGCCGTGCTGCTCTGCGGCCTTGAAGACCTGCTGCCGCTGGCGGGCGCCGCCATTCGCCAAGGCTTGGACCTGAAGCACTCGACCGAATACTACGCCTTCCTCATCAGCAGCGACGGCTACTACTCCTTGTGGCGGACGAAAGCGGGCCTCAGCAAGCTGCTTAGCGCCTGGATCCCTTCCCCTGATGTCCGCCAGGGGATTGGCGAAGAGAATACGATCCGCGTCATCGCTGAGGGGCCGCGCTATCAATTCTACGTGAACGGCGCGCCGCACGCGCTCTGCCTGCCCGATGATGCGGGGGCGGCTAGCACCTTTGCCGCGGGCGAATGCGTCGACGGCAGCATGCAAGACAGCTACCTCGCGGGCGCAAGCGCCGTCGGCCGGCTGGGGCTCATCGCGCAGTCGACAGCATCCGGCGGCGGTGGCGTCGTGGTAGGCTTCGATAATATGATCGTCTTCAGCCCCTCCGCAAATAACGGGAAGGAAGCGCGCCTGTGAAAGTGCACTTAAAAATGGTCGGCTGCCGGCTCAATCAGAGCGAGATCGAAACCATGGCGCGGCAATTCAGCGCAATGGGCCACGAAATTGTCGCTCGACCCGAAGACGCCGACCACTTTGTACTCAATACCTGCGCGGTTACCCAAGAGGCCGCCAAAACCAGCCGCAAGTTCGTCCGCGACTTTCTTCGCGCCAACCCGCGAGCCGAGACGACTGTCACCGGCTGCTACGCCCAGATCGCGCCCGGCGACATCGCGACCTTGCCCGGTGTGCGGCGCGTGGTCGACAACGGCGATAAGGCTCAGTTGGTGTCACAGATCACCGGCGAGTCTATCGACGAATTCGACAGCGAGCCCATCGAACGGAGCGCGCTGCCGGGCAACCTCGGCCGGACGCGCGCCTTCGTCAAAGTGCAAGACGGCTGCGACAATACCTGCACCTTCTGCGTCACAACCATCGCCCGCGGCAAAGGACGGAGCCGCGCGCTGGAAGAGGTCCTGCGAGAGGTCAACTACCTGGAAGACTGCGGTTTTCAAGAAGCTGTGCTGACCGGCGTACATCTGGGCAGCTACGGCCACGACCGCGGCGAGCGACAGGGGCTGCGCAACCTCGTAGAGACGCTGCTGCGCGAAACCTCCCTGCCGCGACTTCGGCTTTCGTCGCTGGAGCCTTGGGACCTGACGCCGGACTTCTTTGACTTGTGGCGGAATCCGCGACTCTGCCGCCATCTGCATTTGCCGCTGCAAAGCGGTTGCGATGCCACGCTCAAGCGGATGCGCCGCCATACCAGCCAGGAGGACTTCCGCGCCCTCGCGCAAGCGGCCCGCGCCAGCATCCCTGGCCTGCGCATTACATCGGATGTCATCGTGGGTTTCCCCGGCGAGAGCGAAGACGAGTTCGCCGAATCAGAGCGCTTCATCCGCGAGATGGCATTCGGCGGCCTGCACGTATTCCGCTATAGCAGCCGCCCCGGCACGCCGGCCAGCCGCATGCGCCGCCAGATCAGCACGGCGACAAAGAAAGCTCGCAGCAGCAAATTGCTCGCGCTGTCAGAGACGCTTGAGCGCCACTTCGCCGAGCAGCTTCTGGGCAGTAAACAAGCGGTGCTCTGGGAGCAAGTCAGCGGCGCCACGCCCGAGGGCTTCGTCAATTGCGGCTACACCGACAATTACCTGCGTATCCGCGCCGTTCATCCGCGGGATCTGAGCAACGTCATCACTGATACTCGCCTGGAGTCGTACAATATGGGCGTGATTCATGGTAAAGTGAAAGAAGTGTTATCGGCGCCCGATTTCCCTGCCACCAAGAATTAGCGGCAGCCGACGCAGTCAAAGAATGAACTGGACTGAAGAGACAGCATGCCAGACTTGAAGCAAGCGCTGCAGAATGCGCTGAAAGACGCGATGCGGGCCAAAGACCGTGAGCGCCGCAATGCCATTCGCCTGCTGCAAAGCGCCATCAAACAGATTGAGATCGACAGTCAGACTGCGCTGGACGACGACGGCGTCCTGGAAATCTTGCGCAAAGAGGCCAAGAAACGGCGCGAGACCATCGCCGAGCTGGAAAGCGCCGGGCGCGCGCAAGACGCCGCGAACGAGAAATTCGAGCTGGCGGTGACCGAGGAATTCTTGCCGCGCCAGCTCAGCGCCGAAGAATTGCGGCCGATCGTGCGGCAAGCCATTAGTGACGCCGGCGCCAGCTCAATGAAAGACATGGGCAAGGTGATGAAAGCCGTCATGCCCCGGGTTCAAGGGCTGGCCGATGGCCGAGTCCTTAGCGCGCTTGTCAGAGAGATCTTGAGTTAGACCCGTGTTGATGCACGTCGCCGATTTACTCGAAGACCGATTCAACATCAATCCTCAACGGACGGAGACTGCGGCGCATTTCCTCTTGATGCTGGCGGCGGCGGTGGCGTTTGCGCTCTGCTGCACCTTCATCGTCGCCTTTGATGACATCTTCCTGCGTTTCAACAGCACCGCCAACCTGGGCATCGGTCGCGTACCCACCGAAGATATCATCACGCGCGAAGAAGGCTCGTTCATCAGCGCCATCCTCACCGAGCAAGAGCGGACTAATGTCCTAGCGCAAGTGCCGACCGTATTTAGCCCGGCCGATCCCGGCGTCGCGCGTCAACAGCGAGACCTGACCGTGCAGATTCTGGCTTATATCGACAACGTGCGCGCCGATAGCTACGCCTCGCTGAATCAACAGATCGCCGACATCAAAGCGATAACATCGCTGAAGCTGGCCGAAAGCGAAGATTCGATCAGCGCCATTCTGCAACTGCCCGACGATAGCTGGCTGCAGGTGCGCAACGAAATTGTGCTGGTCTTGGAACGGGTGATGAGCGCTGAGATCCGCGCTGCCGACCTCGAACGGGCGCGCGCCCAGCTGCCCAATCAGGTGAGCCTGCGCTTGTCCGAGCAACAGAGCCGGATCGTGACAGAAATCACCTCGGACTTAATCCGCGCCAACACCTTTGAGAATCCGGACCAGACCACCATCAATCAGGCGGCGGCTTTGGCCAATGTCGAGGATCAACAGCGGCAATTCATCGCCGGTCAAATCGTCGCGCCTGCCGGGCAACGCATCGACGCCTTGTCATTCGAGGCGCTGCAAGAGTTGGGCTTGCTGGCGCGCACGAGCAATCGCGCGCCGCGGATTCTGCGCGCGCTACTGGCGAGCAGCCTGGTAGCTGCCTTGCTGGCACTGTATATCAGCCGATTCGAGGCGCACCTGATCGCGTCGGACAGCTCCGATTTACTCTTGATCGCCGTGCTGTTTTTGGTGGCGCTGGCGGCCATGCGCGCCTTCGGCAACGCCAACATCTACCTGATGCCGGCGGCTGCGCTGGGCATCGTCTACGTCGCCATCAGCACACCCAACCTGGCCATCGTCGCCGCTATCGGCTTCGCCTTCCTCAGCAGCTTGCTCAGCCGCAGCCCGTCGCTGGAGATCGCCAGCCTGATCGCCGCTGGCAATATCGGCGCCATTCTTACGCTGCGCCATGCCGGCCGCTTGAACAACTATTTCCTGGCCGGCCTTTTCATTGGCTTGGCCAACGCGGCGATTGTGGCGATTTTCGCGCTGCAAATCGGCTTCGGCCCCAACGATGGCGCCAATATGCTGCAAGCCCTCTTCAGCGGTGTTCTCATCGTGCCAACCACGGCTTTCGGCGTGATGTACGCGCTGACTGTGCTCTTCAATTTGGCCACGCCTTTTAAGCTGATGGATCTGAGCCAACCCAGCAAACCGCTGCTGCAGCGCCTATTGCGCGAGGCGCCGGGCACCTACCAGCACTCGCTGCAAGTGGCCAATCTGGCGGAACAAGCTGCGCAGGCAATCGGCGCAGACACGCAGATTACGCACGTGGCCTCGCTCTATCACGATATCGGCAAAATGAGCAATCCCTTCTTCTTCACGGAGAATCAGCAGCATATCCCAAATCCGCACGACGCGCTTGACGATCCTTACCGCAGCGCCGATATCATCATCAACCACACGATTGAAGGCGATCAAATCGCCAAGCGACACAACTTGCCCCACAGAATCCGCGAATTCATCCGTGAGCATCACGGCACGACCCAGGTTTACGTCTTCTACCAGCGCGCGCTGGCCGCCGCCGGCGACAAGAACAACATCGATATCGCCGATTTCAGCTACCCGGGCCCGATCCCGCAAAGCCGCGAGACGGCCATAGTCATGATGGCGGACAGCTGTGAATCGGCATCGCGCGCGGTCAAGCCGCAAACCAACGAAGAAATCACGGATCTCGTCCACGGCATTATCGAGGGCAAACGCAACAATGGGCAGTTGGACGACTCCAATTTGACGCTCAACGAATTACGTAAAATCGAAGAAACATTTATAGACATTTTCCGAGGCTTGTTCCATCCGCGCATCGATTACGCCAAAGCGGTACAGTTGCCTCCGCAGCGGGAGCCAGAGCGCGCCGCTGCCCTTTCTACTAACAACGGTGAGCCCGCCATCGTCGCTTCGAGTGTTTCCGCCGACAAGCCACGCAAAGCGCGTATAACCACGGCGAAAGCAGCGCCAAAGGCGACTGCGCCGGATCTGACCACCGAGCCCGAGCGCGCGGAAGACCAGCCTACCCCGCGCCTTGACGCGCCGCTGAACGAGCCTGACGCGTCAACGGTGATGGAAGAAGAAGAGCCGCTGGCTGATGTGCCCTTCCTGCCCAAGCGCAATGGCAACAAGTCGACCAAGCATCCCGCCTCAAATATCGACGAAGTGGATGAGCCAGCGTGAGCGCCAAGATTCAGCTGCAAAACCCGCGCAATCGTCCCCTTGAAGAAGCCCGCTTAACACAAGCGGCCCTGGCCGCGCTTGACCAGACGGACGCGCGACGCTGCGCCTCACTAAGCATCGTCGTCACCGATGCCGATGCCCTGCGCGCATTCAATCGCCAACATCGGCAAGTTGACGCCGCCACCGATGTACTGTCCTTCGCGGCCGCGCCCTTGCCTGCTGCGATAGACGCCGCCGTCGACTATCTTGGCGATATCGTCATCGCCTACGATTATGTGGCGGCGCAGTGTGATGCTCGCGGCTGCTGTCTCGGCGATACACTCTGCCTGCTGGTTGTTCACGGTACGCTGCACCTGCTGGGGCATGACCATGAATGCGCCGCGTCGCGGGAGCGCATGTGGGGTCTGCAGGAGGCGACCCTGAAATCCCTCGGCATCAGCCCGGCGCTGGTCCACAATTATGCGGCCGCAGGCGATGGATGAGGAGCTGCGGCGCCAGCAGCATAAGACCGCGAATACCAATCCAGCCGATTACAGCTGGTCCAGCAGCCAGTCGCGTTGGCGCAGCTTCGTTTTCGCCTGGGCCGGCATCGCCTACATGTTGCGTTTCCAGATGAACACGCGAATCATGGGCGCCGCCACCGCCGCTGTTTTGATCGCCGGCTGCTGGACTGGCATCGACGCCTTGCGCTGGGCCGTCTTGGTCCTGGCCGTGGCGCTGGTTTGGGTCGCCGAATTCATCAACGCAGCGATTGAAGCCGCTGCCGATATTTCCTCGCCAAGTTTTCACCCCATGGCGAAGGTCGCCAAAGATGTCGCCGCTGGCGCAGTCCTGGTCGCCTCAGTCGCGGCATTGCTAGTCGGCGCCTTCATTCTTGCGCCGCCGCTGATCGACAAGTTAAGCGCTGGATTCCGCCCGCATTAGTGTTGCGTAATCCATAGAAATGTAGGGCAATTGCATCAAATTATTTTCAACACAGAGAGCGCAGAGGGCACAGAGTTCGTAGGAGTTTAGACGACTATTCTATTAAATCTGCGGCCTGGAATAGGCAGCAGTCACTAGAATAAGACATGAACACATATTTTTTGTTTTTCTCTGTGCTCTCTGCGCCCTCTGTAGTTGATTTTCAGTTTAGATTCCCACCTTTTCAGCCGCTATCATTTTGATGCAATTGCCCTGATAGAAACGTAGAACGTCTAATCTGTGCTACAATGAAACGCAAGCAAACGTGAAACGGCCCTAGGGATGTTTCCATGTCGATGACGCGCGAACCAGCCCCTGAGAATTCGTCATCCGGGCGCGGGTTCCGGAGTGTTTTTAATTCCATCGCAAGAATTGTATCGAAGCTTCTCACAGGTTCGGGCGGGCAGCCAACCAGCAGAAGCGGCAGCGGTCACTTGGGGCAGCAGCGCGCGCTGCGCCTGTCAGCCCTGTTTGCTCCCAGAAATCGCTTGCGAGTAAGCGCTATTACCGGCGTCGTAGTGGTAGCGGGCTTTGCGCTCGGCGCATTCCTCTATCGCGAAGTCGAGACGCTGCCTTTGAACAACGCCATTTGGATGGATCGCGCCTGGGTATACGGCGATATCAGCGACGCGCAAATGGCCGCATTCGCCGATCGCCTGGTAACAAACCGAATCGGCAAGGCTTATGTCTACGTGAGTTCGCTGGGCATCGACAATCGTTGGTCCGGTGGCCCGCAAGGGGCGGACGGCTTTATGAACTCGCGGGTTACAGTGGCCCAGTTCGTCGAGGCCTTCAAGAGCAAGAATGAGGAGTTGGCCCTGCTGGCCTGGATTGAGATATGGACACATCTTGACAATGTGGACGGTTACCGTCTGGATGATGCCAATTTGCACCAGAACATCGCTGATTTCTCGCGACTGTTGGTGGATCAATTGGGCTTTGACGGCGTGCTGCTTGATGTCAAACCCATGTTCGCCGGCAACGACGATTTTATACGCTTGATCCGACGCGTTCGCTCCGCGGTCGGCAGTGAGCACACCATCGCCGTCGCGGCTACCGCCGATTTGACGCCGCACGATCTCCGTTTGCAGGATATCCCGTCGATAGCGCCCGGTACCATGTGGTCGCCAAACTTCAAACAGCGCGTCATGGTCTTGGCGGACGAGGTTGTTCTGCTGATGTATCAGAGTTACCGGCAGGAACGTTTGGATTACGTAAATTGGGTCGCCTACCATGTCGAATCCTACGTGAAACTACTGGAAGCCAACACCGATATCTTGGTGAGCATTCCCAACTACGGCGGCGCCAGCAGCGCGCATAACCCGGAAATCGAGACCATGGCCGGGGCCATCGACGGCGTCCACGAGGGCTTGCGCAGGCTCGACGAGGAGGAGCGCGCGCTTCTCACCGGCATCGCCATATTTTCCGACGAGCAGCTAAGCGAAGCCGACTGGACGCTATTCCGCGAACAATGGCTGCAGCGCTGAACAAGCATGCCCGCTATCGTTAAGCGACTGACAGCGGCCGGTCTGGTTGATGTCGATTATGCAGCGGCATCACTGGATGAAGCGGCCGAATTTGAACCCCGTTACGGCGTATACACCCTAAGCAACACCTATCATTGTACGCAGGCCCTGCTGCTTGATGCCCATCTGGACCGGCTGGAAGACTCCGCCCGCCGCGAGGGTTTCGCCCTGCGCTACGATCGTCGGCGACTGAAACAAGCACTGAGGCGGATGATCGAGGATTCGGGCTATGGCGATGCGCGTTTTCGGATTTCGATCCCGGGCGACCGTCCCAGCGAGATGCTGCTGTCCATTGAGCCCTTTCAGCCGCCAACGCTAGACGTTTTACATCAGGGCGCCAGTTGCAATACATCCGCCGAAGTCGCGCGCCTGAATCCCGCTGCGAAAGCCAGCGAATGGATGCATATCCGCAAGCGCTTGGCAGCGGCCCGGCCGCCCCATATCTATGAGACCTTCATCGTGGATGCCGACGGCGACATTCTCGAGGGGCTGTCCAGCAATTTCTACGCTATCGAAGACGGCGAACTGCGCACGGCGGGCGCGGGGGTTCTGGCGGGCATATCGCGGCAAATCGTCCTGGAAATCTGCGCGCCGATCATTCCACCCCGGCTGGAAGCGCCACGGCGCGCCAACATACCTCATTTCAGCGAAGCCTTCTTGACCAGCAGCAGTCGCGGCATCATCCCCGTCGTCGAGATCGATGGCATTTCCATCGGCGGCGGATTCGCAGGCAAAATCACGGGGCAGTTGCGCGAAGCCTATGAGCGTTGGGTTGCCGTGCATCTTGAAGAGCTCTAATGCGACACTTGGGCAATCTCTGGAAAGCCGCCAACCTGCTCAATGCAGCGCGTGAACTGGCGGTCGAGACCGAACGCTTCCAATGGGACATTACGACGCCCAACACACTCTTCGTGCAGGCGGAACAGTCCAATATTCGGCTTGTCCTGCATGATCAGCCGCAGATTCTGGCCAAGGTCGAATTACGGGCGGGCTTCGGCTGGCAGCTGACGACCGACCAGGACGACGCCGGCGTATACATCGTCGCCAAGCGCAAACCGGTGATCGGCAGCATCGCACGCGGCAAATTCCACTTCACTCTGCCGCGGGGCGTATATATCTCGCTGAAGCTCACGCAGTGTCAGCTCTGCTTCGACGACTTGACCGCCTCGCTTGACCTGCCGCCCTTCCTGTTAGAAGCGTGATAGACTTGGCCTCCCAGCTTGAATTCTCGCAATGCCTATGCTATGGTAGGCGCATGAGCGAATCGAACGTGGTTTTCACGCCCATGCAGTGTTGTTGTACGGAAGCCGACTGTTAAGCGGGTGTCTTAGGTTTGCCGACAACATGGTTGTTCGCCACCAACAAGTCAGCCCGCAGCGGTTGGCTTTTTTGTTTGCCTTTGCGGCGCGAATAACCCCACGCCATACCGAGAAAGATTAGCCTAAAAGGAGCATCAAGATGAGTAATATTGCTAGCCGAGGGTACTCAAATGCCGACAAGCTCGTGTCAACCGAGTGGGTAGCCGCCCATTTGAACGACGACTCAGTCCGCATTGTCGAGTCAAACGAAGATCCCCTGCTCTATCCCAGCGGGCACATTCCCGGCGCGGTGGAAGTCGATTGGGTCAAGGACCTGAACGACCCGCTGCGGCGCGACTATCTCGGCAAGGCCGGCTTTGAAGCGCTGGCCAGCCGCATCGGCATCACGCCGGAGACGACGGTCATATTCTACGGGGACAAGAGCAATTGGTGGGCGACTTACGCCCTTTGGGTATTTGAGCTCTTCAACCACAGCAACGCAAAGATCATGGACGGCGGGCGGCTCAAGTGGGCTGAGGAAGGCCGCGAGCTCACGCGAGAGAAGCCGAGCATCAGCCCGACCAGCTATAGCGCGCCGGAGCGGGACGACAGCCGCATCCGCGCCTTCCGCGATGGCGTCTTGCAGCATACGCAGAGCAACGGTCAGTTGGTTGATGTGCGCAGCCCGGGCGAATTCAGCGGCGAGAAACTGCACATGGAGGGTTACCCGCAAGAAGGCGCTGTGCGCGGCGGCCATATCCCCGGCGCCAGCAGCGTGCCCTGGTCGCGCGCAGCCAACGATGACGGCACCTTCAAGAACGCGGCCGAATTGCGCGGTATCTACCTCGACGAGATCGGCCTGAATCCCGCCCAGCCCACCATCGCCTACTGCCGCATCGGCGAGCGCAGCAGCCACACCTGGTTCGTTTTGACCAACTTGCTGGGTTTCGCTGATGTGCGCAATTACGACGGCTCCTGGACCGAATGGGGCAATAGCGTCGGTTTGCCCATCGAGAAGTAATCACTAGCGGAATCGCGGGGGAGAGGCGGCCTCTTCCCCCGCAAGCCGCGCTTCATGAGAGACCGTCGTGGCTGACTACCCGCCCGTATTGCAGGAATACCTGGACGACTTCGACTTTGTCACATCGCGGGAAGAGCGAGTCGATTTCCTGATATCGATCGCCGACGAATTTGAGTCGGTGCCGGCAACGGTCGCCAGCAAACCCTACGACGAGGCGCAGCGCGTCATCGGCTGTGAATCCGAGGCATTTGTCTGGGCGCTTGACCGCGACGACGGCACGCTCGACTTTTACTTCGACGTGCTCAACCCGCAGGGACTATCCGCCATGGCGATGAGCGCCATCCTGGACCGATCATGCAGCGGCGCGCCCCTGGAGCAAGTGGCGGCCATAAACGGCGAAGTCGTCTTCACATTTTTTGGCAAGGACATCTCAATGGGCAAAGGGCGCGGCTTGACCGAGCTCGTCAACGCCGTGGTCTATCAGGCAAGGCAGCGCTTGAAATCTGCCTGAGTCAATGCGCTTCCAGGAACGCTTCGGCCGGCGCGCCTTCCGTGAAGATGCTATGCGTGCCCAGCATGCCGCGATAGCTGCCCGGCGGCTCCGAATCAGGGATGACGGCGGCGCCCACCGTTTTCTCGTAGTAGCCGACCGGCCCGGCCCAGCCAATGATGCCGTACATATAACCGTCCTCGCGCATGGCGTGCAAGGCGGCCAGCAAGAGCGCCGTGCCGATGCCTTGGCCCCGCTCCGCCTCGTCGACGCCTGTAGGACCAAAGAAATTCTTGCGCGCCGTATCGTAGCAGGCGAACCCCAGCAGCTGCTCGCCGCGATGCGCCAGGTAAATCGTCGGCGGATGAGCCGCGAAAGCCACATCGGCTTCGGAAACCCAGTACTGGCTGAAATGCTGCCCGATCCACTCCAGCGCCAGGAATTTCTCCGGCGGCATGCCGCGCCTGATGGCGATGCCCATATCACGCTGGCGCGCGAGCGTGGGCGCTAACTCCGGAATATCGTAGAGTTTGACAAGCATGTCTGGCATGGCCCACCTCCCCTGAAAAGCGTCGCCGCCGCAAGCTGATACCCTGCTCGGAACCCCTTACACCCGAAGTTTACACCGATTCGGCGAATTCGCGCTCGAATCTGACGCCGTTCTCACCCGCGCTTGGCAGGGGCGCAGCCAAGCCGCTATCATTGGCCACAATTCATTTCAGCCAACAGGAGCCGTTATGACCCTACGACCGGAAACGAGAGCGGTTCACAGTGCAGGCGCCGATCCAGCCAGCGGCGCCATCGTGCCGCCCATCGTGCTCAGCACCACTTTCGAGTACGAGACTACCGGAGAAGACCACCATCCCGATCAACTGATCTACACGCGCTGGCAGAATCCCAACCGCGCCGCGCTGGAAGCGACCCTGGCTCAGCTTGAGGGCGGCGCAGCAGCCCATGCCGTCACCAGCGGCTCGGCGGCCATGTTGACGATTTTCCAGGCGCTGCGACCGGGCGATCACATCCTTTCCAGCGACGATATGTACTTCGGCATCCGTGTACAGCTCAACGAGTTTTTCGCGCCCTGGGGCCTGGAAACCACTTACGTCGACATGAGCGACCTCAAGGCAGTGCGCGCGGCCATACGGCCCGATACCAAACTGGTCATCCTGGAGTCGCCCACCAATCCGCTGATCCGCCTGGCCGACATCGCCGCCATCGCCGGCATCGCGCATGAAAACGGCGCCTCGCTTCTGGTCGATAACACGGTCGCCACGCCGGTCGCGCAGAGCCCCATCGCGCTGGGCGCCGATATCGTGGTCATGTCCCTGACGAAGTACATCGCCGGCCATCATGACGTCTTGGGCGGCGCCATCATCTTCGCCCGGGAAGACGAGCTGGCCGAGCGCGTCATGCGTCTGGTGCGCATCGGCGGCGGGGTGCTGTCGCCCATGAATTGCTGGCTGGCGGCGCGCGGCTTGCAAAGCCTCGCCTATCGCGTTCGCGCCCACAGCGAGAATGCCCTGCAAGTCGCTTGCTTCCTGGCCGAGCATCCCAAGATTGAGCGCGTCGATTACCCCCACCATCCCAGCCATCCGCAGTACGACCTGGCGCTGCGCCAGATGAGTATTGGCAGCGGCCTGATGTCGATTCTTGTAAAAGGCGGGCGGCAAGCGGCCATCGATCTGGTCAACCGGCTGAAACTCTTCACCAGCGCGACCAGCTTCGGCGGCACGCACAGCTTGATCGAGCACCGCGAATCCATCGAAGAAGGCACGAGCACGCCGGCCAATCTGCTGCGCGTATCCATTGGGCTGGAGCATCCGGCCGATCTGATCGCCGATCTGCAGCAGGCGCTTGAATGATCTATCACATCACCGAGCGCGGGGCCTGGAACGAGGCGAAACTGCACGGGAGCTACAGCGCGCCGACGCTAGCGACCGAAGGCTTCATCCACTGTTCGCGGCGAAGCCAAGTCGCGTCGGTGGCGGATGACTTTTACCGCGGCCAATCGGGCCTGCTGCTGCTCTGCATCGACGAAGACAGACTTACAGCCGAGTTGCGCTGGGAAGCCCCGGCGCACCCGCAGCCGAAATCAGCGTCCGCGACATCCGGCGAGGCGAAGTTTCCCCATCTCTACGGTCCCTTGAACCTTGACGCAGTGCTTGAGGTCCTTGACTTCGTCGAAGCCGACGAGGGCTTCAAGCTGCCTTGAATCGCTGCTAACCCACGCCAGTAGCCGCAGCGCTGAACTCCCACAGCTTCTTCTGCTGCTCGCGGTCGTAAGAGATATCGCTTGAGGGCACTGGCATCTTATCCTGCCAGTACTTGCCGGTCACGCCCTCTACCTCCGCCGCGGAAGCCAGATACACCAGCGTTTCCGCGCCTTTCCGCGGCGATCGACCTGCGACCGCTTTCATCAATTTGAAAAGGTAGCGCATGAAACCGGTCATATTGTCGCCGAATCCCGTGTTCACCAGACCTGGATGCACCGCGTTCACGGTCACGGCAGTGCCTTCTAGCCGCCTCGCCAGCTCATACGAGAATTGCACATTCGCCAGCTTACTGGCGCCGTACACGCGAAACGCGCGGAAGCCGGCGCCGTCGCGGAGCCGGTCCAGACGAATGCCATCGGGCCCGGCGGCGCTGTGCGCGCTTGATGCAACATTTATGATTCGCGCCTCGCCGTGATCACGCGCCGTCAGCTTAATGATATCGAGCAGCAGATTGCTGAGCAGATAGTAGCTGAAGTGATTCAGCGCAAAGGTTTTCTCGTAGCCATCGACTGAAGTTTGAAATGTCGAAAAGGACGCCCCGGCGTTATTGAGCAAAACGTCCAGCCGACCGTAGGTTTCGCGATATTCGGTAGCGATGCGCCGCACTTCATCCATAGATGACAGATCGCCGACAGCCAGGTCGATATTCGCGTTGCCGCTCAGCGTCTTCAGATCAATGCTGACCTTGCGCGTCTTGACTTCGTCGCGGCCGACGATGACGACCGCCGCCCCCATCCGCGCCAATTCAAGCGCCGCCTGTTTGCCGATGCCGTTGGTCGCCCCGGTGATAAGTACGCGTTTGCCGATCACGTCTGCTCCTCCGCGTATACTCATTATGCTCGGCGAATACTCGCCCTTTTACTCATCATCATCGCCGTAGCTGTGCCCGCCGAAAATCGCGCGGAGCTCAGCGGCAGAATTGGCAGCTTGCAGCGCGCTCATTCGCGCGGCTTCTTCTTTCTGCAGCGCGCGTACATTCTCCAGCACAGCTTCCAGCTGATCGGCCGGGAATTTGCAGGCGCCGTTTTCGTCCATGTGGATCAGCTCGCCCGGCGCCACATCCATGCCGCCAACCGAGACCGGCACATTAACGGCCTGCACCGCCATCGCGCCATGGCCCGCGGTCACGCCGCTCAGCATGTATTGGAAGTCCATCTCGCGTATCTCATCCAGATCGCGCGAGGGACCATTGGACAACAAGCCGACGCAGCCCAGCGCCTTCATCGCCGAGACCATATTGCCGCCCGCCAGCCCAACCTTTCCCGCAATCTCGGGCGGGAATTTCTGCTCAATAACCAGCACCGTCGGCTGCGGCGAGGCTTCCATCGCTTCCAGCACATCAATGAAGCTAAGGCGCGAATAATTTGGATCCGGCAAGCCATAAACACAAGTCACGGCGTAACCTACGCGGCGCCCCAGCTCGGGATACATACAGCGAATCGTCTGATCGGTATACCAATTCTCGCTCCAGGGGTTGTATAGACCCAGGCAGAGCGGAGAATCCGGGTAGGTCGCCACCACATTGGTAATTGAAGGTGTATCAAAGTTCTTGAGTTCCGCCAGCATGTCTTGAGTGCTCATTCGGCCTCCCTGTTTCGTTCTTGGCAATGAAGGTCATTCTACAGCGTACGACCGAAGAATGCGAAGCTGCACTCAGCAATCAGTTGTCGTTGCTAGTCGCGCTTACTAGCGGCGTCGGATTCCCGGCCCAGCGTACGTCGGAATACTAACAGAATGGGCAGCAGCATCAGGCCAGATACGGATATGGCGGTACGCACGGACGACGCCAGCCCGATAGCGCCGACCACCGGGCCGCCGGCGATCTGGCCGAAAGCGTCCGCCTGCCCTTGTATCGATAGAACCGTCGCGCGCACATCCGACTCGACATACAAATTGATCCAGGCTTCCATCAGCGGGTTGCGCACCTGCCGCGCCGCCTGCGTCAGCCACAGGCCGAGCAGAATCAGCGCGAAGCTCTCGCCCAGCGTGAACAGCAGAACGCTGCCGATCATCACCACATAAACCAGCATCAGCGTTTTTGCCACCGATCGTCCATTGGACATATCCAGGCGCCGCCGCAATACTTCGGTCGCGCCCAGGCTCAGCGGCATGGATACCGCGCTGATGATGCCGAACCAGGCAATCTCGTTGATGGGCCCCAGGGGCGGCAAGCTGAAATTCTCGAGGATGTGCGCGATTGACAGCCGGTCGAAGCCCTCGCTGAAGGCGCCGTGAATGACGGTCGCCAGCATGATCAGGATTAGGATCTGGCCCGCCCTTATTACCGATACGCCTTCGCGCAAAGTGGAGAAGAGCGCGCGCCAGGTTTCGCGCTCATCCGATTGACGCCGCTGAAATCCGCGCTCCGGCATCACAATCGCCAGCAGCGCCGCCAGCAGTATTAGCAGCACACCGCCGACGATGATGGCAGTCTGCAGGCTGATGCTGGCCAGCGCCACGCTGACGAAAATCCCCAGAAAACTCGTCACCTGCGCCACCTGCGACGACCGCAAAAAGGCGCCGCCCGCGCGCTCGGGTCCGATCTCGTCAACAACCCAGGCCGAGGTCGCGCCGCTGAGAAAGGTATAGCCCAGCCCCATGATGACCTGAGCAACCAGCAAAGCCTCGAATATCGGCAAGCTGCCCTCCATCAGAAAGCCGATGCCCAAAAGCAGGAAGCCCAGAATGACCGATAATCGCCGACTATAGACATCGGCCACAACGCCGGTCGGTATCTCCATCAGAAAGGCGGTCAGCTCGAGGGTCGTGCCGACTAATACCAGTTGCAGCGGATTCAAGCCGACCTGCCGCACTTGATAGACCAGATTGATCGTGAACACAGTAGTCATCGCCAACGACTGCACCGCCGTCATCAGCATAAATAGCTTGTAGGCGTCAGGTTTGAAGGCGCGGTATCGTGTCAGCATGAGTACTCCCAAATTCGCGGCAAAGTCACAGCGTCGGCGAGCTGCGCCGCAAGACGCCGCTGCATAGAAACTGCTCCAGCTCAGCCGTCCGCTGCCGAATCAATGCAGGCGCCGCATCGCGCAATTGCGGATGATGCAAGTTCTGCAGCAGCCAGCGGCAAGACGCCAACTGCCGAGCGGCGATGAAGACCTCAAGCGCTTCCCGGTCGACATTTGCAGCGAGGCGGGCCGACAGATAGCCGTCCAACAGCGCGCCTTCCAACTGATCATAGTCCGCGCTCCGGTCGCCCCGCAACTGCCACAGCAGCGGCGCCAAGTCATAAAGAAAGTAACCCCAACCGCTGAATTCGAAATCCACGGCGGCAAACATATTTTTTCCGAAGAGCGCATTCTTCGCCAAGAGGTCGGCATGGATCAAGCCGAAACTGTCGCGCTCGCCGTCAAGCCGCGCCATGACCTGGCCGACGCGCTGCGCCACATGGGAAAAGACCTCGCCTTGCCCGGCTTCTAGCGCGCAACTTTCGTCAGCGGATCCGTAGGGCGACTCGGCGCCGAACAAGCCCGGCTGATCCAGGCGCGGCCGATCAAAAGCGGCTGGCGGCCCGAATTGCGCCTTTTGGTGCAATCTGCCGAGGTAGCGACCGATTCGGCGACAGTCGGCGGCAGTCAGCTCGTCCGCTGATTTGCTCCGGCCGTTGATATATTCGAACAGGACGCAGTAAACGTAGTGCGGCGGCGGAAACAGCTCATGCGGCAGCGTGGCGTAGAGCCGCTCCTTTCCTTTTACGCTCACTGGTACTGGACCGGGCGCCAGCAAATCGGTCCGCTGCCGAATCGCCCGCAGCCATTCCAGCTCCGAGCGTAAGCGGGACGCCTTGATTCGGCCCGGCAAGCTCAGGCGCAATACAAATCGAGCATCGGAAGTTTGCAGGGTGAAGACGGCATTCGAGCTATAACTCAACCAGTTGAGCGCTTCAAGCGTCAAACCCCAAGCGCAAACCGCGTCTGCCGCGAGGTCCGCGTACAGCGCCTTCTGCGCGTCCAGGTCCCACTCGCCGAAATCGCCCGGCGGATACGCTCTGCTATTGGCGGGGCCGTCCTTCATCGGGCTAGCGCGATGATCAGCATTTGGACAGCGCGCGCGCAATTTCTGCTACAATGAGCCGAGCTTCTGCTGCTGTTGATGGAGCGAGTCATGCGCAAGTGGTTCATTTTGGGCGGCTCATTGTCGCTGACGGCGCTGGCCGATCAAGCCAGCAAACACTGGATACGCGACAATCTGGAAGTTTATGAGGCTATTCAGCCGCTGCCGGCGCTGGCGCCCTTCTTTCAGTTCACCCGCAGCAGCAATACCGGCGCGGCATTCGGCATTTTCCCTATGGCCGGCGATGCCTTCCTGGTAATTGCGCTGCTGATCATCGCAGGTTTGCTCTGGTATTTCCGCCAGGTTCCGGCGGGCGGGCGGCTCGTGCCCTTCGCGATCGGCCTCGTCATCGGCGGCGCCGTCGGCAATGCGCTTGACCGGCTGCAGCACGGACACGTGGTCGACTTCATCCACTATCAAATTCCCAACCTGATTTCCAATGTATCGAATCTGGCCGACCATGCCATCGTCTGCGGTGTATTGCTCGTCATCGCTGAGAGTTTCTGGCGCGATTTTCGCGATACGCGGCGTGATCCGGCTGACGCCGATTGACGCCCGCAGGCTGCCTGTACATAGGCAAAGCGCGCGACATCGCTAGATCTTTTTCTCGAGTTCAATTTCGTCGCGGATGGTGATGCCGTTTAATCCCGTGATCGGAATCTGCGGCTTGATGCGGCGCGCCTCGGCAATCGCGTTTCGATGCACGGTGACCAACTCATAGCCGCGCCGCTGCCAGAATTTGAGGGCGGCTAAATTGTCGTTGGTCGTGACCAGCCACAGCCGTTCGATGCCCGCTTCCCGCGCCCAGTTCTCCACCGCTTCCACCAGCGCCGAACCAACGCCCTCGGATTCAGTCAGGCTGTTGAGCGTGGTGATCTCGCATTCCTTGTCGCCGATGTGAACCGTGACCAAGCCAATGTTTTCCGCGGCGGCTTCGTCGTCGTTCTCGACGCCCTCGTTATCGCCGTCCTCGGGCGCCTCCGCCGGCCGCTCTGCCATGAAGCCCGGCAGCAAGTGCCCGTAAACTGACTTGCCGCGCGAGACAATCTGAGTAGTGCCCCAGCGCTCGTCCAGGAAATGCGCCACCCACTCCCGGTCGGAGCGTTCCAGCGGCCGTATATTGTAGTCGGTCATTGCCAAGACCTTTATTCTGTCCTTCATCTGCGCGTTACATTATAGCCCGTTTGACGGATGAGGGAAAATGCGGGGGCCGCGGCGAGGCCGGGTCAAGCGGCGAAGAGCAAGGCAACGCCCGCGATCGCAATCAGCGTGCCAACCACCGCGCGCGCCGTGATGCGCTCGCCAAAGGCCAGATAGGCGATGGGAATCAAGAAAATCGGCGTCGTATTTGTCAAAGTCGACGAGATGCCGACGCTGGTATATTGCAGCGAAATCAGTATCAGCGTCGTGCCGGCAACCGGCCCGGCAGCAGACGCCAGCACCAGCCAGGCCAAGGCGCCGGGCGAAGACAAGATCAACTCCAGGTTGTGCCGCAGCGTGCCGCGCAGGGCGATATATACCCAAAGCAATACGATGGCCACTATCGTGCGAATGAGGCCCGCGCTCATGGGCGAGAAGCCGCCGGCCACACCCTCCGACATCAGCACAAAGCCAGCTCCCTGTCCCACCGCGGCCGCCACAGCCATCGACAGGCCCTTGCCATAGTCGGCGCCTTGCCCGTCAATCTGCCGCGCGCCCCGCTCGGATACCACCCAGACGACCCCGCCGACAACAACGGCGATGCCGATGACAGCAAATGCGGGCAGTTGCTGCCCCAAAAACACCCAAGCCATCAGCGCGGCGAATATCGGCGAAGTAGAACCGACCAACATCGTCAGCCGCGGCCCGATATATTGAAAGGAGCGCAGCAGGAAAAGCGCCGAGATGACGAAGCCCGCCAAGCTCGACAATCCCAAAATCAGCCAACGGTCAGGCTCGGCATTTAGCGGGACCGGCTCGCCATGCATCAGCTGATGGATGGGCGCAAAGAATAAAAGAGAAATCACCAGACTCAGCGCCATGGAAAAGCTCGCGTCGATCTTCCGCCCCGCCAATGTATACGCGGTCGATGCCACGCCGAAAACGAGGGCGCCGCCCAGCGCCAAGAACTCGCCAAATACGTTTTCCAAGTTCACCTGCGCTTCTGCAAGGTAGGAGAGTT
>JAGWBC010000047.1:12898-13876 GCA_021296115.1 Anaerolineae bacterium | reverse complement strand
TGCCGTGTAGAATGGAGTTTAGAGCTCCATGTTCGTAGCCGGCTCGCTCAGCGCAGCCCTAAAGCGCAATCCCACCATCGACACGATCATACAGGGCGGCCTGTCTGTCATCCCCAAACAATCACGGCTGGCGCATATCGTTCAGGAGGTGCGCGCTTGGTACGAAGACGACGCCGATTGGGTGACCGTCTGCGATAGGATCTACGACAAGTACGGACACCTGCCCTTCCTGCACGCGCTGCACAATATGGCGTTCGTCGTGCTGTCATTGATTCACGCCGATTTGGACTACAGCAAAACCATTACGACCGCGGTGATGTGCGGGATGGACACCGACTGCACCAGCGGCACGGCCGCCAGCATCGTCGGCGCGGCAATCGGCTATGAGCGTCTGGACCAACGCTGGATCGAGCCGCTCAACGACCATGTGTAGACGGTCGTCGCTGATTTCGGGCAGGGTTCCATTTCCGGCTTGGTGGCGCGCAACATCGCGCTCTGGCGTCAACTGCGCGATCAGCCGTTACCCTGACATGCCGAGCGTGAACACATCGCGCGGGGAGATCTGGATTGCCGATCATCGCCGCAGTTCGGACAAGCCGGTTGCTGTCTTCATCCACGGCGCCGGTGGCTCGCATCTGAGTTTCCCGGCGGCGCTGCGGCAGTTGCCGTCTGTTGCTCCCATCCTGGTCGACTTGCCGGGTCACGGCGCCAGCGCGGGCCCCGGCCGCGGCAGCATCGCCGACTACGCGCTTGATATCGAGGCGCTGCTGGACGCGCTCTCGCTCGACTCGGTGATTGCGCTTGGGCACAGCATGGGCGGCGCCATCGCGCAGTGCCTGGCCCTTGAGCACGCGGCGCGAATAGACGCGGTGATTCTCGCGGGAACCGGCGCGCGGTTGCCTGTCAATCCAGCGCTGATCACGGGCATCGTTGAAGACCCGCGGAGGACTATCAGCAGCATCGTCCGCTGGATGTGGT
>JAGWBC010000047.1:0-12784 GCA_021296115.1 Anaerolineae bacterium | reverse complement strand
CCCGACTCTGGTCTTGGCCGGCGAGAAAGACAAGATGACGCCGCTGTCGCTCAGCCAGGAATTGGCGCGCGGCATCACCGAGTCAGAATTGGCGGTAATTCCGGGGGCCGGTCACATGATGCTGTTGGAGCAGCAAGATCGCAGCGCCGATCTCATCAATGCCTGGCTGAAACGCGCGCTAATCTGAGCCCGCTCCGATTACGCCAGAGGCTCGCGAAAGTCAAAGACGCCGTCTCGTATGGCCCAGCGCAAGCCGCTCTGGCTCACCAGCGCCTCGGCGCTCCGGCTGAGCGACGAGCCAGTCACGGGGCAGCACAAAAGATCGAGTGGGTCGTCCGAGTCCACAAACTGCGCGGCCCCGGGATTGTTGAGCGTTAAATCGAGGAATATGCTGGGCGAGATCGTCCAGCCGGTACGCTGCAGCGCTCGGTCGCCCAGCGCCAGCAGAGCCGTCGGCAGCGTTCGCTTGAGCAATCCCAGTCGCAACCAAGACAAGGGCACGCTCCGACGCAAGACGAAGCCGCAATCCGTCACCTGCTTGGCTATATACTCGGGATGAAAGTTGAAATTCAGCTCCACGAATTCGACCGGATCCAGCGTGAAGGGATTCCAATGGTTAATGCCGAAGATGTGGCGCAGAATCGCTTTGAGATTGCGTTTGTTGGCATATTCCAATATGAACGCGCCGGAATCCGCCAGCACACTGCGGACTTGGCCCAGAACTGCCGGCACATTTTCGAAATGGTGAATGACGCGAATCATGGTCGCGGCGTCAAATGCGCTGCTTTGAAAGGGCATCCGGTAGGCATCGGCCGCGACGTATAAGAAGCCGACATCGCCGTAGCGACCCCGCGCGTATTGCAACTGCTCCAGTGAATAGTCCAACAAGACCACTTGCCGGAACATACGATACTCGCCGGTGATTCTGCCGAAGCCGGCGCCGATTTCCAGCAGCCGGCGCCCGGACCGCGGCAGCAAGCTCGCTAATACGCGCCGCTCCACCGCATCTTCGTATCCGCGGCCCTGCCCCTCCCAGAAGTCCTGGCGGTAGGTCGAATCGCCATAGTCACAGATGCGCGGTCCGTCGCTCATAGGCACGTCAAGCTCATCAGGCCAGGCCGACTGCCCGGCGCAGCGTATCCGCTTTATCGGTTTGTTCCCAAGGCACACTGACATCTTCGCGGCCGAAGTGTCCGTACGCGGCGACTTGCTTGAATATCGGGAGCCGCAGACCCAATTCGCGGATGATCGCGGCCGGGCGCAGATCAAAGTACGCTCCTATCAGGGCTTCGAGTTCGTCGTCGCCAATACGCCCGGTTCCAAAGGTCTCGACTGCCAGCGAAGTCGGCTCGGCGCGGCCGATGGCGTATGACACTTGCAGCTCAAATCGGTCCGCCAAGCCGGCCTTAACCACATTCTTGGCCACGTAACGCGCCATGTAAGCCGCGCTGCGATCGACCTTGGTGGCATCCTTGCCCGAGAAGGCGCCGCCGCCATGCCGCGCCACGCCGCCGTAGGTATCCACGATGATTTTGCGCCCGGTCAGCCCGGCGTCTCCCAGCGGACCGCCGGTGACGAAGCGCCCGGTGGGATTAATGAAGTAGCGCGTCTCTTCGTCAACCAGTTGCGCCGGCACGACATCGCGGATAATACGCTCAATGATCTGGCTGCGGATATCCGCCTGGGATATGTCGGGCGCGTGCTGGGTCGAGATGACGACGGTATCAACCCGGCGGGGTTTTCCACAGTGGTATTCCACCGTGACCTGACTCTTGGCGTCAGGTCGCAGCCAGGCCAGCTCGCCGCCTTTGCGCGCGGCAGACAGGCGGCTGGTCAGGCCATGCGCCAGCGACACGGTCAACGGCATCAACTCGGCTGTTTCGTCACAAGCGAATCCGATCATCATGCCCTGATCGCCGGCGCCGGTGGCTTCGATATCGGCGTCCGCGGCATCGCCTTCGCGCGCTTCCAAGGCTGTGTCCACACCTTGCTTGATATCGGCCGACTGCTCCTTGACCGAGATTAGCACGCCGCAGGTTTCAGCGTCAAATCCGTAATCAGCCCGCGTGTAGCCGATCTCCCTGACCGTTTGCCTGACGATGCTATCCATATCGACGTAGGCGCTGGTGGTGATCTCCCCCATGACGATGACCAGTCCGGTGGTCGTGGCCACTTCGCATGCCACCCGCGCCATAGGATCTTGCTCCAGTATGGCGTCAAGGATGGCGTCGCTGATCTGATCGCACATTTTGTCCGGATGCCCCTCCGAAACCGACTCGGATGTGAACAGGTATTTCGGAGATGTCATGAATGTGGTCGACATGTTCTTCCTTTCTCATCCACGCGACAAGCGTCGCTTCCCAGGGCCGGACTCTGCAATACAAGGGTCCGGGCCGGGGATTTCAACACTTCATCACTTGTCACAGGCAACAAAAAACGCCTTGCAAGGCAGCGGGCGCAGGCACAGTTCAGTCTGTTACGCTCATCTGCCAGAGTAGCCACTCTGCCGGACTTAGCACCGTCCCTGAACCTTCGGGGGTTGCCGCGAGATCAATGAGCCGGTTCTCTCACTCGCTCTTGATGAGTGCCGCGGACTTGCCGCCCACGACATGGCATATTATAGCATAGCCGGTATCCGCCGCAAGCGATCAGCAGCGGAAGAGGCGCATTCGCGTCGCTCGCGGTCAGAACAAGTTTGGCTAATTGCGCTTGGAACGCTCGATGTGCATTAGAAACTCGCTGCGCGTGTCCTGGTTATATCTGAAGTCGCCAAGCATCGCGCTGGTCGTCATGTTGGCGTCGTGCTTCATCACGCCGCGAATCATCGAGCACATATGCTGCGCCGTCATCACCACGGCTACGCCTTTGGGATCTAGCACCTCGACCAGAAACTCGGCGATCTGGCGCGTCAGACGCTCTTGGACTTGCAGGCGGCGGGAAAACATGTCGACGATGCGCGGGATTTTACTCAATCCGATCACCTTGGTACTTGGCAGGTAGGCGACGTGCGCGTGGCCGACGAAGGGCAGCAAGTGGTGCTCGCACAAGCTGTAATATTCGATATCGCTGACGATAACCATGTCATCGTACTCGATATCAAATACCGCATTGTTGACCAGATTTACCGGGTCGGCCGTGTATCCGCTCACCAATTCTTGATAGGCTTTGGCGACCCGCCTGGGTGTATCAATCAGCCCCTGCCGGTTGGGATTCTCGCCGATGGCGCTTAGCAAATCTTCTACCGAGCGTTTTACGGCGGCTTCGTCCACCGGCACGGCATCCAGGCCGAAGCGGTTCAGCAATTCCGAAGATTCGAGCTTCTGCTGGACGCCGTTTTCCAAACTGGCGGGCGTCATCGTTTCATGTTTGCCCATTGACTGTCTGTCTCTTTCCACGGTCGGTCAGTAACTCCAAGGGCGCAACAATTTCAATGCCCACAGCCCTAGTTAGTCCCTCTGCTAAGATTATACGAAAATCTCCAAGAAAAAGGCAAAATTTATCTGTATACGTATGTATACGAAGGTGAATGGCCAACAATATCCAGACACTTTCGGCCTGATAATAACCCAAAAGCCGGGCTGCGCAAGCCTGTGAGCCCCGCTGCGCCGCAGCCTGCGCTCGCTTTTACCAGTCCGCTGACTTCAGTTGAGACGGGAGCGCTTTCGACTGACGCCAAATCGGCAGTTGTACTACAATGACTGCAGAAAGGCATTGCGCCTGGCACAGGAGCAGATATGGCGAATTCAAACTTGATCACGCTTTCGCAGCCGCGATCGGCCGCAGCCGAAGCCTACCGCAGCCTGCGCACCAATCTGATGTTCAGCAGCGTGGAAGACCCAATCCGCACCCTGCTGGTGACATCAGCCGCGCGTGACGATCAGAAGAGCATTACGCTGGCGAATCTGGCGGTTACCTTCGCGCAAGGCGGCAACAAGACCATCCTGGTGGACGCCGATTTGCGTCAGCCCAAGCAGCACGACATTTGGGGCATCAACAACAGCCGCGGGCTCAGCGGCATGATGCTGGACGATTCGGCCATAGCGGACGCGCCGGTCCAGGCCAGCGAGGTCGATAATTTGCAGATCGTGACGGCGGGCGACTCGCCGCCCAATCCGGCCGATCTATTAGGCGGAAAACGCATGGAGGCCATCATCGCGGCGCTGACGGAGCAGGCTGATTACGTTCTGTTTGACAGCCCGCCGATTCTGGCGGCGACGGACGCCGCGCTTCTGGGCATCAAACTGGACGGCGCGCTGTTGGCGATCCGCGCCGGGGACACGCGCCGGGATCATACCGCGCAGGCGCGCCAAGCCCTGGAGCGGGTACACGTGCGCATTGTCGGCGCTGTGCTGACCAACGCGCCGCGCGAGAACCGAGTCGCGTACTGAGCCCGCCACGTGCCATGTCCCGGCTGCATCAGACGGCCGCCGTTAAGGGTTTTTGCGCCGGCGGCTGTATAGGTCAGCGGCGGGTCATGACGATCTCGAGCGACTAAAGGAGAGCAGCGCCACGATGAAAGGACTCATCCTTAGCGGCGGCAAGGGCACACGACTCTATCCGCTGACCTACACGCGCGCCAAACAGCTGATTCCCGTAGCGAATAAGCCTGTGCTGGTACGCGTTATCGAGGCGATCCGCGAAGCCGGCGTTCGAGAAGTCGGCATCGTGGTCGGGCACACCGCCAGCGAAATCAAGGAAGCGCTGGGCGACGGCTCGCCTTGGGACGTCGAGCTCTCCTACATTCCGCAGGATAGCCCGGACGGGCTGGCGCACGCGGTCAAGATCTCGCGTGAATTTCTTGGCGACAGCCCCTTTGTGATGTTCCTTGGCGATAATGTCATTGAAGGCGGCATCAGCAGCTTGATTCGAGATTTCGCGGACAGTAGCTGGAACAGCCAGATTGTGCTCAAGGAAGTGGAGAATCCGTCGGCTTACGGCGTGGCGAAAATGCGAGCGGACGGCAGCATCGAAGAGTTGATCGAGAAGCCGCAAGCGCCGCCCAGCAATCTGGCGCTGGTCGGCATTTATATGTTCGACCAGCACATATTTGAAGCCGTGGACGCCATTGAACCGTCCGCACGGGGCGAGTACGAAATCACGGACGCCATACAATGGCTGATCGACAAGGGATACACGGTCTTTCCCCACGTTCACGACGGCTGGTGGATTGATACCGGCAAGCCCACCGACATGCTCGACGCCAACAGCCACGTCCTGGAGGAGCTGACGCCGACAGTACACGAATCTGCGGTCATCGGCGAGCAGTCCTCGGTCGACTCGCGCGTGACCCTGCAGGCCGGCGCCCGCATCTGCAACAGCATCGTCCGCGGTCCCACCATAATCGGCAAGGACACTCTCATCGAGAACAGTTACGTGGGCCCTTTCACCAGCATCTATCACGGCTGCACGATCCGCAATTGTGAGATCGAGCGCAGCATCGTCCTGGAGAACAGCCGCGTTATGGATATCGACCGCACCCTGCGCGACAGCCTGATCGGCCGCAACGCCACAGTCAAGCGCAGCAGCGGCCGGCCCAGCGGCTTAAAAATGAATCTCGGCGATCACGGTACCTTATGGGTTTGACAGCAGCAATAATCCGCGTGGGACGGTCCACATGAAGAATATCTTGGTGACGGGCGGCGCCGGTTTCATTGGCAGCGCATTTGTGCGGCACATGGTCGCCAGCTATCCCGATTACAACATCATCTGCTTTGACAAGTTGACCTACGCCGGCAATATCGATAATCTGCTGCCGGTGAGCGATGAGGAGAATTACCGTTTCGAGCGGGGCGATGTGGCCGATCGTTCTGCCGTCAGTCGCGTGCTGCGCGAATACCGCATCGACACGGTCGTCAACTTCGCGGCGGAGAGCCACGTCGATCGCAGCATCCTGGCGCCCGACGCCTTCATCCATACCGATGTCGTCGGCGTCTATATCTTGCTTGACGAAGGCCGCAAGCACGGCATCGAACGTTTCTGCCAAGTATCCACCGATGAAGTCTACGGCGATATCGAAGACGGCTTGTCTCTGGAAGACGACCGTTTCTTGCCCAACAGCCCCTACGCCGCCAGCAAGGCCGGCGGTGAATTGATGGTGAGGGCCTACCATGCCACCTACGGCATGGACACCGTAATCACGCGCGGAAGCAATACCTACGGTCCTTATCAATATCCGGAAAAGCTGGTGCCATTTTTCACAACGGAAGCCATTGACGACCGCCCGCTGCCGCTTTACGGCGATGGCGAGCAAATCCGCGATTGGCTCTACGTCGATGACCACGCGCGCGGCGTCGACCGCATTCTGCATTACGGCGCGACGGGCGAAGCTTACAATCTGGCTGGCGAAAATCAGCGCAATAACATTGAGGTGACGACGCGCATTCTGAAATTGCTGGGCAAGCCCGATTCGCTGATTCGCCACGTCCCGGACCGCGAGGGGCATGACCGGCGCTACGCCATGTCGGCGGAAAAGGCGCGCGCCTTGGGCTGGCGCCGGCAATTCGACTTCGAGACTGGCTTGGAAGCAACGGTGCGCTGGTATCAGGAAAACGAGTGGTGGTGGCGCAAAATCAAAACGGGCGAATACCTGGACTACTACAAACAGCAGTACGCAGAGCGTCTGGCGTCGGTGGAGTAAGCCCGCCGCATGTGTTCCGGGAGCAGATTGATGGCGCCCACTGAAAAGGTTGAGTTCTCATGCGAGTCTTGATCACCGGCGCCGCCGGACGGCTGGGCCGTCAACTCTGTCGACAGCTCGCTGATAATCACGACCTCATCACGACTGACATCGTCGGCGAGGTCAGCGCCAAGGTAGACTTGACCGACTACGATGCCTGCCGGCGCTTGCTCCGGGAAGTTGCGCCGGAAATCGTTCTGCATGCAGCCGCCTGGACCGATGTCGACGGCTGCGCGCTTGACCCGCAGAGAGCGCTGTCGGCGAACGGGCTGGCTACCGCGCACTTGGCCGCCCTGACGTCTAACGACAGCATTCCCATGCTCTACATCAGCAGCAACGAAGTTTTCGACGGCATGCTCGGGCGACCATACAGCGAATATGACCGCCCCAACCCGATCAACCCCTATGGCTACAGCAAGTGGTACGGCGAACGCGCCATTGCCCAGGTCAATCCGCGGCACTACATCGTCCGCGCGTCGTGGCTATTCGCTCACGGCGGCGGCAACTTCATTCAAGCCATTCTCGCTGCCGCCGGCGCGGGAAGATCGCTGCGGGTCGTC
The DNA here is from genome assembly GCA_021296115.1 of Anaerolineae bacterium. Lineage (GTDB taxonomy): Bacteria > Chloroflexota > Anaerolineae > Aggregatilineales > Phototrophicaceae > UBA6055. The sequence continues at coordinate 5,548 of JAGWBC010000047.1, read as the reverse complement.
ACCAATGAAGTCGCCAATCCCACCTACGCCAGCGACCTGGCCACTGCCATCGCCCGGCTGATCGAAAGCGAGCGCTACGGTATCTACCACCTGGCAAATGACGGCGCTGTCAGCCGCTGGGGTTTCGCGCGCAGCATCCTCGATTGCGCCGGTTTCGCCGAGACGACTATCGAAAAAATCAGCCGCCATGAGTGGCAGCGGCCGTCTTTGCCGCCCGAGCAGACAGCCTTGGCCAATTTCGCCGGCGCCAGCCTTGGCCTGCGCCTGCGCCCCTGGCAAGACGCCCTGCGCGCCTTTCTGGATGCTGAGGACTCGGATTGATGGCCGAGCCTGGCCTGTCTGTTGTCATTCCCAATTGGAACGGCAAGCGCTTCCTCGCGGCATGTCTGGACTCGCTGCGGCGGCAAACTTATGCGGAACTAACCGTCATCATCGTAGACAACGCCTCCAGCGACGGTTCGCAAGCATTCATACGCGACAACCACCCCGAAGTTCGCCTCATCGAGCTGACCGAGAATCAGGGATTCACCGGCGCCTGCAATATCGGCATGGAAGCCGCCGAGAGCGAAATAGTCGCTTTGCTCAACAACGATACCGAGACGGATGATCGCTGGGCGGAGGAACTCATCGCGGCCTTCGCAGCGCGCCCGCAAGCGGGTATCGTCGCCAGCAAGATGCTGCTTTTTGATCAGCGCGATCGCTTTCATACCGCCGGCGACTATTTCACGGTCGACGGCCGTGCCGGCAATCGCGGCGCCTGGGAGATTGACACGGGGCAGTACGACCGCGGCCAGTACGTCTTTTCGGCCTGCGGCGGCGCGGCGGCGTATCGTCAGTCGATGCTCGCTGAAATCGGCATGCTGGATGACGATTTCTTCTTCTTGCTGGAAGACGCCGACTTGGCCTGGCGAGCCCAGCTTGCGGGTTACAAAGTATGGTACGCGCCCAGCGCAATCGTTTATCATCACCTCTCAGCCAGCGGCGGCGGCGTGACAGCCAGTTACTTCGACGGCCGAAACAGCATCTGGCTGCTGGCAAAGAATATGCCGGAGAGCCTGCTGCGGAAATATGCCCGGCGCATACTGGCCCGGCAAGCATCGCTGGCGTGGGCTGCGCTAAAAGCCCGGCGCGGGCCCGAAGCGCGGGCGCGGCTGCGAGGCATGATGCGCGGGCTGCTGACGCTGCGCGGCGCCTTGGCAAAGCGCGGGCGCGTGCAAGCCATGAAACGCGTTAGCGACGATTATCTGGATAGCATGCTCACGCGCCCGTAGCAGTCGCCCGGCGCCTTGCGGCTGTACCGATGCGCGCTCTTATGTGTACAAATGCTTTTTCTGTCGTATGATTAACTGAGCAAGACTCGACAAGTTCCAATTCCGCCCACTGGAGACCGGTCGTTGAGCACCCCTTTTCTGAGCATTGTGATTCCCGCGCACAATGAGGCCAGCCGCTTGCCGCCCAGCCTGGAGCAGATAAACTGTTTCCTGGACCAACAAGATTTCGCGGCCGAGGTCATCATCGTCGAGAACGGCAGCCACGACCGGACCTACGAGGTTGCGCAGGCGGCGGCGCGCGAGTCTGACCGAATCCGGGTGATTCAGTCGCCGGACGGCATACGCGGCAAAGGCTTGGCGGTCAAACAGGGTATGCTGGCGGCGACGGGGGATTGGCGCTTCATTTGTGACGCTGACTTATCCATGCGGATTGACGATCTGGCCGGATTCTTGCCGCCTGAGACTACTGGCTACGACATCGTCATCGCCAGCCGGGAAGCGCCGGGCGCGGTGCGCGTGGACGAGCCGGAGTATCGACACATAATGGGACGGATCGCCACCTTCATCATTAAGCTGGCGGCGCTCAACGATTACGAAGACACGCAGTGCGGCTTCAAGCTCTTCAGCGCCGATGTGGCGGAAGATTTGTTCCAGGTCCAGCGGATGAATGGCATCGGCTTTGACGTCGAGTTGCTGTATATCGCCAAACGGCGTGGCTACAAGGTCAAAGAGCTGCCGATCACCTGGTACTACGACCCCTATTCCACCATGCGCCTTTGGGACGACTCGGTCAAGCTACTGCGCGAAATCTGGGAGATCCGCCGTAATTGGCGCCTGGGACTTTATGAGCCGCCCAAATAAGCTGCCCAAAACGGCGGGTCTCGTCCACGAACGCCATTACCTGCGAGCCGGCTGTCGCTGCATAGTCGGCATTGACGAGGCGGGACGCGGACCACTGGCCGGTCCGGTCGCCGCCGCGGCGGTCGCCCTGCCACTGGAGCGGAACGATCTCAGCCGCCTGCTGCGTGGCGCGCGCGACAGCAAAGAGATGAGCCCGGCGCAGCGCGAGGCGGTCGACGGCGCCATCAAGGAGTTAGCCTTGGCCTGGGGCATCGGCCGCAGCTCGGCTGAGGAGATCGACTACTTAGGCATTGTCCCGGCGACCAAAGCGGCCATGCAGCGCGCTCTCGAGCAGGCGCTGGCCAAGGGAAATATCCAGCCGGATTGCCTGTTCTTCGACTACATGCTGTGGCCCGAGCGCCGCGATATCCCGCAAGTCAGCATTGTAAACGGCGATAAGCACTCGCTAAGCATCGCCTGCGCCAGCGTCATCGCCAAAGTCTGGCGCGATGCGCGCATGCGCGAGCTGGACGCCCTTTACCCGCAATATGGCTTTGCGCAGCACAAGGGCTACGGGACCGACGCCCATCGCCGCGCCCTGCGCCGCTATGGTCCCTGCGCCGAGCACCGGCGGTCGTTCGAGCCGGTCAGAAACGCTATCACGACCTGAAGCCCGACGCGCATTCGTGGTATCATCAGCGAAAATTTCTCGGAGAAACTCGATTGAAGCTCGCGCTGGTACACGACTGGCTAAACCAAATCGGCGGCGCAGAAGATGTGCTGGATACACTCGCTCGCATTTACCCAGCGAGTCCGGTCTATACCAGCATCTACGCGCCGCAGACCATGCCCGAACACTTCCGCAATTGGGATATCCGAACGCTGTGGACCGACAAGCTGCCGGCGATTCGACGGCGACACCAAATGTACCTGCCGCTCTATCCCTTGGCCTGGCACAACTTTCGGCTATCCGACTACGATGTCGTCTTGAGCAACAAGAGCGGCTTCTGCCACGGCCTTCAATTTGACTCGCGCGCGCTGCACATTTGCTACTGCCTGGCGCCCACGCGATATGTCTGGCAATTGGACAATTACCTGGCTGGCGAGGAACTGCCGCCCTTTGCCAGTTGGCTGATTAAACCCCTGGTCAGCCTGCTCCGCTCTTGGGATTACGCCGCCGCGCAGCGTGTTACTCACTTCGTGGCGATCAGCAGCGCCATCAAAGCCCGCATCCGCCGCTTCTACAATCGCGACGCCGAGGTGATTTTCCCGCCTGTCAATACCCAGCGCTTTCAGCCTGTCCCGCTGGACGCTGTCGAAGACTACTACTTGATCGTCTCGCGCCTGGCGCCCTACAAACGTATCGACCTGGCAATTCGCGCCGCCAGCGAATTGGGCTTGCCGCTCAAGATCGCCGGCGCCGGCCGAGACCTCGAACGCTTGCGGGCGCTTGCCGGAGACAATGTAGAGTTTCTGGGATACGTCGCCGATGACGCCTTGCCCCAGCTGATGGCCAAGTGCAAGGCGCTGCTATTCCCCGGCCTGGAAGACTTCGGCATAACGCCGGTGCAGGCGCAGGCCGCCGGCAGACCGGTCATTGCCTTTCGAGGCGGCGGCGCGCTGGACACGGTTGTGCCGGCGGAGACTGGCGAGTTCTTCACAGAGGCTAGCGCAGACGCTCTCAAGTCAGTATTGCTTCGCTTTGACGCCGGCGCTTACGATCCCGAGACCATACGCCACAACGCGCTACGATTTGATACAGCTCTCTTCCGCGAGCGCATCAGCGCTTATGTCGAGCAAGCCTGGCAGGCGCATCAAAAGCGACACAAATTTACTTACCAAGACCCCGTCGTAGCAGTGGAGAGATGAGCAGAATGGAATTCGCAGAAGTCTTTCGTATTGTTCTTCGGCGCTGGTGGCTGATCGTATTGCCAGTCGCGCTGGCCGCCGTCATCGCCATTCCCGAATTTATTCGCAGCTCAAGCGCCAGCCAGAGCGGTTACAACGCACAGCTCACTTACAGCGCCGCGCAGACTTTTAACCTGCCGGAACGCGATGTCGATTACACCGATATTTGGCTGGCTTCCGAGTATACGGTCGACGCCTTGACCGACTGGGTGCGCAGCTCTAGCTTTCGCGAGGAAATCCAGAGCCAGCTGGCCGAGCCCGATACGCCCCTGGGCAGCTTGCAGGTCGCGGCCGATAACGTCCGCAGCGTCGGCGCCATCTACTTCAGCCACCAAAACGGCGAAGCGCTGCGTGCGATAGTCGATGCCGCCATGCTTGCGCTGACGACTCGAAGTCAAGAGTATTTCCCGCAGCTGGGCGGCGATTCGGCACAGGTGACGATTCTGGATCAAGCCACCGTAACGGCAGCCCCAACGCCGCTGACCAACCGCTTCGCGCCGCTGATGCGGCTGGGCATCGCCTTCCTGATCGGTCTGGCGCTGGCCTTCTTCGCCGAATATGTTGACCAGACCATTTATCACCAGGACGATTTGCGCCGGCTGGGCATTCCCTTGCTCGGCAGCGTGCCGCGAGATCGAGCATGACCATGCCTGACGCCTTCGACCTAAGCGGGCGCGTGGCCATTGTAACCGGCGCCTCGCGCGGTATTGGCAAAGCTATCGCCAAAACGTTTGCGCAGGCCGGCGCGAAAGTTGTGTTGTCCAGCCGCAAGCAAACGGCACTGGACGAAGCTGCGCAGGAGATTTGCGCGGCGGGCGGAGAAGCGGTCGGCATCGCGGCGCATAATGGCGACAAACAAGCGCTCAAGGACTTGGCAGAAGCAACGGCAGAGCGCTACGGCCGGCTGGATATCCTGGTCAACAACGCGGCCACCAACCCTCATTTCGGCAGGATCCTGGAAGCCGATGACAGCTATTGGCGCAAGACCATTGACGTCAACCTGATGGGCAACGTCTGGCTGACGCAGGCGGCGGTCAAGCGGATGCGCGCGGGCGGCGGCGGCAAGATCATCAACGTGGCCTCCATCGTCGGCTTGAATCCGGGGCGCTATCAAGGCATTTACAGCGTCACCAAGGCCGGGGTCATCAGCTTGACCAAGACGCTTGCGACCGAATTGGGACCGGACAATATCCAGGCGAACGCCATCGCGCCGGGCCTGGTGAAAACGAAGTTTGCGCAGGCGCTCTGGGGGAATGAAGATCTGTTGGCGCAGGTCCTGGCGCGGACGCCCGCCGGCCGCATCGGCCAGCCCGACGACATGGCCGGCATCGCCCTATTCCTGGCGTCATCGGCTTCCGACTATACAACCGGGGCCGTCTTTGTGCTCGACGGCGGCATCACTGCCAACGCCATCTGAAGCACCTTAGCGCGCGGACTCGTCGACTAATTCCGTCTCGGCGTCGTCGGCGCCGGCCCTCTCATCTTGGGCATCGTCCACGGATTCAGCCTCGCCTGCGAGCGCCCCGTCC